>JBKCHQ010000225.1:0-16250 GCA_046302715.1 Bacteroidia bacterium | reverse complement strand
ATTAAAGCTCTCACTCGCATTAAAACGAAGAGAATGGTTCACCGGACTTTGGATGAATGTAAACTCATTCAAAATTCCTTGTGTGGTCAAATCCTAATGACAATTTTGGGTTTAAATTTGAGCAGCTCCTTCAGGACAATTACATTGAACCCAAATTACACAATAAAATTGCTCAATTTGCCACAAGAGCCAAATGAATCCACGATTCGTCGGGATTAATCCAGATGCATCCCACAGACTACCACCCCAGGCAATAGTGTATTTCATTTCTAACGCTTAATCTGGGTTGAATTTGAAATTTTTGAATACATTCACATATCTAACCAAGAAAATAATCCACACAGAGGTTTGATATACGCTACAAAGGAATTATTTACCACTCATTCGCAACCCAATTCTTAAAATAATTCTCTATTATTTTGCACGTATAGCATCAACCGGGTTAAGTCTGGATGCCGATAATGCGGGAGCAATACCCGAAATAAGTCCAATAACTCCAGAAATAAATAATCCCAATACAATATTTTTAAAACTGAGCGCCACTTCAAAATCAATACCGCCCGATAAGGCTAACGTTAGCAGAAATATGAGTATTAGGCCAATTAAACCTCCAATTATGGATAAAATAACCGCTTCAAATAAAAACTGAAACAGTATAAAATAATTTTTGGCACCCAATGATTTTTGAATACCTATAATGGCGGTACGTTCCTTTACCGAAACAAACATGATATTGGCAATTCCAAAGCCGCCGACCAGTATAGAGAAAAAACCAATAAATCCGCCGGCAATATTTACCACACCTATTAATTGATCAAATCCGTTAGAAATAAGTCGTGCCTCGTTCAATGCAAAATTATCTTCCTCACGCGGTGGAATGCGGCGCAACGAACGCATTATTCCAGTAAGCTCATCCATTAAAACAGACGATTTAACCCCCTCACGGGCACGCACTGCTATATAGGGATTTACCTCATCATCGCGGATATTGACTCTACTTCGGGCATAATTGAGTGGAATTATGGCCGCATTATCCAAACCAAAATCAATTAAATTTTGTCCCTCTTTTTTAAATATACCAATAACGGTAACCTGCTCGCTTCGCAGATACACCGATTTACCAATAGAATTCACTGAGCCAAATAAATTTTCGGCTACGTTGGCTCCAATAACCACTACGCCCCTACCCGCCTGTAATTCTGATTCAGAAAAATATCGGCCTTCCTGTAATTCAAAACGTTTAATCTGATCGTATTGATCGGTTACTGCTGATATTTTAACATTTTCGGCACTAGCACTCTTATATTTGAAGGTAACGTTGGCCTCAATTAAAAATGCCGATGCTTGAGTAAGTTTGCTTTTCTCGCGTATTAGGTGCAACTCATCAATAGAGGTCACCGGACGATTCATATATTTCCACCAAGGATAATCAGAACCGAACGTCCACGGCCATTTTTGCACATAAACCACATCATCGCCTAGGGAAGAAATACTTTTATCGATATTATTTCGTATGGAATCCACCATGGTAAACACAGAGATAATTGCGAAAATACCTATGGTGATACCCAATAAAGATAAAAACGTGCGCAACTTATTTTCTACCAGTGAACCTATGGCAAACCGAAAACTTTCGATAAAAAGGCGCAAAAAAAGTCTCATTATGGCAATTGCTTGAGCGTGCGTATAACCTCTGCAGGATTTTCGGCGGCAAACACCGCATTACCGGCTACTAAAGCATTCGCGCCTGCATCAATTAGTGCCGTACTGTTAGCAGGCCCAACACCACCATCCACTTCAATAAGTGCCCTCGATCCCGCTGCATCCAAAAGTGATCTGAGCTGCCTCACTTTATCATATGTAGCTTCAATAAACTTTTGCCCTCCAAAACCGGGATTAACACTCATCACCAGGAATAAATCGGCATCGTTCAATACGCTTTCGATGGCATGCAAGGAGGTTCCGGGATTTATTGCAACACCCGCTTTCATACCCAGCGATTGAATGCTTTGTATGGTACGATGAATATGGGTACAAGCCTCAATATGCACCGTAAGAATATCGGCTCCAGCCTTTGAAAACTCTACCAGATAACGTTCGGGCTGCACAATCATAAGGTGTACGTCGAGTGGTTTGATTGCCCATTTCTTCAAATGCTGCATGATGGGAAACCCAAATGAGATATTCGGCACAAAAACACCGTCCATCACATCTACATGAAACCAGTCGGCCTGGCTGGCGTTAATCCATTCGATATCGCGCTGCAGATTCCCAAAATCGGCAGATAAAATTGAGGGGGCAATGATTACAGGATCCATGCTTCAAAGGTAGGCAATCGAAATGTATAATTGCGAATTGCAGGCGGTGCTTGAATCAAAATCACCTATGTGGTGTGAATGCCTTGAATCTTTTTTGATCCGTAATTTCAGGCTATTCGAAAGGGATTTATTGCTTTAATAAACATCAATAAATTGTAGTTAAAAGATCCATGCCCAAACCGCCCAATGATCCGGCAACAGACGTGCTTTTCTTCGTAGCTTTTACCTCCGAATTCTGTCTTTTTGAAGGCGCATCAGACATTTCCATATCCTCGGTAGCAGTGGCTCCGGCTGCACTTTTTTCAAACTCAAGCTTCACTTCTGCAGGCGGCTCTACAGGGAAATCATTTTCTAAAACTTGTGTTTCGTTCAATACTGCCTCATCCTCACTAACGGTATTGTTGTTGGCCAAAAGGGGCGATTGACCTTTAGGTTCGGATACATTATCTTCAACTGGATTAGATCCTTCCTTAGTAGAAAATGTTTCGGCAGATGACTCAGAACTCTTACCCATTGCATTCTCCTTTTGAGCTGCTAGGTCTTCTGCTGGATTTAAACGAGGCAGCACAAATAGCACCACCATAAAAACAGCTGCAACACCGGCCAGTATTGATGCCCACAATAAAATAGTGCCTCGTTTCCCTGTGGCAGTTGGCTCATCAAATGCCTTCAAAAGGTTTTCTTTTAATTCAGGCGATGGGGCAACGGCATCGTTTTCCAGTGCATGTAATTCGCGAATAACGCTTCGAATGGCTTCATACTCTTCGGCGCTCATATCGCTGATGCCCAAATCAGATTTTTGCTCTTGACTTAATTCAGCAAAAGGGTGTTGAAGAATTAACGCTTCAAACTTCTCGTCATTATGGGGCTGCTGACTCATGATGCTACTAAATGTTTGAATTGAGGTAAACGGGCAGCAATTTTTCGAATGGTGTAAAACAAGCGACTTTTTACTGTGCCTTCGCTGCAATGATGAATATCACTGATTTCTTTAAGCGATAATTCTTCGAAATAGCGCATTACAAATGTGCTTTTATGCGGTTCGCCAATGTCGAGTAATACCTCACGCAAACGTGTCATAAATTCTTTTCGGTCGAGCGTATCGCTCTGGCTACGTCCGCTATCGGTTAATTCATGTGTGACATCGAGTGCCACTGCAACCCCACGTGTACTTTTTTTACGGTATTCCATTTTGCATAAGTTTTGGGCGATAGTATACACCCAAGGGCGAAAAATTCGATCGGTATCAAAGAGTTCGGGTTGACGTGCAATTTTTAAAAACAGCTCTTGTAGAAGATCCTCGCAGAGCTCCCGATTATTAGCAAGCATTTTCATAAAATATCCCATCAAACGTGCGCTGTAACGGTCATACAAAACGGCAAATGCTTCGCGGTTCCGTTCGCGAATTAATGCCATGAGCTGCTCATCGGTATGGTTTAAAAACGCATCAATCATTGGGTACTCGTTTACCGCTGATTAGCGAAATTTGCCTAATTAGCTGTTCAATTGATGCAATATCAACTTTGCTCAAGCGGCTCGACTCCTTTTTTAAAGCGAGTGCTCCCGGTAATAAATTAGAGAGCGCCGCAGCGTAAGCATCACCTGCATTTATAGTGTTTAGTTTCCGTTTAAAATCGCTCGATAGATATAAGCTGCGCCTGGCATTAAAAAGATCGGTATTAGGGCCACCATATAATGCCACCGGACCTATAGGAAATAGATTGGCGCTATAGCTTTGCAAAAGCTCAGGACGGATGCCCAGCGAGAGGTACACCGGTTTTGAGGCATGCGTTAAAATATAAGCCAAAACTGTAACCGATGAGTTTGCCGAAGGAGGAATGACAAGGCTTCTATCCCAGGCCGAAATTTTATTTTTCAACCAGGTGCGATCCTCAATCATTGATAGCGACACCACATGCCGCTGCGCATTACCGGCAAACCAAAGCCCGTATGTATCAAATTCGCCATGTGTGATTATTAAAGCATCATTGGGCACTACATCCATTGTCCATTTTGCGCATTGGAGTTGTGCAGGACTTATCCCCCCTTTATTTTGATACGCAGACAGTGCGGTATTAAGGGCCTTTTTATCGCCCATGCGTTCGGCAATCCATGCCTCTTCTGCATGGATCAGCAAATTAATGCCGCCTGCCTGTATGGCATTTTTCAAATATTGTGATGCCAGTGCAGTATTGCGTGCCTGCCGGCATAACATATAGTAATGTTCAAAACTACCGCTGCACTGTTGAGCCGCCTGATTTACAATAGAGTTAAGGCTGCTGGTTTCGGAAGCACTGATGAAACCGTCGCCCGATAAAAATTCGTTTCGTTTTTGTGTATACCGTTCGAGCCAATAGGCACCCGAAGAAGTTTCAGACTTCAGCGATACTGTCTCATTAAAAAGCGATGGTGCATTATCGGACTCGTGCATAGCAGGCTGTGGCACAACACCTGCCGATTTTGATTTGACTGGTTGTGCCCAAAGGCCTAAGGGCAGGAGAAAAACGATTACAACAAATATTCTCATGGCTTTAAATCACATTGGGCCTTTATGTCACCTAAAAATAAAAGTTCATGACAGATGGTAAAACTAATTTTAAAAACTGATAATCAGCAAGTTTATTTTTTATTATGCAGCAGAGATATAATTTAACCATACCCTTTGCAGAATTTTTGGCATAAAATACGGCTTGGCTGTATATTTGCCTCAATCAAAAAAAAAGAATAATTATGGCACTAACCATCACTGATGCTAATTTTGAAGAGCTGGTATTGAAATCAGAAAAACCTGTACTAATTGACTTTTGGGCCGAATGGTGTGGCCCCTGCCGAGTAGTTGGGCCTGTTGTTGAAGAGCTGGCTCGCGATTACGAAGGCAAGGCTGTAGTAGGCAAAGTGGATGTGGACAGCAATCCAAACATCTCGATGCAGTTTGGCATCCGCAACATTCCTACTTTACTATTCTTTAAGAACGGCCAAGTAGTGGATAAACAAGTAGGAGCCGTTCCAAAAAATGTTTTAGCGGCCAAATTAGACGGTCAGCTCTAATATCTCGCTTTTAAGCGGACAGTTAAGCAACAGCACTTGGGGACCTAATGGTATTTTCTATTGGTATTGCTTGTCTTTGTATAGGTTGAACTTAACTGAAATATTACGCATGAAGCATTCGATACTTTCACTTTTATTGCTTTTATCTGCTGGTATCGCTTCGGGCCAGTGGCGCAATGCAAGCCCGTATAATGGTGATGTGAACGATATTGTATTTGCCGATGCACTCACTGGTTTTGCTACAGGATCAGCTGCCGGTGTAGGTTCGTGTACGGGGTCGGGGAGTATCATTCGCACCATTGATGGAGGTAAAAACTGGTTACGAATGAACACCGGCTCAAATGCTGCCATGAACCGACTACACGTTCAAGATAAATTTACTGTATATGCCGTTGGCGCAAGCAGCACTGTAATAAAGACAACCGATGGAGGGCAAAGCTGGACTACCCTAACCACGGGCGTGGGCGCAGGACTTAACGCTGTTCATTTTGCTCCCGCATCGCAAACGGGTTATGTGGTAGGCCCAAACGGAATTTTGAGAAAATCTACCAATGGAGGAGCATCATGGAGTACCATAAGTTCGGGAGTAACGGGAACTTTATTTGATGTATTCTTTTTAAATCCATCAACAGGTTTTATTGCTGGACCCAACGGAGTTATCCGTAAAACCACCAACGGTGGCAGCAGCTGGACGAGTATTTTTTCGGGAACCGACTACATCAAACAAATTTGGTTTGCCGATGCCAATATTGGGTTTGCGCTGAGTCCCAATAAAATATTTCGCACTACAGATGGTGGTGCCAGTTGGCAAAGTTGGGACGTTAATCCAGCAACAATTTTACACCGATTTAATTTTTTAGATGCGTTAAACGGTTATGCAACCGCCGATCCCAACACCTTGCTTTGGACCCATGATGGCGGCCAAACATGGAGCAGTCAAACAGTTTCTGCCACATCAACTTCGTTTATCGTAGCCTATTTCCTCAATACCAATCGGGGGTATTTGGCCGGCGGAAATGGCCGGATTTCAATAACACATGATGGAGGCCTAACCTGGACCAATCAAACCAGCGGATTAGCAACTACCATGGAAGGAATGGATTTTATTGATTCCAGAAATGGAGTAATGGCCGGATTGAACGGTGAGATTTACCGAACCCAAAACGGAGCCCTAAACATGATGCGCTCAAATTATACAGGCGGTTTATACATTTCGGGAATAAAATATTTGACCGAAAGTCTCATTTTGGCAAGTGCCGATAGCGGTACCGTATTGCGTTCAACCGATGGCGGCCTCAATTGGCAGGAAATTTCAACCGGAGCGCAAGAAACATTATATGACATTGTGGCTGTTGATAGCCTTTGCGCCTATGTGTGTGGGGCCAACGGCAAAGTATACAAAACATTAAACGGAGGGATAAATTGGACCTCAGTTACAGTTCCCGGAACTACCACACTTTTTAGAGGCGTTCACTTTATAACCCGTAACTATGGAATGGTGGCGGGAGACAACAAAGTATACAAAACTACCAATGGCGGATTGAGTTGGAATTTGCGCAATACGGGTATAGATGTGAACACTTCATTTAATGACATTTGGCTAATAGATCAAGACATTGCATACGTTGGAGGAACGTTTGGGAAGCTTTATAAAACATTGGATGGAGCAGGAATTTGGAATCCAATTTATCCGGCAATAACCATCAATGCCGGAATTGAGGAAATGGATTGGCAAACCGATTCTGTGGGGTATTTTGCCATGAGCAATAGCCAGTCGATAACGTTGAACGGAGGCTCGGTAATCGGTACACTTTCAACGGCCTGTTTGGCCAACAACGGAGGCATTGACGCCATTTGCATAACGGATAACAATTATGGGTATTGCACAGGTGGAATAAGCAGAGTGTTGCACACCTTTAAACCTGAAGGCATCATAGAAACGTACCTGCAGGACAGCATTTTTTGTTCAGGAAGCCGCATTTTTGTTGGATATGCAGCCGAAGGACTTCTACTATCGAACCACATTTTTACGGCGCAACTAAGCGATGCATCAGGTAGTTTTGCTGCTCCACAAAATATTGGCAGTTATACACTTAGCCTACCTGCTACAGATCCATCGGGAATTATCACCTGCACGCTTCCGCCAGGTGCAAATGGCAACGGATATCGAATACGTGTTATTTGCGACAATCCGTCCTTAACGGGTCCTGATAATGGTTATCCCATTAGAATAAAAAATACAATTGCCCCTGCAGTATCCATTCAGGATGCAGACAATGCCCTTTATTGCAGCGGTGAAACGATCAATCTTATCGCATCTGCTAGTGGATTAGGCTATGGCGGAACCTTTCAATGGACGGTGAACGGAAGTGAGTCGGGAAATACAGACCAAATAAGCCTTGCTTTGCAAGCTTCACCAATAAACATTTTATTGAATGTACAAAGCAGTCTGAGTTGCGCCAATCCAACTTTGGTTCAAGCGCAACGCATCATCGAGCCAGCAGTAGCACCATTGGCAGATGCCGGAACTGATGCAAGCATCTGTGTGGGTGAAGCTGTTAATCTGGGTAATATAAGCGATCCTAGCGGTAGCTACCTATGGACGCCGGCCTCGGGCTTAGACTCAGACAGCATATCTCAACCATTGGCAAGTCCTACCGAAACTACATTGTACACACTAATCGTTACCAATGAGTTTGGATGCACAGCTACAGATTCTATCCAAATTAACGTTAACACTCTGCCCGATGCTCCGATTATTGAGTTAAACGGGAGTTTTATCATAGTAACGAATGGGGCACCGGGTACCTACACGTGGTATTTAAACAACGAAGTAATTCTCGGATCAACTGAAAACAATTTAGCATTGACTGGCCTTGGCACCTTTACCGTGCAACATACTGACCTAAATGGTTGCACGTCTGAATTTTCAAATGCATTGGAATTAAACAGTGTTGGTACCGATGAACTTCCTTCTGCACCATTACGATTTAACACTGAAGGAATTTTCTTGCCTAGGTTGGATAGTGATGTACTTTTAACCATAATGGATGCCCAGGGAAGAGTGGTGTATTCGCGTACATTAAATATAGGGGAAAGCAATTCGTTTTTAAGCTTAAACAAATTGCCAAAAGCCTTGTATTGGGTGCGTCTTGATGGCAAATCGCTGCATTTGGTGGGCACCTGGTTGGTCTTTAATTAAGTTTTGTATTAGAAGTACTATGCCTTAAATTTGCGGCACCTTTTCAAAACTACAGCACTTCATATGTCTGCAGCACAAACTGCCCTTACCCAACTCAATCCGCACGTATCGGTTGACTGTGTAATATTTGGATTTGATGCCGATGAACTAAAAGTTCTGCTAATTGAGCGCAATATAGATCCCAACGATAATAAATCGAGACTCTATTCATTACCCGGAAATTTAGTAGATGACAATGAGGACCTCGATTCATCGGCAAAACGAATTTTATCGGAATTAACCTCTTTAAAAAATCTATTTCTGGAGCAATTTTATGCATTTGGAGACCCCAACCGTGTAAAAAACTCATCGGATGCGCAATGGCTGAATTCGATACGCGAAGTGCCCACAGCAAGGGTGATAACCGTTGCCTATTACTCCTTAGTTAAAATTGGCGATTACCAACCATCGGCTTCTTCGTTTGCACGAAAGGCATTTTGGTGCAGGGTATCTGAAGTTCCCGAACTTGCATTTGACCACAATCTGATTTTAAATAAGGCATTAAGCAGTTTAAAAAATAAACTTCGCGTTGAGCCTATTGGATTTGAATTGTTGCCTGAGAAATTCACCTTAGGTCAACTGCAAAAAGTTTATGAAACCATTTTGGGGACAGAACTAGACAAGCGCAATTTCAGACGTAAAATACTAAATAAAGGCTTTATTAAACAGTTGGAGGAAAAGCAAAAAGGTGTGCCGCATAAGCGTGCCAGCTTATTCGAATTCGACCAGGTTGCCTATGAAAAGATTAGAACGGAGCAGTTTAATTTTGATTTTTGATGTTGGGTTTGCGCCTTGCAATTAAAATCTATGCAGTTTAAAAAAGAGTGATATTCTTTTAAACAGTGTATATCACCTACCCAACCTTTACTATTTTTACGCAATGAAAATAATTCTCTCTGGAGGTACGGGTGTTCTTGGCTCAGAAATAATTTTTGAAGTTCTTCTTCATTTTATTGATAATGGTATTGATGGTAAGCTATTCCTGATTACGAGAGGTAACTCAAAAGTTACTGCCGCAGAACGTATTGCGACATTATTAACGTCTTCATTTGTTCCAAAAAAAATTGGCGAAATTGGTTTAGATGGCATAAATAAATTTATAGAAATCATAGATAGTCAAAACATTACAGACCCGAACACGCTTTCGCGCTTACTTGGAGATGCTTATTTTATTCATTCAGCCGGATTTGTAAACTTATCAACAGATGCCCAACATTACGATTCAATTTACAATGAAAATAAAAAGGTTACCGAAAGTTTTTTGAACACTTTTGGGCCGTACATCAAAAAATTTATTTATGTAAGTACGGCATATTGCTCGGGTGTCAGAGCAGGACTTATCGCTAATGATTTTGCAAATTTAGACTTCAAACCCGATTTTAGAAATGCATATGAAAATGCCAAATTTGAGTCGGAAAAATATGTAGCTCAATTCTGTAACGAGAAAGGAATACCATATCAAATACTTCGGCCCAGTGTAATTGGTGGTAAATTGATGGGGGAAGAAAATCGATTCCATGTACTAAAATATATGGGCTTTTACCTGCTTGGCAAATTTTTTCATTTTTATTCCAAGTCGAAAAAAAATGAAAATGTTCGCATCCCTATAACCTTCGATACCGGATTAAACATCATACCGGTTGATTATGTGGCTAAAGTGATCGTAAATACATTCCAAAGAAATGATATCATTCAACTTAACATTGCCCATAATAAAAGCTATGATATTGCGGGTGGTATAAAAATAATTATGGAAGAAGCAGGCCATCCCAATTTTAACTTGGTACCGCTTGAAGAGTTTAAGGAATATCAAAACTTTACCGAGCGCTTATATTTTGAAAAAATAGGTAAACACCTCAGTCCGTATTTAAATGCGCCTAAAAACGAATACGACACCCAGCTGCTAAGTTCTATTTTGCCTATTCCCGAAATAGATGCACATACCTTTAGAGGAATGATTCGTTACGGCGTTGAAAACAACTTCAGCGATGTGAATATTTAATCTTAATTTATCCTTTTTATTTTAAACCAAAGTAATTTAATTGCTTTAAAAAGAAGGATATGCGTATGGTTATTGGATGATAATTTTCTTAACGATTGATCCATCGCCACTAACTATCTCAATGGCATAAACACCTGGATGTATTGAAGAGACATCTAATTTCTGAGGTTCTCCATCCCACAAATATTCTCTTACCAATCTTCCTGAAATATCCCAAATTCTACATGTCGTGTTAACAGATCTGTTTAACGCTATATTGATATAATCACTGGCCGGATTGGGCCACATGCGCAGCATTTTATTGGAATGTGTTTCAAACCCTATGGCACTGCTCAAATCAACAATAGCTTCCAGCGTGTCGGAGCCACAAAGATTCGAAACCACTAAACGCACGGTATACACTCCTGCCGAATCGAATTCATGCTGTTGATTTCCAGGCAAGGTTAAATCAACAATTCCATCCGACTCAAAATCCCAAGCATATGCTGCAGGACCGGTGCTCTGATCAATAAACGAGACTAGCAATCCGTTTGAAGCCGCATACGAAAACTGTGCTACAGGAGCATTAATCACCTGTACGTTTACCGAATCGGATGCCGTACATCCTTCGGAACTCACCGCTGTTAGTCCGTAAACACCATTTGTATTTACTTGAATGCTACTCTGTGTTGCGCCAGTATTCCAAGTATATTGAGCAAAGCCCGAACCTGCATTAAGCGTAGCACTTTCGCCATTACACAAAATTCGATCAGCGCCCAGATTAATCTCTGCCCCCTGCGCCTGATTAACTTGAGTGGTGTCTGACACAACGCAACCGTTATCATCAATAAAACTAACGGTATATGTTCCACCCTGCGATACCAAAATTTCAGACGTACTGGAACCGTTTGACCATAGTATAGCGCTTACCGGACTACTATTTAGCGTTGCCGTAATTCCGTTAAAAGTTGAGCCAGGAAAAGGACCATTCAAATTCAGAAAAATATCATTGCCGCTATCGTCCTTCCCAGTTAAGGTTCCATCGGCATTTCTAAATACTATGAATAAACCATTAACCAAGGAATCCACTGGAATAGCGTAATAATCATATATATTGATGGTGATGCTCCACAAGTTATCGCCAATTTGGATCATTTGTCCGATGCCATCGTCTTGCCCCCAATTACCAACCCAAGGTTCTACACCGCCAGTAAACGGAGCGTATTCGAATGTAGAGTGCATGTAAATGCTGGGCGCATCAACCAACTGAGTTTGTCCTTGAGTGGCATCGTATGTAATGGTAAGCGAATCGCCCTGAGGCGAAAGCGAAACACCGGGAGAAAGCACTACAGAACCACTTCCACACAATAAATAGGAAGGTAAAAGAGCACTGTTAACCAATAAGGGAGCCACTGTTACACTAACAGTGTCGGTTTTAATACACGAATTTTGAGCAGTAGCTGTTACTACGTAATCGCCCCCTTGACTTACTAAAATAGAAGAAGCAGTGGAACCGTTGCTCCATTGATATGTCTCAAAATTACCGTTTGCCTGGAGCTGAAGTGAAAACGAATTACTGCAAAGAACTGTATCGTTGCTGACTTGTAATGCAGGTACTGTTAAAAACTGAACCGATATGGAGTCAATGGCCTCGCAACCAGCATTGGTAGTTATCGTAACGCTGTAAGTACCGCTCTGACTCACCTCGAGGCTCGAATTTTCGCTTCCGTCCGACCATATTATCGAAGATATTGGACTATATTCCACATCGGCCGAAATGCCGTCAAATACACTTGTTGCACCGCCTTGTTGCAGATTAATAAAAATATCATTCCCGAAATCATCTTTACCAGTGAGCGAGCCATCGCTGTTACGAAACACCAAAAACAAGCCGCTCACAGACGCATTTCCCGGTATGGCAAAATATTCGAAAATATTGAAGGTGATGGACCATAGGTTATTTCCGAGATAGGTCATCGCCCCTACTCCATCATCCTGCCCCCAGTTGCCAACCCAGTTAACAGCACCGCCAAAAGGTACGGCTTCATAGCCAGCGTGCATGTAAACACCATCGTTTAAGGTATCTAAATCGGCTAATTGAGTTTGCCCCTGTGTAGCATCGTAAATAATTGTGATGACGCCCGACGATGGACCGAAACTAAAGCCAGATTCCAGCAGGAGAGTGCTGCCACTGCATACTACAGTGTCGCCGCCCAAATCAACATCAGGTTGCGGCAACAAACCGAAGGTAATGGTATCGCGATCTACAAATCCGGCAAGTGCCACCTCGACCCAATACGTTCCCGCTTGGCTAACGGTGATGCTGCTGTCGGTGCTTCCGGTGGACCATAAATAGGACTCATAGGTCTGATTGACGGCTAAATCCCATGGACCAGTACCCGAGCAAAGTTCAAAATCGGGTCCTAAATTTACCAAGGCATTAGTATCGAGCACCGAATACCGATAATTGAGGCCATCGTTGTTAAGTATTCTTAAACTTACCATATCGAAGTTAGCCGTTGGGTTTACAATAGTTGAAGAAAACACGTAAAAGTTAACCTCAGCGCCGGGTAATTGTCCCGGAATAGTTGCGGTAAGAATAGAATCGAATCCAGTAAGCGGAACAATTTGCGAAGCGCCAAATCCATCGGTAGTATAGCGGATAAAAAAGCGCTCTTCAGGCGATGGCAGTTGCGGAAGAAAAACAGTAACTCCAACAGCGGTATTCTGAGCGGCATAACCTGATGCGGCGGTAAAATGCAAAGAATCAGGCGTTATGGGTTCATTTTCTGTTTTCATAAAGATGGCTGATGTGGATTGGTAGCCTGCATCGCGCCAATTTATGGTATACCAGAAGTTTGAGTCTAGTGTAACAGAATTATCGGGCAGTGCCAGATTATTAAAAACATAGTTTTGAAGGGTATTTACCTGAACGGCTGTACCGCTCCATTTATTAGCATATGCATTATTGACAGGCCCGCTGGTAAATAAAAACGACTTTACTCCCGAACTAACGCTGCCGGGGGCATTAGAGCAATAAAATCCTGCTTGCCAACGACGCGTACCCGCATTAATGAGTTGAACCCCTCCATTATTAACCTGGGTGCCACTGCCAAAAGGTGAGTCGCTCAAAGGTGGATTGACAAATGAATTCCAAGTTCCGGGAATATTGAGTCCTTCAGGCTCAAAAATCTGCGCTGAGGCTAATTGAGCGAAAACAATGAGAAGTAGGGAAATGGTAGTTTTGATCAAAGAATGTTTCATAGAATGGCGAGCCTATTAAAGTGTCAAATATACACCTTTAAGAAAAAACAATTAATAATAATAATGCATTACTTAACAAATAGATAGTGAGAATGGTTGTTTTGATTATCTTAACTCGGCCACCTAAAACTAACACCACGATTGGGATTCGTTAAAGCTAACAGAATACCTATGTCCCCCAAATATGCGCAGCTCATTTGAAAATGAGCGCACTTAAAACTATAAAATAATGTACGCTATCTGGGCTGTACCCCCGAGACACACTACTCCAAAATGTACGAAAACTCGCCCCGAAAAATATTTTTTATTTTTTTTTACAAATGCGTTGCAGGTAAAATACTTTATATAGATTTGCAACATCATCAAGATCCACTGCGGGTGGAACCAACCGAGCCGACGGGCCGCGGTGGTAAAACGATGAGGGCCGGGCGCCAAAATAAACGATAGCCTCCCTTTTAGCCGCTGTTTGTCTCGATGTGCACCGCATCGTTCAAAACTCGTTTGCGTTGCTTGTTGCGTAACCTTTAAAACAAGTATACCATGAACACACCTCAAAAGAAGGGAACAAAAGCAAAGCAGGCTTTGCCAAAAAAACCGCAGAAAAACGAAAAAGAAGTAGAAGTTACGTTCGTAAAACATGCTACTGAAAAGCCACGAATAGACATCCGTAATTTGCCATATAGCACAAACAACCGTGGCGATATTTCTATTCATATTACAGGGAATGTTCAAAAAACACGTGTTAAAGAAGATACGGGGGCTTCACGAAATGCAGAAAAAAATTCTGAATCGTTATACAATGATGGAGCATGCGAAGAAATTATGAAGCGAATTAAATCGTTTAGCGGCAAACCCACCACGCAGAGATTACGTTTGGAAGAAATGGATACGTTGGCTAAACTATTCCTCAAGGCTATTGCTCCTCCAGAAGAGATGGTTTTCTTAGAAGATGATAGCGATGAAGCCATTGAGGCATGCGCCATGTTTGAAAATATATCAGACGACGAAAGAAATCAGGCTGAAAAACAGATGTATGAGATACTTACAAAGGTTTCTTTGGCGATTGGAAGGGAGCTAGGATTTTTCATGGCAGACAAGGGCTATGACGATGCAACACTAGAAATCATTGATGAATTCTGTCGGGTAAATAATCTATCGCCTCATTTATTCACCAAAAAGTATGTGCTGAGTTATATCTATATCAGCGAACTCATAGCGCAAGGCTGCCATCCGATTTATGTCTTGATGAATGTGAATACAATATTTAAAACTACAGAAGCATCGATCCAGGCCATTTTGAAGGCTTCATTCTCCTTCTGGGCCCTTGCACGCAGCCTTAAGTAAAAAATAGTGAGCATGGTTTTTCGGATGGACGCATTCGACTAACCATACTCCCGAAACGCCGCGCCCAGTGTTATGGCGCGTTGTACGGCAGTGCTTCCATAGCGGTTGCGGATGCGGTCCATGGCCTGATAGAGGCTAATCATGGCAGGCGTGTCTTCGAACAGGCTTATTTGATACGAACCACGCACCAAGGCACTCAAGCGTACGCCCACCAGCCGAATCAGCACTCTGCGTCGGTAGAGCTGATCGAATACATGACGCACATGTTCCATGAGAACAGTATCGTTGGCCGTATAGGCAATATGCATCTGCTTGCTTACCGTATCAAAATCGGAATAGCGAATTTTTACGGTTACGCAGCCCGTAAGGCGGTTCGATTTACGAAGTTTATACGCCAACTTCTCCACCATAGCCACTAATAAGGTGCGTATCATTTTTACATCAATGGTATCGGTTTCGAAGGTATGTTCGGTCGAGATGGATTTCTGTTCGCGGTAGGGCTGCACCGGCGAATCGTCGATGCCGTTTGCCTTTTTCCAGATGAGCAAACCGTGCTGGCCCATAACCCGCTCCATGGCCTGGGGCGGCATTTCCTGCAGCGTAGCTATTTTGCGGATGCCCATGCTGCAGAGCGTGGTATAAGTTTTATCGCCAATCATAGGAATGCGGTTCACGGGCAGCGGCGACAGAAAAGGCTTCTCCTCCCCTGCCGGAATCTGCAATTGTCCGTCGGGTTTGGCCTCGCCAGTTCCAATTTTCGAAACGGTTTTGTTACTCGATAACGCAAAGGTTATAGGCAATCCGCTTTCGCGTACCACTCGCTGCTTGAGCTCCTGCATCCACTTCCAAATGCCGAAAAACCGATCCATCCCCGACACATCCAGATAAAATTCATCAATCGAGGCCTTTTCATAGAGTGGAGCTTGTTCGGCAATGATGTCGGTTACAAGTTTAGAATAACGGCTGTAGAGCTCCATATCGCCGCCAATGATTAATGCATCAGGACAAAGGCGCTTTGCCAGTTTTACAGGCATGGCCGAATGCACGCCAAAGC
>JBKCHQ010000224.1:0-10347 GCA_046302715.1 Bacteroidia bacterium | reverse complement strand
GTTTTACCCATTCCTCAGCCACAATTTACGGTAGAGTCGCCGGTTTGCGTGGGCGAAGCATCTACTGTTTATGCCAGCGGAAATTCAACTGCAGGCATGCAATTCACCTGGGATTTTAACGGCGGGCAGGTACTTTCGGGCATGCAGGCCGGACCCTACGAAGTGTACTGGCAAAATGCCGGAACCAAAACAGTAACTTTAACACTCACCTCTCCGCAGGGTTGCCCTTCATTACCACTTCAACAAACTATAGTGGTTAATCCCACGCCCACTGCAGTGTTTACCGTCGAAACTCCCATTTGCTTAAATGAAACATCAACCCTTACTTACACCGGGTCTGCAAGTGCAAACGCCACGTTTTCGTGGAGTTTAAATGGTGGCGCCATAGTAAGCGGAACCAACGCCGGGCCGCTGGAAGCGCAATGGGCTACACCGGGCATTAAAACCATTATTTTACAAGTCGAAGAGAATGGTTGTGTATCACTTCCGCACCAACAAGAGGTGAATGTGAGGCCCATCCCAACCGGTTATTTTACGGCACAGTCGCCTGTTTGTGCCTTCGAAAACACCTCCATTGCCTATGCCGGTAATGCACAAGCTAATGCCCAGTTTATTTGGGATTTTGACAACGGCAATGTAGCATCAGGCAGCGGTGCCGGACCCATCCAGGTATCGTGGGAAACTCCGGGTGCAAAAACCATTTCGCTTCAGGTAACCGAAAACGGATGCACCTCTATTGAAGAACTTGAGATTGTACAGGTTAATCCCATACCAACAGCCACCTTTACGTTAAGTGGCCCGGTATGTATAGGCGGCACTTCGGAGGTGGTATATACGGGCGATGCGTTTGCCAGTGCACAATACACCTGGGATTTTGACGATGCTAACGTGGTTTCAGGAAACGGAAACGGACCTTATGTTTTACAATGGAATACCTTGGGATCGAAAACCGTCACCCTCTATCTCACGCAGGCAGGCTGTACCACACCTTCGATAAGCCACACTATTGATGTGTTTCCTATACCCGATGCGCCATTTATTGTTAATGAGCGTGTATGTGTAGGTGTGCCGGTTACATTGAGTTATACAGGACAGGCCAGTGTTAATGGCAATTATTCGTGGAGTGTGGATGGCGGAATTATATTATCGGGCAGCGGAGCCGGATCCATTGAGGTTTTGTGGAATACACCGGGCATTAAGAACGTGGGGTTGCAAGTAATGGAGAACGGTTGTATGTCGCCCCCCGAAAACGACCAGGTCGAAGTAATACCATACCCTGTATCCAATTTCACGGCTTCACCTCTGGTGTGCGAAGGCCTCAGTTCCACTATAGCATTTACAGGAACGGCCCTTCCAATAGCTGATTTCGACTGGAATTTTGATGGAGCTACCGTAATATCGGGTTCGGGTGCAGGACCTTATTCGGTACAATGGCAGGTGCCCGGACCAAAGGTCATAACGCTTAACATCAGTCAGTGGGGCTGTGCAGCGCCCGAAAGTCAGGTAGAATTAAGCGTAAATCCTTCGCCGGTGGCCAATGCAGGCGACGACAGAGGTGGATGTCCGGGCGACACCGTAGCGCTAGGAGGACCATATACCCTAGGGTATTCCTACCAGTGGTTTCCATCAGCCGGCATGAACGATCAAACGCTGCCCAATCCTCAACTAATTCTTACCAATACAAGCGGGCAGCTGCAAATGCAGAGTTATGTGGTTGTTACTACGTTAGGAAATTGTTCGGTAAACGATACCGTTAATGTATTGGTAGATCCACAACCCTTGGTTTCGTTTGTGGTGCCCGATGGGCAATGCCTAAATTCAAACAGCTTTAGCTTTGGAGCAGCAGGCAACTATAACGCTGATGCTATATTTTACTGGGATTTCGGCAATCTCGCATCACAGCAACAATCATCGCTTGCCAGTCCATCTGGAATTACCTACCCTCAGGCCGGAGTTTATCCGGTACGTTTGCGCGTGAATACCTGGGGCTGCAGCAGTCCCGAATTTGTTGATTCGATTGAAGTGTATGCCATGCCTGAAGCCCAGTTTTCGGCCAATATTCTGGAGGGGTGCCCGCCTTTAACGCCGGTGTTCAGCAATGCATCGCAAGGCAATGGTCCGCTTACTTTCTTATGGGATATGGGCGATGGCAATCAATATTCGCAATTCAATCCGCAACACAGCTTCGAAAGTCCCGGTCAACACACGGTGAGTTTAACCGTAACCAGCGCCGAAGGCTGCAGCACCCGATACGATGCCCATGCCCTGGTCAATGTTTTTCCGGTTCCACAAGCGGGCTTTACCGTTAATCCACAAACCCTAAGCACGGCCCATCCTCTGGCAAATATTACCGATAACTCCATGGGCGCCACCTCTTGGGAGTATAATCTGGGCGATGGAAATTTCCAAAACGTGCCTGATTTTACCCATAATTATTTAACGGCAGGAGAATATAGAATTACCCAAGTGGTAAGCAATGCATTTGGATGTAAAGACTACGCCGAATATCAATTAAAAGTGGAAGAAGAAATGACGTTTTACCTCCCCAATGCCTTCACTCCCAATGAGGATGGAGAAAACGAAATTTTTAAATGTTACGGGTTAAATATTGATGAGTTTAGAATGGAAATTTACGATCGCTGGGGCGAGCTGGTATATCTTTCAAAGGACATTGACGAAGGTTGGAACGGACGCCCATTTAATGCCCTTGAACAGTCGGTATCACAAATGGATGTTTATGCGGTGGTTGTGTATGTGCGCGACACGCAAGACCCTAAAATTCGCAGAATTGACCACCGGGTAACGCTGGTTAAATAAGTGGCATAAGCGTCTCGAAGCCATCGGTGTAAACCAGAAATAAATCGTCGATTTGCTGCGCACTTAGTTGGTAGACTCTTCGATGTTGCCTAAAACTAAAATCCATAGTAATAAATGTGCAGGAATCTTTGGGTTCAAAGGGACGCACAATCATATCTGCAGCGAATTCTAAACCTCGTTGTCCCCAGCTTTTGTAAACGGCTTCTTTAGCGCCCCAGATAAACTGCAAGGCGCTTTGCGGGTTATTACAATCGGAAACAAACGCCATTTCGCTGGAATTTAGAAATCTTGGGGCAATACGATGGAGCGCATCGCGATGATGTTCTATATCAATACCGCACTCGTGCGATGTGCTAAGCATTAAACAAAACCATTGATGCGTGTGGCTAATTGAAATAAATTCGGAGCGCTTATCGAGATAGGGTTTACCCTTTTCGGTATAGCTCACAGAACTTGAAATACCCCTGCATTGCTCCAGCAAATGCTCCGCAATTCCTTTACTTGAGCTTCGGTAAGAAGATCCATGCTCGGTTTGTGCGAGCACGATAAACTCCGTTTTACTATCCTTTAGGATATTTAATTCTTTGATTTGCAATTGTGATGGTTTCTTTTCTCAAAAATATTTTTATTTTTGATGCTGGCTTACATCAATTGATAAATTATTACATGCGTCAACGATTAATATTTTCAATCCTTTTAAGCATTTTTGCTCTAGTGGGTAAAGTGTCGGCGCAGGTTTTTGTCACCAATTTAAACCCTGCGGTGTATATTGACAGCTTAATTCGTGGAGAATCGATCTGTTTTAGCAATGTGCAGTTTGGCGGTAACCCCGAGGCTATTGGATATTTTGAAGTAAATAATCCCGATAGTACTATTTTAGGTTTTAACAAGGGTATTGTAATGTCCACAGGCATTGCTGCCGATGTTTTTGGAGCTAACGAGTTTGACAATTCCTTTACCGGTGGACTTGATAACTTACCCGAACTTACTGCAGCCGTTCCGCCCGATTGCGGCAGTATTGAAGACGGTGTATTGCTGCAGTTTGATTTTGTAACGCAAGGGTCGATGGTCGAATTTCAGTATGTGTTTGCCTCCGACGAGTACAATACTTACGTATGCACCCAGTTTAATGATGCTTTTGCTTTTTTAATCAGCGGACCGGGAATTGTGGGGCAGCAAAATCTGGCTTTAACCCCTAGCGGCGACCCCATTACCATAAGCACAGTAAATGATGGCACGTACAGCGGTACCCCAACAGGTGGCGGGCCTTGTGTTACCACTAATAGCGCAAGTTTTAATAATCAAGTGGACCCCAATGACCCCGCTTCTATTGCTGCAATGAGCGTGCAGTTTAACGGGTTTACCAATGTGCTCACCGCACGGGCCGACAATTTAATTCCTTGCGAAACTTACACCCTTAAAATGATGCTGGCAGATTACTGCGATCCGTCATTAAGCTCAGGCGTGTTTTTGGCGGCAAATTCCTTCAGCGGCGGGCCGGTAGTTTTAGAGCCTACCTATCCCGAAGGTGTTGTAGATGGCGTTATTTATGAAAGCTGCGAACCGGTTATTTTGGAGTTTACGCGTGCCAATCCCGATCCCTTCCCGGTAACCATTCCGTTTACCATTGGTGGTACGGCAATACCCGATGTGGATTACGAAGAAATGCCCGACTTTATAACTATCGAACCGGGAGAAACCACCGTAACCCTTTCCATAAATGCATTTTTAGATGATGACGATACCGAGGGTACAGAAACCATCATTATCAGTTACCAGCCTTTCTGCGGATGCCCTGATATTCGCACCGAAATCATATTTCTCCAAGATAAACCAATAATTGTGGCTGATGCAGGTCCCGATTTAATTACTTGCTCGGGAGTACCTGTGTTGCTGGGCACTCCACCTTTGCCAAATTATCAGTATGAATGGGATCCCCCGGAGGGATTAAACTTCACCAATATTGCCCGTCCATCGGCTATGGTTTCAAATATAGCAGGCGAAAATTCCTTTTACGAGTTCAGACTACGATCTCGAATTGGAGGCTGCGAGGCGTTCGACACGGTTATGGTGGAGGTAAAGCCTCAGCCCATTGCATTTTATGAACCACCGGCTGATAAATGCTACTTGGGAAATTCTTTTGATTTTGAAGGCGATGGTATTTTTAATACTAACCAACTTACCTATTTGTGGAATTTTGGAGCCAACGCTACTCCGCCCCTTTCTGCCGACCCCAATCCTCAGGATGTGGTGTTTAACGCCACAGGAACCATTGAGGTTAAATTGCAAATTATTGACGATGGTTGTGCCAGTGAAGTATTTACCGATGCCATTACTGTGCATCCCATGCCCGTGGCCAACTTCGTGCCCTCCGAAACTGTGGTGTGTACGCCCGCTGTTGTACAATTCACCGATTTATCTACTAACACCGATCCCTTGGAGTGGTATTGGGATTTCGGCAACGGTAATACCAGCACGCTTCAAAATCCTATTCAGGTATACGGCGAGCCCGGAAGATACACTGTGGGATTAAAAGTTAAAAGCATTTATGGCTGTGAAAACGAATATTCCATTCCAGGACTTATTAACGTTAATGCAAGCCCTGAAGCCGGCTTCGATATTTCGCCCGGGGATGTATTGCAATTGCACAATCCTAAATTAACGATAAACAGTGTTGCTCAAAATGCTACAGAATGTTATTACGTAGTACTTTCGCCCAATACGTTGCCCGATACAGTATTTACCTTCGATATCCAATATACCTTCCCTGATACGGGCAATTACAGAGTAGGTCAGATTTTACGCAACACCAGCGGCTGTTACGACTCAACCTGGATCAACGTTCGTGTTGACCCAGGATACAAGCTTTTCGTTCCCTTAAGCTTCACCCCCAACGGAGATGGCATAAACGATTATTTTACGTTTAGTGGCGAAGACATTAAAGTGTCGGAAATAGTCATTTACAACCGATGGGGCAATGTGGTCTACACCTCTTACGACTTGGGCAACGGATGGGATGGTTCCTATAAATTAAGCGATGAGCCCGTTCCGGATGGCGTTTATTTTTACGAGATAAAGACCAAAGACCCTTACGATAATTTTAATACCCAGAAGGGCTATCTTTTCTTGGTGAGGTAATAATCTCGCGGTCTAAAAACCGAAGGCATAAGAAGGGTCAAAAAGATGGCAGTATTCGTATTTTTTTAGGAGGAAAACGAATCAAATGGCTTTAAGAATCCTACATGCAATGGCCGCAATGCACCTCTGCGGCGAACATCAACATACGCTTTAAACCCAGATTAAGCGTTACAAATGCAATACACTAATGCTTGTGGCGCTAGATCTGCAGGATGCATCTGGGTTAATCCCGACGAATCATGGATTCATTCGGCCCTTGCGGCAAGTTGTGCAATTCTATTGGGTAATCTGAGTTAAATTTAAATTTCAGCAATAGCACGCAAATGCCCAAATATTTGCGTTCTTTGGCTAAAACCGAAACTCCACTATGCCTCGGGGCAACAAACAAACTTGCTGGATCCTGATGCCCGTTTACAACGAAGTAGAGGTACTTCCACAATGGCTCCGCACCCTCGATGCTGCGCTGCCTGATAGTGAAAATTATTTTGTGCTTTCTGATGATGGCAGCAACGACCAACTCATAGAAAAGCTCAAGTCAGAGACCAATCTTCCAGCATTTATTATACTTGGCGATGGCGTCAATCGAGGACCGGGTGCGGCATTTGCGAAAGGGTTTGAGTATTTACTTAAACAAGGCAGCACTGGCGATGTGGTTATTACTGTCGAAGCCGATGGAACTGCCGATACAGCAAGTTTACAACCCATGATTAATGCGCTTAACACAAATGATGTAGCTATGGCATCGGTGTATTTATCGGGGGGCGGATTCACACAAACCGGCTGGATGCGACTTTTGCTGTCGAATGCAGCCAATGCATTCACGCGAACCATACTCAATCTGCCGTACCGAACACTCACCTCATTTTACAGATGCTATCGCTTCGAAGCCCTACAAAAATTAAGTACTAAATACCCGAAACTCCTCGAAGAAAAAGGCTTTATCTGTCAGGTAGAATTGCTTTATAAATGCAGAGAATCCCGATTAAACATTACAGAAATCCCAACCAAAGTATTTTCGGATCGACGCAAAGGCCCTTCAAAAATGAAGGTCATGCGAACAATTTTCGAACATTTGCGCTTTGTATTCAATACCCGTTTCAACCGATGAACGCTTTCATAAGCCTTAAGCCTGCAACCCTGGATGATGTTGATGCCATTGCGAATTTGGCACAAACAATCTGGCATGCGCATTATCCGCCCATCATTGGCTTGGAGCAAGTAAACTTTATGCTTGAAAAAATGTACCACCACACTGTACTTTCAAAGCATATTTCGGACGGCCCGCAAGCGTTTTTTATCATTCAGAACAACCACGAATCCTTAGGATTCATAGCTTTTGAACAAAAGGAGGCAGATGAATTATACCTCCAGAAATTGTATGTATTGCCCGAAAAGCATCGCAAAGGCATAGGCGCAGCTTCATTAACTGCTGCAATTGCACAATATCCGCAGGCCAAAACGATCAGGCTGCAGGTAAATCGACAGAATTACACGGCCATTAATTTTTACTTTAAACTGGGCTTTACCATTGAGCGTGTGGCCGATTTCGATATAGGTGATGGCTATTTTATGAACGATTTTGTGATGGTGAAACACCTTACCTAATACCGGGTTTTAGTTTTCAACAGAAGCAGCGCAGGCAAAAGAAAAAATTATCTTGCAGCCATGTTAAGTTATCAGGGAGCTTTACTGGAAAAGCTCATCATTCATTTTGTAGGCAATCCTTCAAACGAGGAGGCCCTTCAGTTGGCAGCTCAGCCTATCGATATTCGCGAAGAACACCACGAACTGCTTACACGGTTCTTGATGCATGCCTTTAAAACCGAAGGATTTTATCATTTCAATCCATCGGGCAATACCGTTTATGACGCTTGCAAATTGATATTTGAAAATCCGGATTCGCTCGTTGAAGCCTCTACTCAAATTGCCCAGCATCTTTACGATGTAAGTACACATCCTAAAATTTTACCGGGCGATTTATTTGTTGCCCGATTAAGTCAGGTAAATCTGCATAATGAAATGCACGATGCCATTGTGATTCTGAAGGCCGAAACCGAAGACGATTTTATGCAGGTAGAATGGGAAGGGGCTACATCCGATGCCGTTTTATCGAAAGGATATCGACTGGATCGGGTAGATAAGGCATGTTTAATATTCTCTTGCGACTCGCTCGAAGGCTATAAAGTGCTGGTAGTAGATAAAACCAACGGCAATGCTGCCGAAGCGCAATACTGGACCGATGCATTTCTCGATTTGGAAGCATCGGAGGACAGCTACCACTTTACGCAGCAATACATGAACTTAACCAAACAGTTTGTGCGGGAACAACTTCCTGAGGAGTTTCAGGTAATACCCTCTGAGCAAATTGCGATGCTAAACCGCGGTTCAAAGTTTTTCAAGGAGAACGAACGTTTCCAGATGAACGATTTTGCAGAGCAAGTAATGCAGGCGCCCGAAGTGGCCGAATCGTTCCGTAAATTTGCCGAAAGCAATATCGAAGCGCAGGACGATCATAGCATTACCGAAGCATTCGACATTAACCAGCAGGCCGTAAAAAAGCATCTGGGCATGTTTCGCAGTGTGCTAAAGCTCGACAAGAACTTCCACATATACATCCACGGCAATCGTAACATGATTGAGCGCGGCTTCGACGATGAGAAAAACCTCAATTACTACAAGGTTTTCTTCAGCAACGAAACCACAAATTAAACAAATAGGTTCGGTTATTCAGGGTTCATTTCGTAACCTTATCAGCGGGATTTAAATTGCTTCTCATACAAAGCAATCCAATCCTGAGGCGTCATTTTGGCCAGCAATTGTGCTAGCAGTTCGAAGGGAATATCTTCCGGTTTTTTAAAGCGGATGCAGCTTTTACCCATATCGAGCTTCGATTTCGAATGTTTGGGATATTCGGTTGTAAACCAATCGAGCAATTGCGCATCGGCATAAATTCCCATGTGATACAGTGCAATAAAATTCTTCTGCGCAGCAATGCTGATAAAGGGAAGTGGCTGTTTGAAGTCGCAATGGTAACCTGCGGGATAGAGCGAATGCGGCACCACATAGCTGGGCATTTTATAGGCCATTTCTTCTGCAAATCCTTCAGGAAGCGAGTGCAGTAAACAGTTTCGCAAGGCATTCATAGCCGACTTTCGCTCTTCGGGAAGCGCATTGAAATATGCATCAACTGCAGAATTGGCCTGTATCATTTGGAACGATATCTATTCGTAGTTTTGACAAATGAACGGCAAAACCGAACACGAAGCAATATTGTTTTTTGATGGCTATTGCGGACTCTGTAATGCGTCAGTTCAGTTTGTATTGCGTCACGAAAAAAGCTCCATATTAACCTTTGCGGCCCTCCAAAGTTCGTTTGCCGCAGAACGCTTACGTGCGTTGCAGCCCCTACCTGACTCGTTAGTATTATTGGCAAACGGAGTTTACTATACCGAATCGGATGCGGCCTTGCGTTTGTGCAAGTATATGAAATGGCATTTGAGGTGGCTGGTCCTGTTTTTAGCAGTTCCGCGCAGTGTAAGAAACAGGGTTTACCGATGGGTAGCAAAAAAGCGGTATAATTGGTTTGGTCGAACTGAATATTGTAGTGTTAGCAGCACTTTAAAAGGAAGAATCACTACTTAATGTCGATTGTTGATAAAAGAAAAACCGATTAAACACAAAAGCCTGAGTTCAAAACCTCAGGCTTCTCTTTTAGATTTCTTAGACTATCAATCCGCAATATTCGCCGCCAGATAATCTCTGTTCATTCGCGCAATATTTTCCAGACTAATTTCCTTCGGACATTCTACTTCGCAGGCTCCGGTATTGGTACAATTTCCAAATCCTTCGGCATCCATGGCCTCCACCATTTTCTTCACACGAATATGTCGCTCTGGCTGGCCCTGAGGCAACAAGGCCAATTGCGAAACCTTTGCCGAAACAAACAACATGGCCGAAGCATTCTTGCAGGTAGCCACGCAAGCGCCGCAACCAATGCAAGCCGCTGCATCAAATGCTTTGTCGGCATCGGGTTTGGGTATAGGTAAGGAATTCGCATCAACGGCGTTTCCGGTGTTCACCGAAATAAATCCACCGGCCTGAATTACACGGTCAAAGGCCGAACGATCCACCATCAAATCCTTGATAATCGGGAAGGCCGAAGCTCTCCAGGGCTCAACGTAAATGGTATCGCCATCGCTGAAATGCCGCATGTGCAATTGGCAAGTGGTAGTGCCGGTTAATGGCCCGTGCGCTCGACCGTTGATGTACATCGAACACATCCCGCAAATCCCTTCGCGGCAGTCGTGATCGAAGGCAATCGGATCGTCGCCCGTACGCACCAGTTCTTCGTTCAATACATCAAACATCTCCAAAAACGACATATCCTCCGAT
>JBKCHQ010000223.1:0-7957 GCA_046302715.1 Bacteroidia bacterium | reverse complement strand
CAAGAAGCCAGTTAAAGTCGCCACCCGCAAGGGTGTTGGAGTATTTCAAACGGTTTCCGTCGCTTAGGTCTTTACCGAGCACGCCCATTTCACCAAGCACCGCAGCTGCATTTTCTCCCCACCAGATTAATGGAATTTGGTATGCAACGGCTACGCGGGGCACACTGGCAAATAGCGCATATTCGGTGGCCTTGGCCCAGTTTCCGAAGTGGATAAACGCATGGCGCATAGCCTTGCGCCAGATTTGGGGCGAGCAGCTGATGTTGATGCAATCAAATCCCTGCTCAATTAAATTACTCAGGTTATTTACCCCGTTGAGCGAAATCTGCTCAGGGGGATAGTTCATTGAAACCAAAAGCGGATTTAGTCCAAACTTTTCTTTTACATACAAGGCCTGCCTTGTGCTGTCTTTGCCGCCGCTTACTCCAATTATACAGTCGTAGCCCGACTGGTTGTGGTTGCGGGCAAAGGAAATAACTTCTTTCAGCTTTTCCTGAACAATATCCTCCTCAGGTTTATAATCGCCCGCAAAGAAGTTACAGGGCGGGCATATTCCGTCATCAGAAAAACGGATGTTCGGACGTGTACTTACATTGAGGCATTTTTTGCAGTAACGTATCACCATTCAACGCTTGAAGTTTGCATATTGGGTGGCTAGAATTGCATTTCCCGATAGGAGGCATGGAATTCCATCAATCAGCGGATACAGCAGACCGGCCTCTTCGCTGTGCATAGCCTGTGAATCGGGTTTCAAGCTTTCGCCGGTGATGGGACATACAAATCGAATTTGGCCCGTAGCTCCATGCTTTCGAAGAATTGTAATTCCGGTGGGATTTAGCGGATTAATATACACGCTTGCGGCCTTGTCTACTAAAACTTCCATTCCTTCTTCCTGTGCAGCCGCCGCAAGATTTTTAACATATCCGTGGCGCTCCATCCGAGTCTGGGCTTCTGCAGAGGCGCGCGAATAATCCGGTTCCAAAAGCACCACATATTTTGAAGCTACCCGAAACAATTCTCTGAGTGCTTCCTTTTCTTTTCCACCATTAGGTTCGAGCGAATGCGAAGTATACACAATATCGATGGAATTATCGGCGAGGGGTATCTCGAACAGGTTTGCTGTAAAAAATGAAATGTTTTGCCCAAATGTTTGGGTATATTGCTTGGCATGCCTAACACGCGACCACGAAATGTCGAAACCAAACTTCTGAAGGGTGTTATCAGGATCCAGTTTTTGCATCAACTGCGCCATTACAGTGGCTTCACCTACGCCTACCTCCATAATGGATGAAAAGGTTCCTAGTATGGCTAATTCAGCTTGGATCATCTGAGTATAGCGATCAAAATACTCGCGGTTTTGCGAGGCATTTTGAATATATGAACCGGCCTGAAAATCATAGCTGATCATAATGCTTTCGGGGTCATTAACCGTTTCGCCCGAACGCAAAAACTCCATCAGATTACGGCCTTCGCGATAAAGGTTTCGGATTTTCGAAATGGCCTTAAGTTTATCCATGTTGCATCATTTTAAATTTTAATTCGGCCATTGCCCAATCGCTTTCGTTGTCGATGTCCTGAACTTCTGTTTCGGGAACTTCAAACCCTCGTGTATTTGAGTTGATAATTTGTCGATGCTCAAAAAAGTCGTTTACATTCATGAAATAGAATTGTCCTGCATCATGATAAGCAGCTGGAAGATCCTGTGAGCGTGTCGACCGATGCTCGGGCCAGAAAAAATTAACCTGCCCTTGTTCCATTTTCAGCGCCCTAAAGATAGGGTAAGTATACCTTACAACCGGAAGTACAGTGCTGGCATTTGCCTCGAGCAGCATGCGATAAGCCGTTTTAATTTTTTCTGCATTTACAAAAGGAGCAGTAGGGTAAATACAACACGCATAATCGAACGAATTGCCGGTCTTTTGATAATGCTCAAGCACCTCTAATATCACTTCGGAGGTAGTTGCAAAATCGCCCGAGTTTTGTGCTGAACGTAAAAACGGAACAAGGGCTCCGAAACTACGGGCCACCTTAGCAATATCATCATCGTCTGTTGAAACCATCACCTCTTGAAACATGCCTGACTGCAGGGCCGCGTCAATAGAATAGCGGATAATTGGCGAGCCTTCAAAATGCCGAATATTTTTACCGGGAATTCGCTTGCTTCCGCCCCTAGCTGGTATAATCGCTATGCACCTGTTCATGAAAGTAAATCAAAGCTTACCCGAGTTCCTTTTTCAATATCACAGTTTACCTGCCTACCAATAATTTCGCCAAGATGGCGCGGATGAAGGCCGTAACCCGGACGAATACTGCGTACGTTTTCGTGGCTTATTTTTTCGCCTTTTTGCATATTACGCACAAAATAAAGCGAGCGCGAAAATACTTTTCCTGCCTCCTGTTTTGGAGTGAGGGTGTATTCTACCGTTCCAATGGCTTTTTCGGTATCGCGAATGGCCTTAACCATGTCGGCAAACTCGGCTTCGTTAAGCGAAAAACTGGCATCAGGCCCTCCAATGGAGCGATCCAGAATAAAATGCTTCTCAATAATTTTTGCCCCGAAACACGTGGCAATAACGGGTACGATTGGCCCCATGGTATGGTCAGATAACCCGCTTACTACTCCAAAACGCTCTTTAAAATCGGCTATCATTGTCATGTTGGCCTCTTCGATGGGGGCCGGATAGCTGGAGGTGCATTTAAGCAGCGCAATCTGGTGATTCCCCATTCGTTTGCATGCATCCAACGCTAGTTCTATATCGGCAAGTGTGGCAATTCCGGTGGATAGGATTACTGGCTTTCCTTTACGTGCAACGTATTCAATAAGTGGAATGTCGGTAATTTCAAAAGAGGCAATTTTATAGGCAGGGGTGTTGAGTGTTTCAAGAAAATCAACTGCCGAAAAATCGAATGGAGAAGAAAAGCAAGCCAATCCAACTGATTTGGCTTCTTCAAACAAACGGGCATGCCATTCCCAGGGGGTAAAAGCCTCCTGATACAGTTCGTGCAGGCGGCGCCCATTCCAAATGGTTCCCTCAATTAAAAAATCGGGTTTATCGGAGTCAATAGTAATGGTATCGGCCGTGTAAGTTTGCAGTTTGATAGCATCCGCTCCGGCTCTTTTGGCTGCATGAATGGTTTCAATGGCAAGATCAAGCTTTCCGTTATGGTTTGCCGATAGCTCGGCAATGATAAAGACCGGATGCCCTTCGCCAATTTTTATGTTGCCAATGTTCACGTTATCAAATTTTTGTAAAATACAAGCTTGCTTTGTTCGGAGGTATCTTCCTGATATCCTAGTTTACGAAAAATTTTAACCGAGGGCATATTTGATGGAACCACCTCTCCAAAAATACGGCTTATTTGCGGAAATTCCGTTCTCAGTTTTTGTTCGCCCAGCTCCAGCAGACGCGTCCCCAGTCCTTTCCCAAAATATTGAGGGTCAACAAGGTAACTAATCATTGCCTGTTGATGGGCAATAAAATTAAATCGTATGGATCCGACGGGCTCTCCTTTGTGATAGAGTATATAGAGTGCAATGTCGGTTCGTTCCAAAAGGCGTGTAAACCATGCTTGGTGTTCTGCGAATGCGATGGGTGCAGTATTAAACGAAAAGCGTCTTACTTCTTCATTCGAAGCCCATTGATACGTAATTTGAAGATGGGTTTCATTGGCTGGGAGCAAATACAATTCGGGATTTAGTTTTGAATGAATCAGCACATCCACACGGCGATCGTTTACCCACACGTGTTCACGCAGTCTGGCATCTTGCGAAAAACCAAGCGCCAATAGAACAGGATAGAGCCGGGGGCGCAAGTCGTATGCATAGGTGAAAATCTTGTTCAGCTTTAAATAAAAAAATGCAAGCTCTTCGATTAATTTGAGAAAGCCTGTCCAATGCATTTCAAATTCACTCGCTTCGAGCTTCGAATTCATTAGAAACGAAATTTCGGCATAGCTGTCTAGCCGGTTTATGTGCACTAAACCGCCATAGCCACAGAAAACTCCTTTATAAAAATAGGAGTATAAAAACTGACCCGGTTCGTGAGCTGAAAATAAGGGAAGCACCACATTCGAAAAGTACTGGTCCTGATCGTCGGGAGTTAAAACTTTGTTTTGCCGAAGGTGGTAAATTTGCTCATTCCTCCATTGCATTATCTCAAAGCGATGTTCGGGACGTATTGGTGCGATCGAAAAGTCACCGTGAGTGAATTTATTTTTTTGTAAGGCACGGTAATTCTCCGGAAAATTCATATTCAGTTGCTTTCTTTTTCAAATAGCCACCAAGTAATATCGTCGAATCCGCCCGAGTCGTAAAGGTGGCCCCACAAAAAGCCATTGTCTATTAAGCGAACATTGAAGTTCTCGAGGAAGGTTTTACCGAAATCTGATTTAAAAAGTTTGTCCTTTTCACCTTGATATTCGAGCATCACGGGAGTTCGGTTAAAATACTCGCCAATCAAAATATACTTACGTGAGTAATCATACATTTTTTGCATATTGGCCAGCAAATCATTGGGGTGTATGTGAATGAGCACCCCGCAGGTAAACGTGAGATCGAAGCTTGCAGGTACAAAATTCGATTCTACAATGGGACCATTAAAGCTTTGGTCTATAGCATATTGCTGAGTTACGAATTCGTAAGCGGGCTTGCTGATTTCTATCAGCGACTTGCGGGCGTTTGGAAGAAGTTCGTTCAGAAATCCAATGTTTCGACCTATGTTCGAGCCGCATTCCAAAATACTCTCGATGCCTGGTGCATTTTTGAGCATTTGAGTCCAACCTTCTACACCTGTTTTCTGATTAAAACTGCTGTTTTTACGAATATAGTCGGCGGCATAACGATTTGCCCAGAATTCTTGTTGTTCACTCAAATTGCTCATAGAATTGGAATATTTGTTCAATTACAAAATCCTGCTCTTCATTCGAAAGAGTAGGGTACATTGGAAGGCTTAAACAGGTTTGGTAGTACTTTTCCGCTTCCTCGAGCATAGCGGGAGTTGATTCAAACTGCTTGTAATAAGGCATTGTGTGCACAGGAATGTAATGTACCTGAGCGTATATCTGTTTTGTGCGCAGAAAGTCGTAAAGTTCCTTTCTTTTCGGACTTTGTAGGATGTATAAATGGTAGGCATGACCTTCCATAATTCCTGAATTGCCCAGATTCCAGGCTTTATTTTCAAAAGCCCGGGTGTAGCGAGCAGCAAGCTCTCTCCGGCGTTCTACTCCAGCGTCAGCTCGTTTTAGCTGTGAAATTCCCAAGGCTGCCTGGAAATCGGTTAGGCGGTAATTGTAGCCAAGCGTTTGCATTTCGTAATACCACCCACCATGATTTTCGGTTAATCGATCGGGCTCGCGGGTAATTCCATGAGTACGCAACATTCTGAGCTGCTGATAAAGCTCGCGATTGTTAGTTGTAATCATACCTCCTTCGCCGGTGGTAAGATGTTTTACCGGGTGAAACGAAAAAATGGCCAGGTCGGCAAATTTCCCATTTCCACAAAGCTGTTTGTGTCCGGCACCGTCTATAAAATAACCACCGGGAGCATGACAGGCGTCTTCAATAATCCAAATCCCATGACGATCGGCAAGAATTCGAAACTGTTCAAGATTTACGGCAAAGCCTGCAAAATCGACAAGTACCATCCCACTGAAAAAGCCTTTGGGCTTAGATGTTATGAGCTCTTCAATTTTATGGTAATCGGCTGTGTACGTGTGTGGGTGAATATCGCAGAAATAGACATCACCATCGCAATACCGAATGCAGTTAGCTGAGGCAGCAAATGTAATTGAAGGTACAATAACCCTGCTGCCGGCGCCAACTCCCAAAGCCATGGCGCACAAATGAAGTGCTGCCGTTCCGTTGCTGAGCGCCACGGCAAATTTACTTCCCACATAAGCGGCAAAAGCTTCTTCGAAGGCATCAATAGTAGAGCCCTGGGTAAGGTAATCGCTAAGTAGTACTTGCTTTACCGCATCCAAATCGGCTTCAGTAATCTGTTGTTTCCCGTAACTGATGCTTTTTAGTGGTGCAATCATATCGAAAATTCAAAATCAACGTGTTCTTTAATCAGCTCACGCAAGCTTTCGGTGGTTTCCCAGCGGTCGTTGGTACCCGAACTGTAACTAAATCCTTTTTCGACGGTCTTTGCCTCGAATTCGGCAATAAAATCATCCTTATTCCATTCGGTTACCTGCGGTAAAATCACATAATACTTCCCCACATCATAAGTGTTGTATGAATCAGAAGCCGTAATCATTTCTTCGTGAATTTTTTCTCCTGGCCTAATTCCCACTATTTCAAGCCTACATTCGGGTGCAATAGCCTTGGCGAGATCGGTAAGCCTGTAAGAAGGAATTTTCGGAACAAAAAGTTCTCCGCCCCAGGCATTCTCTAGTGCATGCAAAACCATTTCCACGCCTTCGACCAGTGAAATATTAAAACGGGTCATGTTGCTGTCGGTTATGGGTAAAACCCCATCAGCGCGTTTTTTAAGGAAGAAAGGAATTACCGATCCATTAGAGCCCATAACATTGCCATAGCGCACCACAGAAAAACGTATGTCTTTTTTGCCTTTAATATTATTTGCCGCAATAAAAAGCTTATCGGAAGTAAGTTTGGTGGCTCCGTATAAATTGATTGGCGCACATGCTTTATCCGTGCTGAGCGCAACCACTTTAGAAACTGTAGGGCTTTCGAGCGCGGCGCGGATAACGTTTTCGGCACCCCCAACATTTGTTTTCACACATTCATCCGGATTGTATTCGGCAATGTGAACATGTTTCATTGCGGCCGCATGAATTACGTAATCTATACCCGTTAAAGCGCGCTTCAGGCGTTCAAAATCGCGTACATCTCCGATAAAATATCGAATTGCAGGAAATTGGCTTTCGGGGAATTCCTGCGCCATTTGAAACTGTTTTTGTTCATCGCGCGAAAAAATCACCAGACGCTTTACATCGGGATAGCGTTTTAAAATGATTTCAACGAGTTTTTTTCCCAGCGATCCCGTTCCTCCGGTAATTAATATACGTTTATCGTTTAGCGCCATTGCTGATGTATTTCAAAGTGATTTGGAATTAAAAGTAAAAGGCAATTCAAAGTATCCGGCAATATGCAAAGAATTTACGTCATCCGGAATAGAAACAACAAGTGGGGCCAACAGATTATCGACCACGTCGAGCGCTGTTTCAGCCCGTTCGTCGCCCAACCAGTAATAGGTTTCATATACACCCGGACTTAATGCCGGGTTTTCAAATGCATACTCAATCTCGATTTCCTGCCCAGCTTTAAATGGACCTCCGGCAACACGGTTGCGTCCCGTTGAGGTAATCACGTCGCGGGTTCGGCCCGAACGTAAGGATATATTGGAGTATAAGACCGACGTATCAGCATGAATTCGAACTTTTTGTTTAAACAAAACGGTTTCGCCTTTTTGAAATTCGTTCTTCTCGATGCCGGCCGTATTGGTCATTTTTATTTCCTCAAAACGGGCTTCTCCGGTACCACGGCGAACGGTTGGATCGTTCAATGCCGAAGCATCATTTAGCCCCACATTCATGTTTTGTTTCACATAGGTGCGAATCACATCGTCGGTAATTCCATCCATGGTTAATCGGCCGTTCTGGAGCAATATAGCCCGCGTACACAAATCGGCCACTGCACCCATATTGTGGCTCACAAACAATACGGTTCGTCCTTTATCGGCCACATCTTTCATTTTGCCCAGGCACTTGGCCTGAAATTCGGCATCTCCAACAGCTAACACTTCGTCGATAATCAAAATTTCGGGATCGAGGTGCGCCGCTACGGCAAAGGCAAGCCGAACATACATACCCGACGAATACCGTTTAACGGGAGTGTCGATATAGCGCTGAACTCCTGCAAATTCAACAATCTCGTCAAATTTGGCTTTTATCTCAGCACGGCGCATCCCAAGAATTGCTCCGTTGAGGTAGA
>JBKCHQ010000222.1:0-2985 GCA_046302715.1 Bacteroidia bacterium | reverse complement strand
AACACCGGCAAATCGAAATCTTCGGACCCGATCAGGCTCATGCCGTTGGTAAAAGTCTCTTTCCAGAAATTGGGTACTTTCACTTGCGGGTTAGGCCCGGCGCCTGGACGCTTGCTGCGGTCGAAGGTGTCTTTTGCCTTATTGTATTTTAGGTTTTTGTATTGATCGCTTTCTGCTCCGCCCAATTCCCACGATTTTTTAGGCGTGTAATTATCGGCCTTGGCCACCAGTTCGGGTTTGCCTTTCGGATATACACTCAAGATAACCGAAGACTTTCCTTTGATGTATTGATTGTAAACGCGCATTACATCGGCAGCACTTACTTTACGGGCCATTTCCAGCGTTAGTCCAATGCGGTTGGGATTGCCATAAAACGTAAAGTTCGATGCCAGATCGGAAGCCTTACCGGCAACACTCTCCAAACCACGAATAGTCTGCGTCTCGCGTGTGTTTTTGAATTTTATTAAATCTTCGTTTGTTATTCCTCGCTTTTCAAACTTAACAAAGGCCTCGCGAATGGCTTTTTCCATCTCTGCCAGGTTTTTATCCTGCGTTGCCTGGATGTTTACTACGAATGTTCCGGAAAGCTCTGAGCACGGATTGTACGCCCGTGCCTGATTGGCAAGGTTTGTCTTGATTAAATCCTTGTACAAAATAGAGGTATTGTCGCCACCGATAATTTCTGCCAAAAGGTCAAGTGGCATTTCGTCGGGGTGCCCGGCCGGAACCGTAGGAAAGGTCATCTGAATCATGGGGAAACGGATGTTGTCTTCGTAAGAAATATACCGGTCGGCATCCAGCGTTGCCGGCATTTTAGGCGCAGCAACCACTTCGGGCCCGCGCGGAATTGATCCGAAATATTTTACCGCCATATTAAGTACCTGAGCCACATCAACATCGCCGGCAACGGTCAATACAGCATTGTTTGGTCCATACCAACGTAAAAAGAAGCGCTTCAAATCTTCCACACCCACACGATCCAAATCTACCAAATACCCAATGGTTGGCCAAGAATAGGGATGACCAGCAGGATACAAAGCTTCAATTGTTTTTTCATTCACCAAACCATACGGACGGTTATCGTAATTCTGCCCGCGCTCGTTCTTTACCGTGGCACGTTGTACTTCAAATTTTTGCTGCGTTACGGCATCAAGCAAAAAGCCCATACGATCGGCTTCGAGCCAAAGTGCGGTTTCGAGCTGGTTAGCTGGTACTGTTTCGAAATAATTCGTGCGGTCGAGGTTAGTAGTTCCGTTTAAGGTTCCGCCCGATTCGGTTACGATTTTAAAATGCTCTTCGTCGGCCACGTTGTCTGATCCCTGAAACATCATGTGTTCAAAGAACTGGGCAAAGCCCGAACGGCCGGCTTCTTCGCGCGCAGAACCGACATGGTACGTTACATCTACGTGTACCACCGGATCCGATTTGTCGGTATGGACAATGATATTAAGCCCGTTATCGAGCTGATAGCGCTCGTAGGGAATTACGATTTCATCGCCCTTCTTCTCTACCTTCTCGATGAGTTTGTATTGTGCCGAAGCGGTTAGCGACAGAAATAATGTTGTGATTACGAGCGAAAAAATATTTTTCATGTTCCGAATGTGTAAATGGATGCGCAAAATAAATCAATTCATCTGGAGAATTGCAGGTGAAGAGAAAAAACATAAAATTTCCAAGGATAAACAATGTACCCTCAATTCGGTTTATATTTGCATCGGTATTTCGGTTCCCGCCTTGTGCGGGATGAAAAGGGAATCCTGTGAAAATCAGGAACAGTACCCGCTGCTGTAAGCCTCCTAAAAGGGTCGACAAAAAGCCACTGGGCAACCGGGAAGGAGTCGATGCTGAGGCAAGTCAGAAGACCTGCCGCGATGCCGCAAATGTTCACCGTCTTCGGGAAAAAAGACAGCGAGCAGAATACAGATGCATTTTCGTGCTGAATGGTACGTTGTGTTGCTGCTTCTGCCTTTCTATCCGAAGAATTTTTGAGAAGCAGCTTTGAGAAGCAAACGTGGCGTAGGAATTTTGTTGTTGTGGCTTGCAGTCGGATGCGTTTCGGCTCAGCACGATTCGCTATTGCGCCGTAAAGAAATAGCTCCTTTTGAAGTTTGTGCTTTACGTGATGTTTCGCCCAATCCGGCTTTATTGCAATTGCGTATGCGAGGCTCCGACGATGCAGCATTGAGCGGCTTGTCGCTAGCCGATGTGTTGCAGCGTGAATCGGCAGTTTTTATAAAGCAATACGGTCCATCAATGCTCGCCACACCTTCGGTTCGTGGAACGGGCGCTGCACATACGGCACTGGTATGGAACGGGTGTAACCTGCAAAACGGTATGAATGGCCAAACCGACATCAGCCTGGTGCCTGCATTTTTATTCGGTTCGTTCACCCTCCAGCAAGGTGCTTCTTCGGCCAGCTGGGGCAGCGGTGCAGCAGGTGGTGCTTTGTTCTTAAATGCCTCGCAGCAAAACGAAATTTCACTCTTGCAGGAAAACGGCAGTTTCGGACACCGCTTAACCGCTCTTCGTGTGGCGATGCCGTTCAAGAAAATGCGTTTTTCAATCGCTGCCTTTCGCCTACATGAGGAGAATGATTTTCCTTACCACAATTTAGCCCAGGCAGATGCACCGCTCATGAACCAGCACAATGCGCAGTTGGAGGCCTCGGGTATTCTCGCATCGCTCTCCATCGAAACCGGAAAAACCGGAAAGCTGCACTTCGGTTCCTGGGCACAGCGAGCCCATCGGCACATTCCGCCCATTATGAGTGTGCCTATGGCAAAAGCCTACCAAGCCGATGCGGCCTTGCGCAACACCATCAACTGGTCGGGCCGATTGGCAAAATGGCGAATCCAGCTGCGGGGAGCATGGTTAGAAGAAACATTGCATTATTCCGATTCCCTGACACACCTTCATCAGAATTATTCGAACCGAACGCTGGTGCAGGAAACAGAGCTGGCATACCCCATTCATTCGGCAATGAAG
>JBKCHQ010000221.1:0-3042 GCA_046302715.1 Bacteroidia bacterium | reverse complement strand
ACGGTGAGCTGTAATGCCGAAATTAAATTCTGTTTCGGCTTCATCATTTCAATTTCGTCGAAGGTAGGGGGAGCCACTTTAAGCACCAAATCGGCCTTGTAAACCTGCTCGGTATTGTAGGCTATCTGTGCTCCTGCCTCGCTGTAATCTTTATCTTGATAATTTGAATGAAGCCCGGCACCAGTCTCCACAATTACATTATGCCCATTACTCACCAACACCGAAACCGAATTGGGAACCAAAGAAACACGACGCTCCTGGAACGAGGTTTCTTTGGGAATACCGATGTGTAAATCTGCGTTTTTTCTTGACACTTCCAGCATTTCTTCCTGCGGCATTAGGCCGCTGGAGGCCGCCATGCGAATAAGCGGATTAAGATCAGAGCTCATAGTAGTTTAGGTGTTCTAAAGATACATTATTCTTTGAGTTTTTTAGCAATCATTTTGCGATTATTGCCTTCTATATGCATCTCAACATTGATAAAGTCCTCAGGCAAAATGTTTAAGGCACGAGAGGGCCACTCAATAAAACACAGATTGCCCGAATCGATTAACTCCATAAGTCCGCTTTCAAATGCCTCTTCATCGCTCTTGAGTCTATAAAAATCAAAATGATAAAGCCTGTTTCCGTCAATCGTTAGATATTCATTTACCAATGAAAAGGTGGGCGAATGAACCATGTCCTCTGACTTAAACGCCTTTACCAATGCAGCAATAAAAGTGGTTTTACCTGACCCTAAATCTCCACTAAAACAAAATATCCGCGCGCCGGAAAATTCGTTTAGAAATAATTGCGCCGCATCGGCAATATTATCTAAACTGAAAGTATGCGTCCACAGATTCATAAGGCCGCAAAGGTAAAAACAAAAAAATAAGCAGTCCTATAAGCCGGGTTCTGTAACGCTATTAAAAATGGCGCTCCTTGTCATTTCTCTAGGACCGCTGTCGCCAACGGCCTCAAGCAACCTACCCGCAGCAGCGACCGAAGTCAGAGACGGGCCGTCTCACCTGCTGCCTATTTGGTCTTTCAACCCCTGAGGTTTACCAGCACATACGTTGCCGCATGTGTCGTGGGCTCTTACCCCGCGTTTTCACCCTTACCCTGCAAGCAGGGCGGTATTTTTTCTGTGGCACTTGCTGTCGCCCTTCCGTTACCAAAAAAGCGCCTTCCTGTTAGGAAGCAGGGTACCCTGTGTTGCCCGGACTTTCCTCATTTCCTTTCGGAAACGCGACAAGGCGGACTGCTCGTTTCAAAGGTAGGTAATTACCCTCATGGGTAAATGACCAGAATCATAAACAAGACGAATTATTTGATGTTTATTTACCTAAACAATACAATCATTATGGAAGATGTTTTAAAAAATCTGATTTATCAGGGACTTGGAGTTGTAGCCATCACACGAAATAAAGTTGAAAAAGCGGTGAACGATATGGTAGACAAAGGCAAAATGACGCGCGAAGAAGGCCGCAAACTAGTGGATGAACTCAGCAGCGAAAGTTTAAAAGCAGGCATGGAAACCGAAGAAAAATTAAAAAATGCTATGCGCGAGTTTCTCGAAAAATCGGGCATCCCCTCACGTGAGGAATTCGAATCGCTTAAAAAACGGGTTATTGCGTTGGAGCAGCAAAACAGAGAAGAAATTTGATTGCTAAAGGTCGGCGATACCGCAAGGTACTAACGTTACTAATTCGGTTTGGATTTGGCGCTTATGTGGTTCGCCCGTGGCTGCGTTGGCTCTATATTGGACGAAAATCTACAGAAAAGGAACAGCACGATCGCTGGATGCGATTTAGACAACTGCTTGAAGCACTGGGGCCAACCTATGTTAAATTTGGACAAATATTAAGCAACCGACCGGGCTTAATTCCCGACGCATTGCTTGAAGAGCTGGCGCTGCTTCAAGATCGTGTTCCGCCCTTTGATTCCGACACCGCTTTCGAAATGCTCGAAAAAGAGCTAAAAAAACCAATTAAGGAGCTCTTTGCTCACATCGAAAAACAACCTATTGCATCGGCATCCATCGCACAGGTGTACAAAGCTCAATTAAAAAACGGGTCATGGGTTGCCGTAAAAATTAAACGGCCCGGCATTTCCGAAATCATCAAGGCAGATATTGCCATACTTAAAGATATAGCACAACTGGTAAGGCGCCACCACGAGCTCTCGGCACTACAGCCTGTTGAACTGGCCGCTGCCTTTGAACGCTCCATACTGGCCGAACTCGATTTCAGCCAGGAATTGCAGCATATTCAAAAATTTCATGCGTTGTTTAACGACGATCCTACCGTTAAAATTCCTACTCCATACCCGCAATTATGCTCAGAAAATGTGCTATGTATGGAATTCCTGGAAGGCATAAAAATCAGTAATTACAAAGCACTTCATACCAACGGACACAACTTTAAATTGATCGCCCAACGTGGTTTTGATATCTTTTTTAAGCAGATTTTCGAATGGGGCTACTTTCACGCCGATCCCCATCCCGGCAACCTTATTGTAATGGAAAACAATGTGGTAGGCATTTTTGATTTTGGTATGGTAGGCCAACTCAGCAATGACGACCGCAAAGCACTGGTTGAATTTGTAATTGCACTGGGCCGCGACGATGTTGAACGCATCGTTGAAACCATCGAATACTTGCAAGGATGCGAAGTTGACGATCGCAAAGGATTGGAACGGGAATTAAACGCCTTTATTAAAGAATTTGGCAGCACGGCTATAAAAGACATCGACCTAAACGAGGCTTTAAACCGTGGGCGCAGCATGGCATATCGCTACAAATTAAAGCTCAACCCCGACTTGTTTCTGCTTTTCAGAACCATATCCCTACTCGAAGGCATTGGAATTGGGCTCGACCCACAATTCAGGTCGCTTGATGCCATTAAACCGTACGCCTTTAAATTATTGATAAAGCAAATCCATCCCAAACAGCTGTTTACTAATAAGGAAGTTATCTTTTGGTTTGCCGATTGGGTGCAGCTCCTTCGCACGCTGCCGAGCGATTTGCGCAAATTAAATTCACGCCTGCATAATCATGAAAAT
>JBKCHQ010000220.1:0-2657 GCA_046302715.1 Bacteroidia bacterium | reverse complement strand
GTGGTTTGCTCTCAATTACGATCTTTGAAATGATTTCCCACACTACTTATACTTTTGCCGTGGGTGATACCATGGTTGTGGTTTGCTCTCAATTACGATCTTTGAAATGATTTCCCACACTAGCCTTAATGCGGCTCGGCATTGAATACAGTTGTGGTTTGCTCTCAATTACGATCTTTGAAATGATTTCCCACACTATCTCTTCTATGTCATATCCGATCAGGATGTTGTGGTTTGCTCTCAATTACGATCTTTGAAATGATTTCCCACACTTCGCAACTGTTGCCAATGTTATCAACATTAGTTGTGGTTTGCTCTCAATTACGATCTTTGAAATGATTTCCCACACTGTCAAAGCTTGTAATCAAATGAAATTCAATGCTTTGTGAGTATTATTAGAAAGGTAAAAATAAAATCACAAAACGCTGAAATTCAGTCATTTCAAAATAATTCCAATTGTTGCGATGTCGGAGGGGCCTTTGTGCCTCTCCGGTCTTCGTACAGTTCAATCATTTCGAACTGCTTATCGGTAAGGTACATGATGCCCACATGGCCCTCATCGGGCATAAAACTCCTTACCCGCCGAATGTGTACCTGCATATTTTCGCGGCTCGAACAGTGGCGAACGTATATACTAAACTGAAACATGTCGAACCCGTCTTTTAATAATTTTTTTCTGAACAGAGCCGCTGCCTTACGATGTTTCTTCAATTCGGTTGGCAAGTCGAAAACGACCATTATCCACATGGTTTGATATTGATTGATGCGCCACCACTGCATATCTTCGTTTAATGCAGATTGGGATAAACCACCCGGCGCGATTTTCCTAAAAAACATTTAGCCAAACTTGCAGTGGTGTGCTGCATGGCTACCATCAAGGGCCTCTGTTTGCCCTCGATGCGCACATCGCAGGTACTAAGTTGTACCAAACGCAATTTCACTTCCTTGCTTAATTCACAGAGGTCAGTGCCATCATCTACCAATTGTTTAACTATGCCATCAACATATATTCGATACGGCTCCATAACATCGTCGGCCAGGCAATACGGGTTATACTGGTTGCGGTGAAACAGGCCAACAACCGGCAGCAAGCCCGAACCCACCAAGGCGCGTGCGGTAATGCTTCGCAGTATGGCATATCCGTAGTTTAAGGCATTATTGGGCGGCAAACCTTCGGCATCGCGCACAAAATTACGATCAGCATCAAAGAGCAGTCGCCAGTATATTTTTGCCGCTCGTCCTTCGATGTTTGTGGCATCGCCGCTGCTTACGTTTTTCGAAAATCGGATTAAGGCTGCAGGATCGCGATCGGTATAGGCGGCAATGAAATTGGCCTGATTTTGAATTTTAGCCACAACCGTTTGTTGCCACAATTGCTTGCGTAAGGGTTCTGTAGCGCTCAATTGCGCATCGCAAACGGCCTGATGCAAATGATTGCCGCTGAATGCCTGCGAAATACCAATCGGCATGTGCTTACGGTCGCAGTACACAACGGCCACGTTGGCCTCAAACAAACCGGCCATGAGCGACTGGCTGATGCTTATTTGAGGATGATCCAAAACTACCATACCCACATCTTCAATAGGCACATGCACACTGCGTTCTGAAGTGGCTAAGCCCGTGCGTGTTGGGTATTCCAACACAAATTGTGCATCGCGCAGATAGCAATACACCTCATTTTCGATAAACAGCGTTCGTTTTATCAAAGTCGATGTATGGATCCAGTTAAATCTATCCGAACTTTAATTCCTTTAAAAGTGTTGAAATTATTGCGAAAGACAATGCCTGAGTTGAATTCTAAAAGATTAGCAACTGGTTCTGCTTCATTTGCAGAATAACCAGTCTTATTTGATCTTCCAAAAACAACACGGCCATCCATCATTAATTTTACCACTCTAAACATCCGCTTTGATAATTCCGCCCGGTCAGCCCAATTTATTTCATCGGGGCTGTTTTGGTACATTACCACTAAATCATTGATTTGAAGAAAGCAAAAGAATGGATAGCCCTCTTTGCTCGCCGGAAAAAGCCGTTTCCCTTCCTGCTTTAATTGAACGGCGTTAAAAAAATTAATGGTTTCAAATTTTCGTTTGCCGGATTCGTTCTGGTAAATGGCCATGCCGTAATTAGAGCCCGAAGCCACATACACTGCACCATTCTTTTTTTCGCGTATCGAAATAAGCGAATCGGGCACCTTTACACGCACATGACGTACGAAATGTTTTCTGCCTTTAGTGTCGATGTATTCAACAGGTGCCTGAAATGCTTTTTTAAAGTCGCCTCCGCAGGCATTTAAATGATCGGTTAAACGCTTGCGTATTCCTTTATCTACAATTTGATCCAGTTGTTTTACCTTATCAAACGTTTGTATGTCTTTGCGGGTTACATAAACGCTCTCGCTTTGGGCGGTTGGGTCGGCTATTAAACCATAGTACGTTTCATTATGTAAACCACCTCGGGCACTTAAGGTAGTCTGTACAGGTTTAATGCGCCCTTTTTTCCAGTATTTGTATGGGTTTTTACGTTTCGAAATGAGTCGGTCGGCTTTGCGATAGGTGATAAAAATCTCTTGAAGGGCATCGTGTGCTTGCTCTCTGAACTGTGCGAATGGATAATCGAGGCTGCCGCTTAACTCGAGACGCCCACGGTAATTACGG
>JBKCHQ010000219.1:0-17755 GCA_046302715.1 Bacteroidia bacterium | reverse complement strand
CCGTAATGAAAATCAATGCTGTGCGTAAACGGATTGGGCGATGCTGAATATAACATGCCGGTTTCGAGATGCACATCCGAGCCGATGGCCAGTGCGCCGTTATTCAGAAAAATATCCCAGGTGCCTTCGTATTTCCCCTCTTTATTCAATATTATCGGAATAATGCGTGCTGAGGCATCGTAGGTTCCGCTGCTAACGGAAGCCGCCGCATCAGTGGGAATGTCTGTATCGCCTTCGAAATAAAGTTGGGTAATGCGCATGGCACCGCCCGGAGGCGTTAATCTGAAGTGAATATGTCGCGGACGATACGATGCGCCGTTGAGATATTTCCCCGGTAAAATGGTCTCGATTTGATAAAATCCTAGGTCGTTTGTATAGGTTTTTCCACGAAGACTGAATCCCGTATTGTCGTAAGCGCCAGTATCGTTAGCATGCCAAACATCGATCAGCATATTCGCAATAACACTTGTACAATCGAGCGATCGGGCTATTCCGCTAAGGATAAGTCGTGTGCCGGGTTCATCAGCCGATGCGAGCTGATTGTTTACCAGTTGCGGGGCATTGGGGGTGTAAAAGGGGCCTTGGCCATATAAATCCAGTGTGGTTTCATCGCAGGTTTCGTTTTCGTTTGCGGCGTTTAATGAACTGGCTTTACCGGCAAGTGGGGCTAATCCGGCTGTAAATGCAGTAAGTGCTGCGTTGCGTAGAAAGGTTCGACGGGTATTTGCCATGGAATGTTAGTGTTGGCCTAAGGTATGGGGTATTGCGATAACAATTAAACTCGAATTACGCAAAAGAGGTAAAGACTAAGGTATGGTAGCACGATATGATTGATTTTACTTGGGTTCGGCCTGGATATATTCATCGAGTCTAATGCCCTACTTTTTAGCGCTTTTGATTGCGGATGACTAATTCGGTTCAAAATGGGAAACCAGTTTCCCCGCCCGACTTAAATTTCCGAAAAAGTTATTCATTGGAAAAGATAATTTTTCGAACGTTTTCATCAACAGAACTGTTGGTAAGAAATAACCGTTTTAAACGTTTATAAACGACTATTGGCGGGTTAATTTGTAGCTTCGCCTTTAGGGTAGGGGGGATAGGATTCCTACAAAACCAATTAATCCAAGTCAAATTTATTTGTTAACAGGCGAGTTTATTTTTTTTTGAAATATGTCGGTTTACTTCTTTTTACAACCCAATTTTCGGTTCAATTAATTCCCGTTAAATTTCCTTATTTTTGAGAAAAACAAATGGTATGGGACTCGTTTATGCAGACATAGAACTTATCAACGGCGGTGATCTTGAAATGGTTCGCCGGCAATTTATGGGCGAAGAAGAGGTAAAGCGTATTCATTTGAACGTATTGGTCGATACCGGATCGTACATGCTATGCATCAATGAGTCTATTCAGGAACAACTTCAATTACCGATAGTAGATTCTAAAAAAGCCCAAACTGCCGATAACCGAATCATCGATTGTCCGGTGGTAGATCAGGTTCAACTTCGGTTTAAGAACAGGCAATGGTCGGGTAGGGCAATGGTACTTCCGGGCGAGGCGGAACCTTTATTGGGGGCTATTCCGATGGAAGAAATGGATGTATTAATTCATCCGCTGCGCAACGAATTAATCGTAAATCCCGAACATCCCTATTTTGCGCAGTTGAAGCTGAAATAGCATGAAGTAAAATTATAGAGGTGTCTTATGTTCTAATGCACTCGCTATGAATTAATCTAAACGGCAAAGCAAATTTTTATAGTGTTTGTTAAGATTTCAATTCCTACCTCTCCACAAAATCCAAGTTGCGGCCAAAGGTTTCTTTAATACTCTTTAGCGACAGTAAAGCCACGCCCCAAACAGCAATCCCCATCAGCATTAGCGATAAGGTCATTGAAATTTCTGCTTGTTTTTGCAGGTAGGCATTTAAGGGCAGTAGCAGCGCCACTGAACCCCGCATAAAATTTGTAGCGCCCGAGGTGGCCGTTACGCGCAAATTGGTACCAAAAAGTTCAGAAACCGTAGTAACATAAACGCTCAGGTATCCACAGCCCAATCCCATAAAAGCGGCAGCCATGGTCAAAAATATTTCAGGAGCAGAAATACCCATCAGGATAAACCAAATAACACACGAGCAAGCGGCTAAAGCCATAAATAGAACTAATGCTTTTTTGCGACTTTGCCAATATTGACTTAACGCCCCTGAGAGCAAATCGCCCGAAGTAATACCTATCTGAAATGCGATAAAACATGCTGCCGCATTAATTGGGATGTTAAATTCTTTGCCCTGTTCGGGTGCAAATGCAATGAGCATCCCAACACAATACCAAATGGGCACACCAATAAGAATACACTTTATGAATCGCCACAGACGTTCGGGGTGCTTAAGTAACAAAATGAGATTGCCGTGTGGAATGTCTTTTTGTGCGATACTCTGCTTAAAAACCGACGATTCGAGTTGACTACTCCTCAGTAACAGAAGGAGTAATCCGAAAATTCCGGCCAATGCAAAGGTGTATCTCCAATAAAGTAAATCGCCGCAAAATCCGGCACTAACCGCCCCTAATCCGCCCATTGCAGCAACCAGCACGGTTCCACGCCCTCTGTGTTGGGCATGCATGCGTTCGCCAACCAAAGCAATGCCTGCTCCCAATTCACCCGCCAGCCCAATACCGGCAATAAATCTAACGATACCGTATTGATACACATCGGTTACAAGCGCGTTGGCAATATTGGCCAGAGAATAAAGCAGAATGGAGGCTAATAATATTTTCGACCTTCCCCATCGGTCGGCAACGAGTCCGCTTCCAATGCCTCCAATCATCATTCCCGCCATTTGAAGCGAGAGCAGGTTTGCACCATGATGGGTGAGTTCAGCTCCCGAATAACCCAAATCCATCAATGATGGCAGGCGAATTACGTTAAACAAAAGCAAGTCGAATGCATCCACGAAAAACCCCAAGCCGGCTATGAGCACTGCTTTGTTCCAGGGTGATTGTGTTGGCGAATGTTCCAATTGGGTAGAGCTCCAAAATTCTTTCGAAATTTCGGCGTTTTGATAATCGATTGTATCAAATTGAGTTATTTTTGTAAATAAATTGTGTATAAATGATGCGGCTAGGGAGCTAGAAATCCATTCCTTTTTGCATTTTTGTTCTACCTAGATTATAAAAACAGCATTGTACGGTTTGATAAATAATTACAACATCCACAAAATCAGTACGCAAACCTTGCGTTATTTTTTTATTACCGTTATTTTATTGTTTTCTGTCTGCGTCAGTGGTCAGGAGTTAAATGTACTTTCGTTTGATTCTGCGTCTTTTCCTCAGTTGAAAATGCAGCTGATGTACAAAGGCAAGAAAAAACTCAACCAGGCCGACATAAAGTTATCTCAAGGCGGTAAGCCCTTGCAGTTTCAATTAAATGAAACCAAGGCGCCTGCAGATACGGTGGTCGGTAAAACCATTTTCTTGCTGGTTGAATGTTCGGGCCGCACGCACGGTAGAGTAATAAAGGAAATTAAGGAGGCTCTAAATGCCATATTGCCCAATTTAGGTCCAAAAGACAGAATTAATATTGCTCGCTTTGGATCGGTGGAGGTAGATAGTAATCGTTTTGTTCGACTTTTTCCTGAATTTACCAGTAATTTCGAAGAAATTTCTCAAAAAATTGAGTCGGGGCTAATTACCAAGTATGATTCACTTAGAAGAGCTGATTTGTTGGATAATCTGACTCTTACTTTAGATTATCTAGCCGATCAACCCGATGTCTCGTCACGGTATTTGTTTATCACACTTTCAGCCGGCCGAAAATCATCGGGAAAGACGAACGACCAAATTAAAAAAATCATTTCTAAGTCAAAAAAGCTGGGCATCCCCGTTCATTCAATAACTATTATATCCAACGATACTATTAAGACGCAGAGCGGGATGAATAAAATCAGTAAAGAAACTGATGGTTTATCGCTATTTGCTGTGAATAGTGAGGGTATTGAAAAAGCTATCGCCGAAATTACAGGCCGGTCGGTGTCGGTAAGTTTGGCGGAGGTATTTTATGAAATGACCTTCGATGCCGTGCCTGATGACAAGATTCAACGTGTAAATATTGAGCTTGAATATAACGGTGCCAGAAGAGTTTTTTCAGCCAGTGCATTTAAAGAAGAAGAAGTGCCACTACCAACTACGGGGTACCAAAAGTATTTATGGATTTCAATTGGCATCCTCATTCTGATTTTCTTGATTATGCTGCTTATGAATTGGCTTCCTAAACGGCGAAGCAGCGGTGGATCAAGAAATCTGGAACAACCCGAAGACGATACATTCGACATTTCGAAACCCCTAATAAAATCAGATCCGCATGTGCAGGGAGGCACCGGGAGGCCCGATTCTAAAGGTAAAAAGAAAGTTGCTGAGGCGGCAAAACGCGAGCCGGGTGTTGTGTTGTTGGTAAGTTTAAACGGACGTACTAATTCGCATACCATAACGAAAGAGCAAACTTCCATCGGGAGGAATGAGCAAAATGATGTTCATATTCCTAATCCAATGGTTACAGGCTTTCATGCCCTGTTAAGGAAAGAAAGTGACGGTTTTCTGTTGGAGGATTTGGGCAGTACACAAGGTACTTTTGTAAACGGTGAAAGAGTATTCAAGAAAAAATTACAAAAGGGCGATCGTATTTTATTGGGTACAGTTGAGGTAACCCTCAAGTGGTGAGTATGATTCGTATAGGCAAGCATAACTCTAATGATATTGTGGTTAACGACCGCCTATCGGAGGAGTTCCACTGTGTGATTTGTTTTAATGAGGGGCAATTGCGTCTAATAGACCAAAACTCGAGGTTTGGCACCTTAGTAAACGGCCAAAAGGTGAGGGATATTGAATTAAGTCAGGGTGATGTTATACAAATCGGTTTTGCCAAAATTGACTGGGAATCGAAGTGCTTGGTTTCTGAAAATATGGTTTATGATGGACATGCCTCCGAACCGCCTGCAGAGCTCGAAATGGAAGAGCCAGTTGTTACTGAACATGAAACCACCGTTTCCACAATCGAACAGACTCCAATTTTTTCGGGTGTAATACCCGAAAAATATCTGCTGGATGCTAAGGCTACACTTATCAGCGAATGGAATAAGAACCAGCTTGAAAGTGAACTTGATTATGAAGCTAGGCCATTACCTAATTCCGAAGATGTTTCGGCTGCCCCTGCATTGAATAATGAAGAGGATAGCCCAAAAGTAAGTGCTTCGAATTTGTCGACGCAGGATGAATTTTCAGATACGGCCAATCAGTCCGATATTTCGATATCACCAACCTCCAACAAATCGTTACTTTTCAGTCCCTATGGTTTATTGCTGCTTATTGTTTTGGGCATGGCGGGCTTAGGTTGGCTGGCTGGGTTTCTCTCTCATTAGCAAGCATTTGACATTCGAATTTTATGTGGCTTTTGTTCTTTTAAAACCCGATTAAATTTTATTTATCCCTTTATTTTATCAGATTACACGCTACAGCAATTGTAAATTGTATCCATTTATAAATTCTTGAAGCCCTAATAACGCGGTAAATACCAATTTTAAGCCGAATTGCCTTTATCTCAAATTTTTGGGTGCAAATGCGTTTGCACAGAATTAGCCCGAATCTTGTTTCAGAGCAAATAATTAGTGCATTTCGTTTCTAGTGATTAATTGGGGTTAAGGGAAGAAATTTAATAATAAAAGCTCTAATCGTGCGACTAGAGCTTTATCTGAATTCAGTTTTAGTTTTTCTATTATTTGAATAAATAATTCAGGTAAAATTCAGGAGATGAATAATATGGATAAATATAGCTAGGACTTGAATACGTGGGATAGGTATAGGTAGGTTGAATTGTTCCTTGTATTCCGGTGAAAGGGTTGAAGTTAGGATAGGTGGAAAAATTATCATTGATGGTACCATTCGGCAGGGTTCTGTAATAACCGTTTACGTATGAGCCGTTACTTTTAAAATAGCCGCTTACATAGGTACTTCTGGTGTTAACTTGTCCAATGGAGAATTTTGAAAATGCAATTAGCGTTAGCGCTATCAATATTGATTTTTTCATGATTTGATTTTTAGTTTTAGGAGATTTGAAATAAGATGAATTATAATTTTTCTTGTTTTGCAAATTTTATAGACTTATTGAGTGCTTTAGAAAAATATTGGGGTCAGGAGCCTAAGAATTTCTACGCACGTAAATCACTTCTGGATAGTCGCTTGTAAATACAAACTTCGTTACATCGCATAACCAAATTTCTTCTGGAATAAGAGTGTAGGCTCCTTTTAAATCGCTAACACTGTAGTAGCCGTTACTTTTGTGTTCAAGTTTAAACTCTGCATCCATTTCTGCATGCTCATAATTTGAAAAGGTTACATTTATGCGCTCATTCGATTCGGATAAAATATCGAGCATTGTATCTGCACCCAAAACCATTTCAAGACTGGCCTTAGGACCTTTCCATTCAGGCAGGTCGATGTACCAACGGTTTTTTTTAGGTCCTATCATGCCTAACAGAGGCATTCCTGCAAGTCGTGTTGTGTTGTCAATACGATAAAAATCGTACGTTTTAATTTGATTTTTCATTTTAATTGTAGTTTTAATTTTTCGGAACAAAAGTCCTTCAATTAATAGAACAGGTTCGGTTTTTACAACCTTGCAATTAACCCGCATGGTTTAATAAATCTGAAGAAGTAGGTGTAAAATATTGATATTTAAATTTATACGTAGGGTTTAATCTGATCTGGCACTATTCCATTTTGAATTTTATTTCTAATGATTATTCATGGGGTGAATTGATGTAAATTATTGCAATTGGATTGATATATAGAACTTTAATTCGATGGTAAATCACATTTTACAATAATGATAGCTAAATGAGTATCTTCATCTTCTAATACTTCATTCTAATCATTAAAACCATGAACCTAAAAAAAACGCTAATTACTCTTTCAATTTTGTTGTCTGTTGTGTCTTCAAGCTTTTCGCAGGCTCCTCAACAGATGAGCTATCAGGCCGTTATACGCAACAGCTCTGGCAACCTTTTGGCCCTTCAGTCGGTAGGTATAAGACTAAGTATAATTCAGGGTTCCGAGTTGGGTGCTGTTGTGTTTTCTGAGAATCATGTGGTTGGCACAAATGCAAACGGATTGGTTTCTATCATTATCGGAACTGGCAATCCGCTTGGCGGCGCCATCGCCAATATTAATTGGGCTTCAGGCCCTTACTTTATTAAGACCGAAACTGATGTGGATGGCGGTACCAATTACACCCTTACAGAAACCACTCAACTACAATCGGTGCCCTATGCGCTTCATGCTGAAAATGCATCTTCACTTAATGGAATTCCGGTTTCGGGGCAGTTGCCGGCAGTAAACAATGTATTGACCTTTAATGGTGTTGAGTGGCAACCCGGAATTGTAGCAGGCGGGGGCACAGGAGCCAGTATCGCCTGTACCGGCAGTAATACCAACCATACCGTTCGTGGTATTGGTTCGGGTAATTACGAGTGCACCGATGCGGTATGGATTAATTCTTCTGGATACGTGGGTATTGGCACCACATCACCCTCTTCTTTTCACGATTTAACCATTGGAACCGAGGGCTTTTTAGTGAACGGTTCTACCACCACAAGCAACATTGCAGGAAGGTTGCGTATAGGAAATACCTCCAGTTCTACATCGTATGAACTTCAGGTTGATGGCGATTCTTATTTAACAGGAACAATACGTCTAGGAACTACCAGCACTCCGGATGCTGGCGGATTGAGAGCCAACGGCGACATACAAACAGCGGGTAATTTTATTCAGGGCAGCAGTACAAGTGGAACCGGAACGGTGATGGTGCGCACTTCGAGCGGCGAATTACGGCCTCAGTCTTCCACCATAAAGGTTAAAGATAATGTGAGATCACTCAGCGTAAATAAGAACAAGCTTTTTTCACTTCGTCCGGTTACTTATTCTCTAAAACCTGCACTAGGTGGTCAAAGTGAAATTGGCTTGATTGCCGAAGAAGTAGAACAAGTAATGCCCGAGCTGGTTATTTACGGTCCGGCTCGTTCATGGGAGGGCAATACTGGCTTGGTAAAAAAGGACGCAGAGGGCAATGAAATAATTGACCCCAGCAAGCAAGAGCCTTATTCTGTTTATTACGACCGTTTACCGGTGATGCTGCTTGAGGTAATTAAAGAGCAGGATAGGCGTATTTCGGATTTGGAAAACCAAGTTAAGCTATTGATGGAGAATAAATAAATCCAAGTTATTCATTGTTTTGATGATTAACGTGGGGAGTTCTTAATTTACTCGTAACAGAGCAATTTAGGCCTTATTTCAAAGAAAAAGCAGTCGCTATTTTAACAAGAATTATATTAATAAACCCTTTTAAAGGGTTTATTAATTACCCTTCAGCTTCGACAATAGTAATCTTTTCAATAATATCGCCCTGCTTTATTTTATCAATAATGTCGAGGTTAGCCGTTACTTTTCCAAAAACGGTATGGCGCCGGTCGAGGTGCTGCGTATTTTGGCGATTGTGGCAAATGAAAAACTGCGAGCCTCCGGTATTCGGCCCCGCATGCGCCATAGACAATACTCCGCGATCGTGGTATTGATTATCGCCCGTTAGTTCGCACTTTATGGTGTAACCTGGACCACCGGTACCGGTGCCATGCGGACATCCTCCCTGAACTACAAAATCAGGTATAACCCGATGGAATTTTAAACCATTATAATATCCGCTTTGCGCCAGACGAATAAAATTATCGACCGTTCCCGGCGCGTCTTTTTCAAATAAATCAACGGGCATCTCGCCGTAAGTGGTAGTTATAATTGCTTTTTTCATAGGAAATTTATCGCCATAAAAGTATTCAAATTTTTGGCAAGGACTTTGGTTATCGATCTAAAAAACATTAGCCATGAAAACAACACTACTTTTTGGACTTTTACTGCAGGCTGCAGTGATGTTCGCACAGCAAGTTTTGGTACAAACTGTAACTACTACAACCTCTTATCAAGGATTTCCTTCAAACGGCTATTGGAATGCACCCGCAAATACCGTGTTTCATGCTCCGCCCCAAGGTATTACTTATGATAACATTGCCTATCTCCAATCAATGTATTCTCAGCATTATCCTTATCAACCTGTTCAAAGTACTGGCTGGAATAGTCCTTCTCCTGCTTATTTCCCAAATGGAATTGGACAGTGCGGCACTTCGGTTTATTATGGGGTTATGGATGACTATAATTTTGGAATGGCTTTACAACAAATAAGCAGGCAATCGTTTGAGTCGAACCGACTTCAGGTGGCGCAACAAATTGCAATGAGCAATCCGTTATCTTCCGCTCAAGTTTCCAACATAATGCAGCTGTTTTCTTTTGAAAGCACCCGTTTAGAGTTTGCTCGTTTTGCTTACGGATACGTTGTGGATCCTCAGCGCTATTTTATGGTGAATAATGCTTTCGCATTCAGCAGCAGCGTTGATGATTTAAATCGCTTTTTAATGGGGCGTTAGCATTTAAATTATTGCACACATACAATTTAAACTAAATACTAGTGTTTTGCATAAAGCGTGGAGTTTGAAAACCACAAAATAAAAAAGGCGTACTCCGAAAAGCCTACGAGTAGGAACAACTAAATACTAATAGCCATGAAAACTATCATTTTTTTAGCTACTTTTTTAATTTCAATCGCAAGTGCCAGTGCACAAAGATTGATGAACAGTTCGCGTTCAACTATTGGTTATTTAGAAGGAGGTAGGGTGATGAATAGTTCCAGATCAACCATTGGATATATTGAGGACGGGCGCGTAATGAACAGCTCGCGCTCCACCATTGGTTACCTTGAAAGCGGCAGAGTTATGAATAGTTCTCGTTCAACTATTGGATATGTTGAAGATGGCAGGGTAATGAACAGCTCTCGCTCCACCATTGGATATGTCGAAAATGGGAATGTCCTGAATAGTTCAAGATCAACAATCGGCTATTTTGATGGGGTTAAGGGTAGTCATGCTGCACTCTTCTTCTTCTTCTTCTTTGATTGAGTAAATAGAGTAATTGCAGTTTCCCTCGTTCGAAAAATTATAATTGGGTTTTGATGTTAAAAGCCTTGCATTTTTGCAGGGCTTTTTTTGTGCAGCCCTAAAAGCTACTAACAAAAAAGCCCGGAAAACCGGGCTTCATTTTTTATCCTAAATAGGTTTTTAAAATCTTACTACGTGAAGTCTGCTTAAGGCGGCGTATCGCTTTTTCTTTAATTTGACGCACCCGTTCACGAGTGAGGTCAAACTTTTCGCCTATTTCCTCTAGTGTCATGGCGTGCTCGCCGTTTAGGCCGAAATAATATTTGATAACATCTGCTTCGCGTGAAGTCAACGTTGACAATGCACGATCAATCTCTTTTCGGAGCGAGTCGTTTATCAATCCCGATTCGGGAGAAGGGCTATCATTTGAGCGCAACACGTCGTACATGTTACTTTCTTCTCCCTGAACCAAGGGTGCGTCCATTGAGATGTGGCGCCCCGAGTTCTTCATCGATTCTTTTACATCGTTTTCGGTGAGTTCCAGCAATTCTGCAATTTCTTCGGCACTCGGTTCACGCTCATACTCTTGTTCAAGTTTTGAGAATGCTTTATTTATTTTATTGATGGATCCAATTTTATTTAGCGGTAAACGCACGATACGGCTTTGTTCGGCCAAGGCCTGCAGAATTGACTGGCGAATCCACCATACGGCGTAGGAGATAAATTTAAATCCACGAGTTTCATCGAAGCGCTGGGCCGCCTTGATCAAACCCAAATTTCCTTCGTTGATAAGATCGGGAAGGCTAAGACCTTGATTTTGATATTGTTTAGAAACCGAAACCACGAAACGCAAATTGGCTTTTGTAAGCTTTTCGAGGGCAGCCTGATCTCCTTGACGAATACGGCGTGCGAGCTCAACCTCTTCTTCGGCAGTGATTAGCTCTACTTTTCCGATTTCCTGCAGGTATTTATCTAATGATGCTGTTTCGCGGTTGGTAACCTGCTTGGTAATCTTAAGTTGTCTCATGGATAAAGTTCGAGTAAGGATTCGCTAATTCAATCGGCAAAATTATAAAAAAGTTTCATGCTTTGACCATAAAATTAATTTAAAAGGGTTAAAATTCGTTAACGCTCTTAACTAATCTTACTACGTTTACTTTGTTCTGGATTGTAGTCTTTTTTCCTTTCTCAAGGGTGTAAAAATTACGAATGCTATAATAAAAAACAATGCCAGCATAAGTACAGAGGCCCTCATCGAACCTGTGAGCCATTCCAGCAAACCAAAAAGAAAGGTACCCGAAACCACCGACAGTTTTTCGGTGACATCATAAAAGCTAAAAAATGCGGTATGTTCGTTGACATCGGGTAGCAGTTTTGCCCATCCCGATCTTGCTAAAGCCTGCACGGCTCCCATCACTAAACCAACTCCCGAGGCAAGGATCATAAAATGCGCAGCTGTTTGCACAAACCAAGTTGCACAGCATAAGGCTATCCATACCATTATTAATGCCTGCAGCGTACGAATACTGCCAATGCGCTCGGCGATTCTGGCAAACACTAAGGCGCCTGCAATACCCAGTAATTGAATGAGCAATACGGTTGGGATGAGTACTTTATCATCTAAACCAAGCTCTTTTTTTCCAAAATTAGCAGCCATGTACATAATAGTCAATACAGCCATCATGGTAAAAAAATAGGCCATTAAATAGCGCAGCATGGAAGCATCGGCTTTAAATTTTTTCCAAACATCCATCAATTCACGATAACCTCTTGTGTAGAGCGATCGATTTAAATTATCTGTCCGACTTGGTTTTAATTTATCTGGCAATACCTTGAAGGTAATCTGGGCGAAAAGTAGCCACCAAACTCCTACGGTAATAAATGAAATGCGTGCCGGCATTCCTTTGCCCTCAATACCATACCATTCTGGATGCAAAATCATGCTTAAGTTGATAAGCAAAAGTATTATGCCACCCAAATATCCTAAAGCATAACCCTTGGCAGATATCTGATCTTCTTTGCCTTCAGGCGCAATTTCGGGGAGCCAGGCATTGTAAAAAACTAAGGCACCTGAATAGCCTACGCCAGCCAGTACAAACGAAAGCATGCCCCAGCTAATTGTTTGGGGCGTGAGAAAATACAAGGATGCGCAGGAAAGCGCTCCGAGCCAGGTGAAAAATCGCATAAATAACAACCTGCGTCCGGTAGCATCGGCAAGAACACCGAGTAGGGGAGAAATAAGGGCAACGATAAGAAATGCCGCCGAAACAGCCCATGCGTACAAACTGGTATTAAGCACTTGAAATCCAAAAAAATCTACGTATTGAGTTCCGTTTTTTGTGGAAACAGCATGATAATAGGCAGGGAGAATAGCCGATGTAATGCTGAGCTGGTACACCGAGTTGGCCCAATCAAACATCCACCAAGCGCGTATAGCTTTTTTGTCGCCTTTTATAGATTTTTTAGAATTTAATTTATCCAAAACAGAATAAATTTGAAATAAAAATAAAAATACGTTCAACCAAATATCCCAAACATATGAAAAGCCTCGAAGAAACCAAGACAATTTTAGTTCCGGTCGATTTTTCGTCGGTAACCCGAAATAGTATGAATTACGCATCTGCCTTGGCACTTGTGTTAAAAAAGAACATCACGTTACTGCATGTTGTTCATCGGGGCTTTTTGGAAACCGAGCATACTTTTAAGCTTCACATGGAAGAGGTAACCGCCAAATTGGAAAATCTGGCTGAGGATTTATTTGAACAAACGGGCATTGAAACCAATGTTTTGATAAAACGGGGTTCTGTGTTTGAAACCATCGGCGAATGGGCGCAAAAGTTACAGGCTGCCGTTGTGGTTATTGCAACACATGGCGTGCGGGGCTTACAGCATATTTTTGGCAGCCACACGTTTAAAATGATTAGTTCGGGTGGCGAAATTCCGTTTATGGTGGTACAGGAACGCCCCATGGCCGATCATGGCTTCAAACGCATTGTTTTGCCGTTTACCTATGAGCCCGAATCGAGACAGAAGCTCACTTGGGCCGCCGAATGGAGTAAACTCTACCAATGTAAATTTTATCTTCTGGCCGAGCGTGAAAGCGATGAATACACGGCCCAGAAAGTGGAAATAAACATGCAGTACGCCGAGCGTTACCTGAAAAAGCGAGGTGTTGATTTTGAATTGCATACAGCGGCAGGTCGAAAGCCCTTCTTTAAAGAAATAATTCGATTTTCCATTTCCATAAATGCCGATTTAATTATGTTGGTTTCGCAGGAAGAATTTACGCTTTCTGAATTTTTTATCGGGCCCGACGAACAGGATGTAATTGCCAATGAGGCACAAATTCCCGTGTTTTGTATTAATGCATTTGAAAGCAGTAAAATTACCGGACAGGCAATGTTTCGATAAATTTTAACCGCCAACATGTAAGCGTTAAACTTGGATCAAGCAGTAGAAATAAAATATGCCAATACTTAGCACTTTAACGCTTTTTGATGCGTTCAGGTTAATCCTGCCGAATCATAAAGTTCATTTGGACCATACTGCGAATTGTGCCATCCTATTGTGCAAATTGGGTTAAAAATTAAGGGGTGAAATTGATTTCTAAAATGGCGAATTGAATTTATAAGCCTGTAATTCAATGTTATAATTTTTTTATTTAAGTTCCATATCTAATAGGTATAAACATTATATGTAAGTACATATATTTGCATTATGAAATTAGAGGATGAGATAAAGCAGTACCGTTTCAAAAGTCCTTTTCAAAAAGCGGGAATCAATTTGGTGTACACTGTAAGTACGATACAAAATCGTCACATGCGTATGCTAAAGCAATTTGGTTTAACTATCCCTCAATTTAACATTTTACGCATCCTACGCGGTCAACACCCCAACAGCACCAGTGTTAATGACCTTATTGAGCGCATGCTCGATAAATCTAGTAATGCCTCGCGTATTGTGGACAAGTTATTTACCAAGAAACTTGTTACACGTAAAGTGTCTCCTAAAGACCGACGTAGTGTGGAAGTTGGTATTACTGATGCAGGTCTTAAAATCTTGGAGAAAATCGATGTGTTGGAACATGAATTTTTCTTTGGCGAAGGTGTTCTTTCTGAAGCAGAAGCTGAATTACTGAATGATTTGTTAGACAAAGGCCGCGCTAAATTCAACGAATAGAAAATTTAACCCTTAAATCTCTATATTTTATGAAAAAAGTAATCGTGTTTTCATCCTTAATTACCCTTGGCTTTTTGGCCTCATGTAGACAAAATGCTTCGAAAACAGAAGAAGCTCAAACGGCTGCTAAAGCCGATTCTTCTGCCCAGGCATTTGTTATGGACACTGCCGCTACAAAAATGGAGTGGTTTGCTTCAAAGGTAACGGGTAAGCATAACGGTACACTAAAAATTAAGTCGGGCGAACTTAAGGTTCAAGGCGGAAAATTGATCGCAGGAATGTTTACCATGGATATGAAATCTATCAAGGTTGCAGACATTACAGAAGCAGAAACCAATGCTAAGCTTACTGCTCATCTTAATTCTGAAGATTTTTTTAATACATCCACAAATCCTGAAGCTACATTTGAGCTTATATCTGCCGAACCGATTGCAAATGCTGCAACGGATGCACCTAATTACACGCTCAAAGGCAACCTAACCATTAAGGGCATTTCCAAAGCCATATCCTTTCCCGCAAAGGTTCAACTTACTGATGACGCTGTAAATGCAAGTGCTGAATTCCCTATTGATCGTACGGAGTGGGATATCAAATATGGTTCGGGTAAATTCTTCAAGGATCTAGCGGATAAAGCCATCAATGATAATTTTGATGTAAAGCTTAACATCTCCGCGAAAAAAGCTTCGTAAAGCTAAAACTTTTAATCAAATTGTTCTGAAAGCTGGCAATGTTTTGCCAGCTTTTTTAGTTTATCACTTTCAATATTTAGCACGAGAGTAGATTTATGCTAACCCTCATCTAATATTGGTAGTTGTAGAGGTACCAAATGGCCACAAATTCAATCAATGTCAGATCATCAGAATAGCGGTATAAAATATCACCCGAGTAATTTGAGTTTTTTCGATAGACTTTTAAATCTGCTCGGTTCGCCAAGATATCTGACGAATAATTTGATGCGCCTTTGTAGATTTTTCCATCTTTTATGGTAAACATCAAATCGCTGGAATAATTTGAACGACCCTTATACACCTTATTGTCTGAAATATTAAACAGAATATCGGATGAGTAATTAGAATTGCCTTTATACACAGTTTTAGCATCAAAGTTGAGCAATACATCGCTGCTGTATAGGCTGTTTTTAGCATATACCTTATTGTCTTTTATGGAGAAAAGTATGTCGCTGCTGTAATTTGAATTTCCCTTGTAAATAATAATCTGTGCATCAGTTACCAAACAGGTGAGCCAAATCATGATTGTGATGAGGCTGCTGCTTTTATACATTTTACATTCTGTAATTCGTTTGATTTGATGCATCTTTGACGTTAATATAGATCAAAGATATGAGCAAACACTCCGACATTGATCAGTTAGACCGCAGTATTCTTTCCATATTGATGAAAGATGCCGTTGTGCCCTACACCGAAATTGCCAAACAGCTCGATGTTTCTGCCGGAACCATTCATGTGCGCATGAAAAAAATGATGGAGCTTGGCTTGGTTACGGGCTCTCAGCTCAACATAAACCCGTCCATAATGGGTTATGATATTTGTGCGTTTATTGGCATATTTCTCGAAAAGGGATCGGTGTATGAAACGGTAAAAGAGCAAATGAAAACAATTCCTGAAATAGTTGAAATGCATTATACTACCGGTGTGTACAGTATTTTTGCCAAAGTAATGTGTCGCGATACGGCACATTTAAGGTTTGTTCTTAACGAGAAGGTGCAGCCCATACCAGGCATCCAACGCACCGAAACTTTTATTACGCTCGAAGAAGGCTTTTCGCGTCAGGTAAAAATTGTTTAATTCTATTTATTGTGGCCGAAATAGGAACCGATGTATTCAAAGCAGCCGAGTGGCTTAAACACGGTTTGGTAGGTATGCCTACCGAAACGGTGTATGGCTTGGCCGGCAATGCCCTAGATCCAGAGCGTTTGGTTGACATTTTCGAGGTTAAAAACCGTCCGTTCTTCGATCCACTCATCGTTCATGTGCCTACAATTGAATCACTTTCGTCGTTAATTGCACATTTTCCTCCGGTATTAAAAGTGCTTGCCGAGCATTTTTGGCCCGGGCCCTTAACGTTATTGCTTCCCCGATCCGATAAAATTCCTGATTTAGTCACTTCCGGCTTACCTGAGGCTGCTTTTCGGGTTCCAGCGCATCCCATGGCGCTTGCATTACTTCATGAATGTACCTTTCCGCTGGCTGCACCAAGCGCCAATCCGTTTGGATACATTAGTCCAACAACGGCGCAACATGTTAACGATCAGCTGGGCGCTGCTATTCCCTATATTTTAGACGGTGGCTCTTGCAGAGTGGGCTTAGAAAGTACTATTGTGGGTTTACTGGATGGTACACCTACCGTTTTCAGACTCGGTGGTTTATCAATAGCAGACATAGAGGCGGTAATTGGGCCTGTAAATATTAACACCAATACAAGCTCCAATCCGCGTGCACCGGGCGCGTTGAAAAGTCATTATGCCCCTTCAAAACCTTTGTTGTTTGGCAAAATTGATAGTTTATTGGAAACGCACCGAAATTCAAACCCTTTATTGTTGGTTTTTGGACCCTTGAAACAAGGCTATCCCGCCGAGCGACAGTTATCGCTAAGTTTAACATACGATTTAAAAGAAGCGGCTGCCAGGCTGTTTGCCATGTTAAGAGAGGCCGACACTATGGATGCTTCGCTAATTTTGGCTGAGGAGCTTCCCGCGCAAGGTTTGGGTTTGGCCATCAACGACCGGCTTCGGCGGGCAGCCGCATCTGATGAAGATAATGCTCGATGATTATTCCTTAAATTCGTTTTTGAAAGTACACCTATGCGCATTAATACCCTTGATCAATATGCTGCTGCATATCAAAAGTCGATAGAACAACCCGAACAATTTTGGGCAGAAATTGCCTCCAATCTGGTATGGCAAAAAAAGTGGGACCGCCTGCTCGATTGGAGCTTCGATCCTTACCAATGCTCTTGGTTTATTGGCGGTAAAATTAACATTACCGAAAATTGCCTCGACCGACATATTGGCGAACGCGGTGAGCATACCGCCCTGCTTTTTGAACCCAATAATCCCAACGATGAGGTGCGACGAATATCCTACCGCGAGCTGTATGTTCTGGTATGCCGATTTGCTAATGTGTTAAAGCGCAACGGTGTGCGTAAAGGCGACAGGGTTTGCCTGTACATGCCCATGATACCTGAATTGGCTATAGCTACTTTGGCGTGTGCCCGCATAGGAGCAGTACATTCGGTGGTGTTTGCTGGTTTTTCAGCAACGTCCATATCCGACCGAATAAATGATGCCTCTTGTTCGATGGTAATCACTGCTGATGCATTATGCCGTGGCGCCAAGCAGATTCCGCTTAAATCGGTGGTGGACGAAGCCCTGTTGCAATGCCCAGGTGTGCATCGGGTTATCGTGTATAATCATATGGGTTGGGACATTGATATGTTGGAACAGCGTGATGTTTGGTGGCACCACGAAATGGAACAGGTAGACTCCGACTGCCCTGCAGAACAGATGGACGCCGAAGATAATTTGTTTATACTTTACA
>JBKCHQ010000218.1:0-15190 GCA_046302715.1 Bacteroidia bacterium | reverse complement strand
TTTTAATAAATAAACTAGCGTATCCGTTTTTTCTTCTTCTACATAAGGCGTACACCCAATTTGCAAATTTAAAGCGTTTTGTACGTGTTGGGGAATGATTGGGCATAAAAACGACTGGCCATTTTTATTATTATGTTTTCACCAAAATACATTTTTCATGTATAAAAAACTGTACTTTTGAAAGCATAAAAATTCCTCTATGAAAAGAAACTTACGCATTTTAAGCTTGGCTGCATTCCTATTGGGTACGCAGGTTATGCAGGCACAAACAGGCCGGTACTTCGAAGAAGTGTTTACCGCGGTATCAAAGCAATCGAATATCACTTATGGTACCAATTTCTACTTTACACCACCCATCACGGTGGATCCTATGAACCCGCAACAAGGGCCACTTCCAATGGATGTTTACACTCCCACAGGAGATACCGAAACAGGTCGTCCGCTGGTTATTTATTTACATACCGGTAATTTTCTTCCGCAGTACTTTAACGGCAGTCCTACAGGTTCTCGCAATGACTCATCTAATGTGGAAATTTGCAACCGTTTCGCCAAGCGTGGATTTGTAGCAGCATCTATTTCATATCGTTTGGGTTGGGATCCGCTCAACTCATCGGCCGATGTGCGTCGTGGAACTTTACTAAACGCGGTTTATCGTGCCTTGCATGATGCTAAAACTGCAGTTCGTTACTTCAAAAAGTCTGTAGCTGAAGATGGCAATCCTTATGGTATTGACACCAATCGTATTGCGCTATTCGGACAAGGTTCGGGTGGCTATATTGCACTTGCATACAATACACTCGATCGTATTGAAGAGCTACAAATCGAAAAATTTGTTGACGTTAACGGTAACTTGTATGTAAATACCGCTCTTGTTGGAAACATTGACGGAACGGGAGGTATCGTAAACAATTACAACCACGCAGGCCATTCAAACGAGGTTTCGATGGTAGTTAACTTAACCGGTGCACTCGGAGATAGCACGTGGCTTGAGGCCGGCGAAAAACCTATCGTTTCATTCCATTGTCCTAACGACGGATTTGCACCTTTTGAAAACGGAATTGTAATTGTGCCAACAACGGGTGAAACAGTGGTACCAGTATCGGGATCAAAATACGTGATCGGAAAATCAAACCAATTGGGCAACCACGATATTTTGCGTAGTGCCGTATTTAACGATCCATATTCGCAAGCAGCCAATTTACGTTTAGCAAGCAATCACCCTCTACTAAACTTGAATCCAGATAATTATGAAGGATTGTATCCGTTCTTGCGACCAACAATTGCAGCACCTTTCCAGGAAAGTTCACCATGGGATTTTTGGGATTCAACTACTGTAGTAAATACGGTTGCCGCCATTAATGCTGCAACAGGTTCAAGCCTTAATGGGGTGGCCATCCACTTAAATAACAAAGGTTTGAATCCGGATATGTCGGCTACAAAAGCACGCACTTACATTGATACCATTATGGGATATTCGGTACCTCGAATGATTCGTGTAATGGAATTACCCGGTTATGAGCAATTATTGAGCAACGGAGCAGTGTTGGATAACGATAGCAAAGTTATTGCCTATCCAAATCCATCACGTGAGCAGGTAACTTTGCGCGCGCCTATCGGTGGCGCTTTAGCTTCGTACCGCTTGTTCGATATTACGGGTAAAGAGGTGGCTTCGCAATTTGCCATCAATACCAAAGAGATAACGATTAATAGAAACAACCTTACTTCGGGCTTGTATTTAGTACGTTTTGAAACACAAAACGGCAAAACAGGAACCATCCAAGTGATGTTTGAATAATTTCAACGAATTGAAAAAGAAAAGGCTACCTAAATCAGGTGGCCTTTTTTTATGACATTAAACTATCGGCATAATGGTAAAGCAAAAGCTACACGTTCACCTTTATTTGTGAAATTAATTTCAATGAATACCTGGGGGCCAATGGCTGATTACATCATACCATTAGAGCGCATTCTAAAAATGGCTTTAGAACAAATTGGGGTAAGATAATTTCATTAATACTTATACACCACATATTATTATTGCTTAACGATTTTCTTCACCAATCGGCTTTGTGGGGTAATCCACTCTAGAAAATAAATTCCCGCAGGTAAGGCAGATACATCAATGGAATTTTCAGTTCTCGGCAAAAAGCCGTGCAACACATTTTGTCCAATCGTATTCCTAAAACTATAGGTGCAGTTTGTAAAATCAGGATGTGCTGGCTCATAAGCCAACATTAGGGTGTGTTCAACAGGATTGGGATACACATGAAGTCCCTCCAAAGATGCTTCCAGCCCAACGGCCGATGAACAGCTGTGGGCATTATCAAAAAGAATTTGCAGCGAATCAATAGGTTCTATTCCAAAGCCGCCCGGCGTTTTTACCGATACAATTAAGGAAGGATTTCCATACGTATCAGTGGGTTGTGCTACCTTTAAAAAGGCAAACAACGACGATGTGCCATTGGATCCGTTACTGGAGCAGCGCGTATCGGCACCTGGCACTTTTGCGCCCTGAAGTGCTGCCATTAATTTGCACGCCAAATCGCCAGGCTCCCTAATAAATCGAGCCTCCATGGAATCTAATATCGCCTGTCCCAAAAGAATATTTCCTTGAATGCAGTAATTGGGCCCGGCGATATGGTTTTTGTAATTTAACGTACCTGTACCCGTAAAGCCCGCAGTTAATGCCGAGCCATTAGACAATGAAGCAATGCCATATTGACGGCTGTTGGGTGTGTTATTAGCATCGTTGGCAACTAACCAATTGATGATTTCCTGAGGGTTATCGCCCGCTAACATGCGTGCTCTGGCATTGGCTTGATTTACGGTACTATAACTCGCCTGGGTATTAATGGCGCCTTGTCCAGGCAATAAATCGCCTAAAAAATCGATGGAATAATTGGGGAAAAACAAAATTAAATCAACACAGGAGGCGCCTGCACTTCCAACTTCTCCGGTAAGCGTGTCAACCGCAACAATAGAAAAGGTATCCTGCGAACGGGCGTGAGAAGGCAAAAAAAATAAAGCGAAAATGTTAAGGCAATAAGCTAGAATATACTTATACAAACATGTAGAACTCTTCATAAGCAGATGTAACTAATTAAGAGTAAAGGTAAAGAAAGACATCATACGTGCAAAGTTTTTAACCCTGAGCATTTCAGAAAGTAACTTGTAATATATGTTCATGATATACGCAGTATTTTAATTTTACTTACTTTCATGCTTCATTTAAATGCAACTATTATGTGGTGTTCAAGTTTCCTTTTTTCGTTTGGTATGTTTATTACCTTGATATCTTGCAGTGAATCATCATCGGAAGATAAAAATCGAATAAAAATTGACGAAAACAGATTTCAATTTGAATTGCCGAAAGCCAGCAAAGAGTTTGATGGTGCCATAATGGAGGCAATGTTAAGAATGAATGATAAACTAATTTATTTAGCACAATGCGATACCAATGATTCTAGATTGATGTTTTCGGTGAGTAAATATACCTCGCAACAAAAAGCTTCAATCGATGAGGCTTTCGCAGAAACCATTCAAACTACACCACAATTATCTGCGAATTCGCGATTAATGGAATATAAAAAATACGACGTTAAGGGTAAAACATTGCGTTATAAGATTTCCAATCACGGTGAGCTGTATACGATTATGTATTATTTTATGAAAGATGATTATGCTGCTAATCTTTACGAAATAAAAGCATCAATTAGTAAAGAAGGCCTTACAAAGGCTAGGGCATTCATGGAAGAGGTAGCCTTGTCGGTGAAAATAATGTAGCAGATCTTGTGGTAATTGTTTCTTAGCCAGCAGCGTTAGTCATTCCATATCACATAGAAAAATATTTTAAAACACAGGCTTTTTATATTCTCGTAATTTGTAAATACCGATGTATCTTTTATCACAATTTCAGGGTATTGTGTATCTTGTGCCCGTGGAACGTAACGCAAAAGTGTATTGGATTACGGGTGCTTCATCAGGTATTGGTGAAGCTTTAGCACTTTTGCTGGCACGGCCGGGCAATGCATTGATATTGAGCGGACGCGATAATCAAGCATTGCAAAGTGTTGCGGCGCAGATTGATCAGAGGGTTGAGGTGTTGGTTTTACCTTTCGACCTCAGGCAGATGGATTTATTTCCTGAATTAGTTACAAAAGCGATTGGATTTAAAGGATATGTGGATGTTTTGATTAATAATGCAGGCATGAGCCAGCGTGCGCCGGCCATGGAAACATCGGCCGAGGTGGAGCAACGCATTATGACAGTAAATTATTTCGCACCCGTGGCCTTAACTAAAGCTCTTTTGCCTCATTTTATAGCACGGGGCAGTGGGCATATTGTTGTGGTATCGAGTATTGCCGGTAAGTTTGGTTTTGCCTTACGCAGTTCTTATGCTGCGGCAAAACATGCCTTGCACGGATATTTTGAAGCCTTAAGACTCGAGCTCAAAGATATTCCGGTGTTTGTAACCTTGGTGTGTCCGGGCAGAGTGAATACCCGTATTTCGTTTAATGCCTTAAAAGGCGATGGTTCGCAGCATAACGTTTTAGACGAAGGTCAACGTAAGGGCATAACGGCCCAGCATTGTGCACGGGTAATAGACAAGGCCATTGCTCAAAAAAAATATGAAGTACTCACCGGAAAATGGGAATTGCTTCCGGTGTATCTTCGCCGATATTTTCCGCCGGTTTTTTACTGGCTCATAAAAAAAGTAAACGCTACATGAATCTTAATAAATCTCTTTTAAGCGGCATTCAGCAGGTTGGAATTGGGTGTGTGGATGCCGAAGCCTCCTTCACTTGGTATAGAAAGGTATTTGGTATGGACGTACCTGTATTTAAAGATGCCTCAACTGCAGAGCTGATGACCCGCTACACTGGAGGAGAGGCTCGTAAACGATACGCAATTCTTGCACTTAATATGCAGGGTGGGGGAGGATTTGAAATTTGGCAGTACACCGAGCGTACGCCTGCTGCACCCGAGCAGGGAGTTCTGCCCGGAGATCTTGGCATTTTTGGCGTACTGATGAAAACCCATAATGTGGAGGCCTGCAGATCGGCATTAATAAGCAAAGGAATTGAGGTCTCAGATATTTATCCAGATCCGGCTGGGGGCAATCGATTTTATGTGCACGATCCTTATGGTAACCGTTTCACTTTTTCGGAAGGGATGAGTTGGTTTTCAGGGGGCTCGCATCCCAATGGTGGGGTACAAGGTGTGCAAATTGGTGTTTCTGATATGGATCGATCTATAGCATTTTATCGAAATGTATTGGGGTATAATCACATTCAATCCGATCATACCAGCCGTGCGGCTGAGTATGATGGTGCCGAGTTCAGAAGGGTGTTGCTTCGTACTGAACATCCGCGTGGCGGAGCTTTTAGTCGTTTATTAGGCGATACCGAAGTTGAGTTGGTTTACAAAACGGATAACTCAGTCCGACAGATATTTAAAAATAGGTATTGGGGCGATTTAGGTTTTATTCATGTATGTTTTGATGTAAATGATATGGCGGCACTTAAAAATTCCTGCGAAAAAAATAATGCAGCGTTTACGGTAGATAGTGCCAATAGCTTTGATATGGGCGCTGCAGCCGGACATTTCGCCTACATCGAGGATCCCGACGGTACACTCATCGAGTTTGTTCAAACACACAAACTCCCCATTTTAAAAAAGCTAAACTGGTACCTCAATTTGCGCAAGCGGTCAACATTAAAGCCGTTGCCCGATTGGATGCTTGGTGCTATGCGATTTTCGCGGGTGAAAGGTTAAGTGCTCCCGATTCCAACAGAAGGGTGTCGCGTGTGTGTCTCAAGGCATCCGTAATTTCGGGCATTTTACGGCGTATAATTTCCGTTTGAATTCGTGTGCGCCGCATGATAAGCTGGTCGGTCCAATTTACGGTGAGCCAGGCTAAAAATGGGAATGTCAATATCACCGTAGCCCATCTGATATCGATAATCATGAGTAATGCGGTACTAACAATGTAAAACAGGTAACTGCTTAGCGCAGCTGAACCAAACAATACTGAACTGCGAAATTTGGGATGAAATTTAGTTTTTCTTACCGATCGCATGCTGATCCAATAGGGCAGGAAATGAATTAGCGCACCCGCAAGTGCAGGAATGAAGCCTAAAAGCAGGAAGATACTTTGCCAGCGACTGATATATGCGTCAAGATATTCAAGGCGTATTCCCAACTTATGAGCACCCTTTCCAAAATTCTCAGCATCGCGATACAGCTGTTTAGCATGATGTTGGGCGTGCAGTCGCAGCAATAACTCCCTCTCATGCTCAAATCGGGCGGATTCGGGATAATACCAGCGCAGCATGGGGTGTCGGGTTTGGCTGCGAAATACATCGAGTATGACCTCTGCACCTTCGTCGGCGGCATGGTCGGGAATAATCAACAATTCGCGCTGTATGGTTTCGAAAAGGCATTCGTTGAATAAGCGGATGGCTTTTGCCGGTTCGCTTTGCCATATTTCTTTCAAGGAGTGTAAGGGGCAGGGTGCACCGAAATTCAACATCAATTCGGTACGAAAATAATAGGGTTTGGTGTAGTTTATCCCCACTGGAATTACGGCGATGTCTTTTTCCCATCCTGTATAATCCATGGCTCCAAACCAAATGCGTGCAGTTCCCTTTTTTAAGGTACGCAGCCGTTTTTCTACCACGCAATTTCCTTCCGAAAAAATGAGAATCAGTTCCCCTCTTTTTAACAATTCAAAGCATAATGAAAAGGTCGCATCATTTCGCCCCAAATTGGAATTGCCTTCTTCAAGGCGATAAATGGGAATCATATTCATCTTTTGGAGCAATGCCGCAACACGTGGTTTACGAAATACATCGGAGCGCACCAAAAAATGAATCTTACGCTTCAGCACTAAAGCCACAACAATAGCGTCGAGGAAGGAATTGGGATGATTGCAGGCTAAAATAGCTGCGCCACTTTTGGGAACATTTTCAAGCGAGCGGATAAACAATCGCCTAAAGTGAATCCGAAGCCAAAATCGCAGAATGAAGTGCAAAAACCGATACAGCACGAGGCAAATGTAGCAGATTTTAAGATATCGAAAGCGGTTGGATTCGATGCTTAGGTATGATTTCGTGATGGATTTAACTTAGCAGTTTAATAAACATCCAATACACAGGGGCCGCAAAGTACGTTGAATCAAACCGATCGAGGATACCGCCATGTCCGGGTAAAATGTTTCCCGAATCTTTAACACCAAGTTGTCGTTTAAGCATTGATTCAAACAAATCGCCTGCTGTTCCGGCGATTGCCAGAACAATTCCGCATATTAACCAAGTTGTAACGCCTAATGTCGAATTGTAATGGCTTAACAAATAGCCCACAATTGCTGAAGCACCAATTCCTCCAATGAAGCCCTCAACGGTTTTCTTGGGCGACAAACGCTCGGCCAATTTGTGTTTACCAAAACTACGCCCCACAAAATAGGCTCCGGTGTCGCTGGCCCAAATGATGAAGAAAAATCCCATAATGGTCCACGGGGCATAATTGCCTTGAGCATCGACTCCTGTATTAACCAGCAAAGCAAAGGGAATACACGTATAAAGTACACCAAATATCGTTGCAGATACGTTTTGAAAAGCTTGCGCACTTTTTCTGAGCATTTCGCCTGCAGCGATTCCCAAAAACAGTACTAGAAATGTAGCGCCAATTTTCTTCCATTCAATTAGAGAAATACCCGTACTATCCGCTAAAACGGTAAGGGTTATTCCCGTCATAAATACGATTAATCCCAAAATGGCGCCCACAATTTTTTGTGGTTTTACATCAGAACTTTTAGCAATAAGGGTGTAGAACTCTATTAATCCTCCAAGGGCAATGATTAAAAAAATGAGTGCCGAGCTGTATTCCGAAAGAATAACAGCAGCAACGAAAATAGAACCTAAGCCCAGGGCAGTAATACTTCTAGTTCTTAGGTTGGCATCCACTTCGATAATCTATTGATTTTGAAATTCTTCGATTAAAATGTGCGCTCGATCAGCATCTTCGTTTTTTACGTATAATTCCGACTCGGCATTGCTGGGAAAGGAAGAATCAGAGTGGTCTATCATCGAGGTCGTTAATCCTTCGGAGTCGAGCAAATTTTGAATAATCTTAACTCGGGTGCTGTCTGCATCAGATAATACTAAAGTCCAATTTGAATCCATGATTTTATGAGATTTATACTATTAATTTTCTGCGGGTTTCTCCGAACTTTCGTTTGAATGACCATCAATTTGAGGCAATTCGGAAGGAGTTTCACTAATTTCAGCGTTATTTTCTTGTTTTTGCTCTGTGCCTTCTTGGTAGGCTTTAGAAATCTCTTCGGCTGTTGTATTCCCTTCATCCGATTTATCGAAAGGTCGTTTACCGAAAATTTCCTCCAGGTCTTCTCTAAAGATAACTTCCTGTTCCAAAAGCTTGCTGGCCAAGAGGCTTAGCTTATCTTTATTCTCTTCCAAAATCTTACGAGTACGGGCATACGCCATATCCACCAGTTTCTTCACTTCTTCGTCAATCACCTCGGCAGTATGATCGCTGTAGGGTTTTCCAAAGGCATACTCCTGCTGCCCGGTAGAATCGTAAAAACTGATATTGCCAATTCGGTCATTGAGGCCGTAAATGGTAACGATAGCATATGCTTGCTTTGTAATTTTCTCCAAGTCGCTAAGGGCTCCGGTAGAGACTTTGCCAAAAATAATTTCTTCGGCAGCACGACCTCCTAAGGCAGCGCACATTTCGTCGAGCATTTGGTCGAACGTGGTAATGGAACGTTCTTCCGGCAAATACCAAGCTGCGCCAAGCGATTGTCCGCGCGGTACAATGGTTACTTTAACCAAGGGTGAGGCATGCTCCAAAAGCCAGCTGGTGGTGGCGTGTCCGGCTTCGTGATAGGCAATGACTTCCTTTTCATGCATCGAGATGATTTTATTCTTCTTCTCAAGCCCGCCAATGATACGGTCAACTGCATCGAGAAAATCTTGTTTGCCTACCGAATCTTTATTCTTACGCGCGGCGATTAAGGCAGCTTCGTTACATACATTGGCAATATCCGCACCCGAGAAACCGGGTGTTTGGCGAGCTAAGAACTCTATATCGAGTGTTGAATCGGTTTTGATGGGTTTTAAGTGAACTTTAAAAATCTCCTTACGTCCATTTAAATCGGGCAACTCTACATAAATCTGACGGTCGAAGCGTCCCGGTCTTAACAAGGCCCGATCGAGAATGTCTGCTCTGTTGGTGGCGGCAAGAATAATTACCCCGTTGTTGGTGCCGAAACCGTCCATTTCGGTAAGCAGCTGGTTGAGCGTATTTTCGCGCTCGTCGTTGGCTCCTGCGATAGGGTTTTTACCGCGTGCACGGCCAATAGCATCAATTTCGTCAATGAAAATAATGGCTGGCGCTTTTTCTTTTGCTTGCTTAAAAAGATCACGCACCCGTGAAGCTCCAACACCTACAAACATTTCAACAAAATCAGATCCCGACAGAGAGAAAAACGGTACCTGAGCTTCGCCTGCAACGGCTTTTGCCAAAAGTGTTTTGCCGGTTCCAGGAGGTCCTACCAATAAGGCGCCACGTGGAATTTTTCCGCCCAATGTGGTGTATTTCTTTGGGTTTTTAAGGAAATCTACAATTTCTTTAATCTCTACTTTTGCCTCATCGAGTCCGGCCACATTGTCGAAGGTTATAGAAACCGAAGTGTCTTTATCAAAGAGTTGTGCGCGACTTTTTCCGATGTTGAATATTTGTCCGCCACCTGCGCCGCCACCCATGCGCCGAATCAGCAACATCCAGAATAGGAAAATAACGCCGAGTAAAATTACCCAAGACAAAATTTCTCCGCTCCAGTTCTTGCGGCTCGTATAATTAGGTTTTACTTTTAAAGCAGGATCGAGATTAACCTGAGCGCTATCAATTTGTTTGTTTAAATCCTCAATAGATCCTATTGTGTACACATAATGTGGTCCTTTTTCGAACGAAACCGACATCGATGGTGATTTAAGTTCGCGGTATTCCGGGCTGCTTAAACGCTCCTTGCGGATGGTGATTTCTGCAAACTCCCGATTTACAACGGTAATTTCTTTAATATCACCTTTTTCGAGCATTTTATCCAGCTTTTGGGTGGAAATATCCCGCGAGCTACTGTTATTGCTGTAAAAGTAACTCGCCACAAACAATACGGCTACTACTACCCAAATCCAGTAAAGGCTGTTACCTCCCAAGTTGGGGCCTTTATTTTTGCCCGATCCCGGAAAAAACTTCTTTCCGCCTTTTTGTTCTTTTTCCGAGTCTTTATTTTCGTCTGGTGTCATGGTATACATATCCCTGATGCGGGACTTAGTGTTATTCGTTTATATTGGTTATATGAGCGTCGGCCCATAAACGTTCTAATTTATAAAAATCGCGTATGGGGGTTTGAAAAATATGAACTACCACATCGGAATAGTCAATTAAAATCCACTCTCTATTTTCAAAGCCTTCGCTTTTCCATGGAGAGAAACCCGTTTGTTTTTTTACTTCGTCTTCAACCGAATAAGCAATAGCATCTACCTGCGTACCCGAGTCGGCATTGCAAATAACAAAGTAGTCGCTTACGGCATAGCCTAATTCTCTTAAATCAAAAATTTGGATGTTCTGTCCTTTTTTTTCTTCGATTCCTCGAATTATAGAATTCACTATTTCAGGGAATTGTGATTTTGTGCTTTCGGTTTGTTTTTTTTTCATCCAGTTTTGGGCCGTATAATTCGTGCAAATTTATTATTTCTGTGCCAATGAATACCCTTTTTATTGGTAGAAACAGAATAAACCTGAGCGAGGCAGAATCAACCAACAATTATGCCGCCCAAATTCTGCGACAGACTGACATAGCAGAAGGTACGCTTATCGTGGCACACCGGCAAACCAGGGGCAGGGGGCAACGGGGGGCAGCATGGCATAGTGATGCTGGATTAAATCTTACTATCTCGATAGTGCTGAAACCTAAAAATATGGCTGTGTCACAGCAATTTTTGCTTAATAAATTGATAGCGCTAGCCTTGCGGCAAACGGTGGCCTTTTTTCTGCCACACCACGTGGTGAGAATTAAATGGCCCAACGATATTTTCGTAGCAGATTTTAAGGTTGCAGGCCTGCTTTTAGAAAATACGATGCAAGGCGGTCAGATTGTCAGTACGGTGGCAGGCATTGGATTAAATGTAAATCAAACCGAATTTTCGCCCGAACTTCCTAAAGCCCGATCCATGACCCATTTTTCGAATTCAAGATTTGACTTGGATTTGATATTAAGTCATTTATGCGAAAACATCGAAGCCCATTATTTGAGATTGATTGGCGGAAATGTGCGCGATATTAATAAAGCCTTTGATGGATTTCTCTGGGGAAAAGAAGCTTTTCATCAATACAAGCAAGGAAATCAAAGCTATCGATTGAAGGTGTTGCACTGCGATACCGCAGGTGTTTTACATCTTATAGATAACACCGATGCTGCCTGTAGTTTTAATTCGGGCACACTCCAATTGATTGATTAAGGATATGTATTTTTGATTTTTACTAGACACTGATGGATACACTTTTACTAACGAATATTGGCGTAATGTATCAGGCACGACGCACAGCACCCCAATGGGCGGCCGGAAAAGAAATGGCCGTAGTGCCAGAGCTGCGTGATGCCTGGTTGTTTATTGAAAACGGTAAGATCGTCGATTTTGGCGAAATGAATGTCAATGTCCCTCAGGCACAAAATACATACGATTGTGAGGGTGCAGCTTTGTTTCCGACTTGGTGCGACTCGCACACGCATATCGTTTATGCTGGAAGCCGCGAGGCGGAATTTGTGGATAAAATTAAAGGCCTCAGCTACGAAGAAATAGCATTGAGAGGTGGAGGAATCCTTAATTCGGCCGCAAAACTGGCGCAAACGTCAGAGGACGAATTGTATCGCCAAGCTATGTGGCGTATAGAGGAAATTAAAACATACGGCACCGGAGCTGTTGAAATAAAGAGCGGTTATGGTTTGGATACCGAAAACGAACTTAAAATGCTTCGTGTAATCAGAAGGATTAAACAAAATACTGAGCTTACGGTAAAAGCTACCTTTCTGGGGGCGCATGCTTTACCTGCCCGTTACCGCAACAATAGAGACGCATATATACGCGAAATTGTGGACGAAATGCTGCCAGCAGTTGCGCGTGAAAATCTGGCCGATTTTGCCGATGTATTCTGCGATAAAGGATTTTTCACCCCCGATGAAACAGCAATAATTTTGGATGTGGCACGCAAATATGGCCTCAGGGCTAAGATACATGCCAACGAGCTCGATTATTCGGGGGGGATACAAACAGGGGTGCATTACGATGCCTTAAGTGTGGATCATTTGGAATATACCGGTGAGGATGAAATTTCGGTATTGCTAGAAAGTGGCACCATGCCAACATTGTTGCCATCAACGGCATTTTTTCTCAGGTTAAAACAGCCTCCTGCGCGTCAGATGATGGATGCGGGCTTACCCCTTGCATTGGCGAGCGATTACAATCCCGGATCATCGCCATCGGGCAATATGCCGTTTGTGTTGAGTTTGGCCTGCATTAATTTGCGCATGCTTCCCGAAGAAGCTTTGAATGCGGCTACATTAAATGCGGCATATGCCATGGGAGTTTCCAACGAATTAGGTTCCATTACGCCGGGTAAAAAAGCAAATCTTTTCCTAAGCAAGAACATGCCTTCACTCGCATTTTTACCTTATGCCTTTGGTTCGCAAAAGGTAGATAGAGTAATGCTTAACGGGGAGTGGATGCGCTAACAAAAGAAACATGTTGAGCCCAAATCAAAGGTTGAAAATATTTTCACTTACAGCAAGTGTTGTTGTGATTTTGCCTTTTCTTGTGTTGTGCCGGTATAATTTGCCTTCATCGGATGATTTTTACGACTATATGCTTGCACAAAAGTGGGGTGTGCATGCTGCAACGGCACATTATTACTGGAATTGGAGCGGTCGTTTTGCCACTCATTTACTAACGATGACCTTAAACCCACTGCGTTTTGGAATGGAGTTAGGTGGAATTTTAACTGCTCTTACGGGAATAGGCTTGATGATTTTTTGTTGCTGGAATATTTCGGTGATTCATGCACGAGTATCATTTAATTCAGAAGCAAAATGGATACTATTTCCATTTTACGTGCTTTTATTTTTTGCTTATTTGCCGTTTCCCAATGAAACCATTTACTGGTTTACCGGTACTATGGCTTACATGCCTGGTTTAGCCGCTATAATAGGATGGATAAGAATTACATATTCGGATAAAAAATGGAATAAACGTAATGTTGTTTTAGCTGCAGCACTTTCATTTTTTATCGGCGGAAGTAATGAGATAAATATATTTATATTTTCTTGGATATTATGTTTAACCATTTATCAAATAAGGGGTAATCGTTTATATTTATTTTGTTCTATATTGTTATTTAGTGTTGCTGCCATTTTGGAATTATCGGCACCGGGAAGTAAGGAACGCATGCGGTATTTTACCGAAACGGCGGGTAATCCCACAGCCGATTTTGGATGGAGTTTACGTCAAGCCATTTCATATTTATGGCATATTTTGAGAGATTGGACGCGATCAACTCCATTAATTTTGATAGCTGTAGTATTACCACTGATTTTGCCTCGCCAAAAGAATCATCAAAAATGGAACCTTTGGCAGGTTGCGATTTGGCTTGGAGGTTTACTGGTATTTCCATTGATGTTATTTCCCTTTTATTATGGAACCGGGCAAACCGATGTGCCCGGTAGGCTGGTTAATGTGTTGTATTTATGTATTGCCCTGTATGTAACATTGGGCGGCAGTTTATTGTTACGTTATTTTACAGGAGTGCATCTTGAAATACGTGCGTATTTTTTGGGAATAATTTGGTTAGTTTTATTTTGGCAATCAACTTATAGCAGCAGGTGGCGTGGAGCAGTTGAAGATTTAAGAATGGCGGAACGTTATCGCCTTGAAACAACTGCCAGACATGCCGAGTCGGTCAAACATAAGAGTAAAACGAAGCGATTAATATTAATGCCGATCTATAATGTGCCGTACACCATATTCTTTTCCGATTTGAGTGCAGATTCATCGCATTGGTATAACGAGGGCTATGCCCATTATTATGGCCTTAAGTCGGTTTCTTGCGCGCCTTAAAACCAAGAACATTTTTTATAAATTGTATTATTTAATTTTAGTGTTTGCAAGATGTTTAGATTGTTTTGCCGATTCTTTTTGAAGTATGTACCCGCCCAAAATTGACATAGGGACACCAATTAATATACCCATTAACGTAAATAAAATAACATGTGACATTAGTCCTTTTAGACTAGACAAATAGGAGTCTAAAGGCAAAAATATCATAATAGCTACCATAAAACCTAAAAATGCACTAAGAGTACTCCCTATTACCCATGAGTTAGAGCTCCATTTTAGACCCTTTTTAAGGAAATATCCGTTGAAAAATCCAACACTCAAAAACCAAAATAGTACATCGGTTGGTACACCTATTAAATAAAAACCTACCCAAAACAGTGCCAGGGGAATGCTAAGGTATATTGCCCAATGCGTTAATACATTGTAGCCAAAAAGTTGCATAGTAGCCCGATTTTGAAAATACAAATAAATGAACATACAGCCGGTCAGTGAAACTATGTGCATTAGAAGTTGATTGGTAGTGAGAACGTATTCGTGATCACCAGTCCATAAATGACTAATTACACTATGGAAAAACCAGCCGAATATCATGCCCGCCGATTGATTTAAAGCCCATATTTTTAAAATATTTGAGTGTGCCATGTTTTTAATGTTTTGTAGGCAGCAAGGTATATAAATTCATTATGAATTTCTAATAATTAACTTAACGCGTTGCGCGGTTAGGCAGCCAATGCATGTTTAATTTGATTTAGAGGCTTATTTGCTAGTATATTCAAGTATTGCAGCATAGTATAAGCGGTGATTTTTGATGTTAATCTTGTGTGGTATCCCATGGTCATTTGCTGAATTTCAGATTTTTTCAGCAGGATCAATTTATTGAATATATGCTGCGACTAATCCTATATAACATCCAAGTAAGTAGAGGTATTGTAAAACTCACAACAAACGGTAACGGCAATAAAATCGAAAAGGAAGTCGTTGACAGCAAAGGCATACAA
>JBKCHQ010000217.1:0-2103 GCA_046302715.1 Bacteroidia bacterium | reverse complement strand
AAATGCCTTCGATAACAATCCCGAGTCGCGACCTTTGCAAGATGTGGGATTGGATGGCTTACCAAGCGATTCGGAGCGGGTATTTTTTCAGGATTATCTCGGCTCTTTGCAAACGGTGCTATCGCCCGATGCATACTCACGCTTCGAAGCCGACCCTTCGGGCGATGATTACCGCTTCTTCAGAAACTCGCAATTTTGGGATGCCCAGCAGGCTGATATTTTAACACGTTACACCTTATACAACGGCTTAGAAGGCAATTCAAAGCTAGGTGAAGATCCAATTGAAACCTATCCCACTGCATCAACTCCTTTGCCGAATATTGAGGATATAAACCGCGATAACACGCTCAGTGCGGCCGAAAGTTATTTTCAATACCGCATAAGTTTACGCCCTCAGGACATGGTGGTGGGCCAGAATTATATCATCGATAAAGTACCCGGTAAAGGCGAGTTAAATAACGGCCAACCCATTGATGTTAACTGGTATCAGTTTAGGGTTCCGATCCGTTCGTTTACTTCCAAAGTAGGGTCTATCTCCGATTTTCGATCCATCCGCTTTATTCGGATGTTCTTTCATAATTTCTCAGAGCCCGTTGTGGCGCGTATGGCACGCCTCGAATTTGTGCGGGCTGAGTGGCGTCGCTTTGAATACAGCCTAAAAGAACCGGGCTTGTTTTTGGGGAACGACCTCAACACTACCTTCCAGGTTTCGACCGTAAATATTGAAGAAAACGGAGAAAAATTCCCGGTTAACTACGTGCTTCCACCGCAAATACGCCGCGAGGTAGATGTAACCACCACCAACTTGCAGCAGCTGAACGAGCAATCGCTGCAAATGCGCGTGTGCAACCTCGAAGATGGCGAGGCACGTGCCGTATATAAAAACACCAATCTGGATGTGCGTGCCTACAAGCGCATTAAAATGGAAGTACATGCCGAATCGATGAACGGCAACCAATGGCCCGACAATCAGGTTACGGCATTTATTCGCTTGGGTACCGATTTCGTAAACAACTATTACGAATATGAAATTCCGCTTAAACGCACCCCCGACGGTACCACTAATCCGGAAGATGTTTGGTCAAATAGTTTCGACTTTGCCCTCGAAGCCCTAACTAATGCGAAGATTGAGCGCAACAGGGCCATGTTAGGTAATCCAGATATTCAACTTAATCAACCGTTTTTTGCCGTGGATCCGAATAATCCGCAAAACCGCGTAACAGTGGTTGGGGTGCCGCAGATTTCGGGAGTTAAAACCATCATGGTGGGGATTCGTAACCCGCAAAACGACGAAGATAACCCATGGCCCGACGACGGCTCGGTGGCCTGTGTTGAAGTGTGGATGAACGAGCTTCGTGTTTCGGAATATTTCGAACCGGGCGGATGGGCGGCAAACGCCCGCGTAACCGCTAAGCTTGCCGATTTAGGTACGATGGCTTTGGCCGGTAGCCGCTCAACATTCGGATTTGGAAGTATTGAGAAGAAACCTGCCGATCGGGCTCGAAGCAACACCACCTCGTACAGCTTAATTACCAATCTGGAGATGGGTAAATTCTTCCCCAAGCCCTGGAACTTAAGCGTGCCGCTTTATTGGGAGTTTGGTGAAATTATATCCAATCCACAGTTTAATCCGCTTGATGCCGATGTGCGCTTTAACAACGCGCTCGATTATCAACCCAGCGATGGAGCACGTGACTCGCTGCGCCAACTTTCGCAAACCTATCAAAAGCGCCGCAGCATTAACTTTACCAATGTGCGTAAAAACCGTGGTGCTAATGCTGGACTACCCATGCCTTGGGATATTGAAAACTTTGACCTCACCTATGCCTTTGCCGATAATTTCCAACGCAACCCACAAACCGAGTTTAATTATTCGAAAAACTATGATGTAGGGCTGGGATATACCTATGCTCCTAAACCCCTCTCCATCGAGCCTTTTAAAAAGATTAAAATTTTCCAAAAGACGAAAGCCTTTGATCTTATAAAGGACTTTAACATAAATCCTGTACCATCGCGTTTGTCGTTCCGCTCTGATGTGGCTCGCGACTTTAATGAGCAGAAAATACGAAATACCTCCGATGTGGCGCTCTTGAAAATAGATAC
>JBKCHQ010000216.1:0-18497 GCA_046302715.1 Bacteroidia bacterium | reverse complement strand
ATTACATGTTTTTCGGTTTCACGCAGAAATTCGGTAAAGGCTCCGGCTACCTGAACATTTTCTATGCGGCTTGTCCTTACTGGATTATTGAAATTACGGGTAATGCGACTTTCTTCAATATCCTGGAAATTAATGCCAGCCTTGAATCGTTTAAAAAAGCCCCGCTTTAAATGCTGACTGTAATCGTAAGCCACCAGTAAGCGTTTTTGCGGTCCGTAGTACCATTCGGCAAACTTTAATCCTGTTGCTGTTGGATCGGTGAGGCGGTCATACCGTGGCACATCGCTGCTGTTGGAATATTGGAGGTTAACTTTATGCAACCCCGACTGGCCTGTTCGTAATGCAAACTTCTGCACCACATCATATTGTGTGTAGGCGCTCCCTATTTGCATGGCTGGATCAGGATTGGTAACGAGCGAATCTTTATTGTTGATGCGTTCCACATAAATGTTGCGTTCACCGAAGGCTTTTCCATAAAACGGGTTAATAGAGGATCCTCCACGTAAATCGCTAAAATCAGAAAGGGTAAATGAGGTAAAGGAACTGAAGTTTTTCCATCCCAAATTTAAATCGCCGTGCAGTGTTTTTTCTGCGTTTGCACTGCTGTAGCGTGATGCTATGCCGTAGTTAATTAGCAATTTATCGGTAGCTGAAAAAAGGGGATTGCGGGTAATAATATGTACTACACCGCCCAGCGCATCGGTTCCGTAAACGCTCGATGCCGGCCCTGAAAGTACTTCGATGCGTTCGAGGGCAAAATTATCGGCAGTAATTACATTTTGGAGGTGTCCGGAACGGTAAATGAGGTTGTTCATCCGTACGCCGTCCACCACCAGTAAAATCCTACTGGCTTCAAATCCACGTATTACTGGGCTACCTCCACCCATTTGACTTTTTTGTACAAAAACACCGGGGGTTGAGGCCAAGGCATCGGCGGTGGTTTGTACTTGCAGGTTTTTAATGCGGTTAGCGGAAATGATATTGATTTGTTGACTCACGTTTTTCTCGGGCTCATAATCGCGGCTGGCCGAAATAACGTATTGTTGAAGATCGACACTTCGTAGGGTATCGCTTACAACTTGAGAAAATATAGAATTGCATAGGCCTACAATGCAAGCCAGTGCAAGTAAAATAGTTTTCATATACTGATGAGTGTGAACACCTCAATTGAAAATCGGGTGTAGGATTAAACAAAAGAAAAAATTAAATGATGTTTCTTTTGTTTTCGGGTGGTTGCTCTATATCGTGCCGCCAATTGGCATTCCATGATATTTTTACATCGCTGAATGTCGAATTGTTTTTTGGAATGAGGTATAAAAACTCGAATTTTTTATCTGCAGTCAAAATAAACTGAAGGTGCATCAGCGCCAGTAGATACGCATCCCCTGAATCTTTATTACTTGATGATTTTGATGTGTTAATTAATAAAGCTATCAATCGTTTCTCAAACGCATCTTCAAGCGCTGTAACCTCTACCGAATCGCATTTGATTTTCGTCGAAACTACATCAAACAGCCTCCCTTCGATGTTTAGTTCCTTGCCTTTATCAATGGCATAGTGCTCATAGTCTTTATGGCTTAGGATAAATCTTACGACATTCGTTGGATTTGATTTTGTACGAATTTCCTGCTGCACCACGTGTATAATTTGCAGCGATTTAATGCCTAACCATAAACCGCCCGATTGCAGTAACAACAGCAATAAAAGCGGCAATAGAAATTTTAAATGTAATCGATATGCTTTCATGCACGCATGCTTTGAGTTCTAAAAATTAAAACACTGGGCACATGATCAATCCACAGGCTTTTGGTTTCTAAGAGCGATTTCCAGCTTTCGTAACTTATAAGCATTAAATCCTGTTGATCTAAAAATTCGCGTTGGATTACTTTTTCTTTAAGGCGTTTAAATTTCGGTTTGAGATTTTCTGACAGTGTCGACGTGTAAGCGCCAAATGCTTCTTCGTCGATGCCAGCAGAAACCGTAATTTCTGATTGTGCGTTAAGGGCAAACTTCTGGGCATAATTCAAAAGTTCAAGGTCTTCGGGCCTGAGCAGCGGTACAAAGATGGCATCGCACTCAGAAAAATTACGGTCGAGCAAAACGGCTACGTCGCATTCGCTACCTAAAATGAAGCTCCGTGCTTTTTCGTCAATTAAATCGTTAACAGGAAGCAGTGATCGCGCACCGGTAATGGTTCCAATTAGGTTTTCGGGCGAGAGCGATTTGGTTACACCTACTATATTTCCAAGTAATGAGCCAGTGTATAACGATTGACCGGCACCGAGCAGCAATAAATTTACGTTGTCGTTTTGTGCAATGCCATTTACTTCTCTAAAAAGCTCAGGGGTACATTTATATTCCTTTTTCAGAGGCACGCCCAAGCGATCGGCCTCATCCAAAATTGGTCTGAAGCTTTTGCGCTCAAATTCCTCCATATTCATTAGGCTTACATTGGCATCCAGCGTTACGTGCACTGCTTTATAACTGATGGCATTGGGTTGCGCTCCTAACATGTTGTGCGCAAGGCGCATAAGTTTTCGGCCCGAGGATGCCAGTCCGAAGGAAATAAGAACTTTATAAGCTGTTTCTGTTTGCAAAACAGGGGCTTTTTCCTGCTTTTCCGGAATCATCCATCCGATAAAACTCAATAAAGGCCCGGTCATAAAGGTTGTAAACAACGCCATAATTACCAGCATGGCAAATATCTGCGGATTTAAAATGCCTAAATCGAACCCGATATTTAGCACGATAAGTTCCATCAGGCCGCGGGTGTTCATGAGTGCCCCAAGCGAAAAACTATCCTTCCAGCTGATATCCCTTAATTTTGAGGCAAATAATGCACCTGCAAACTTACCAGCTACAGCAACTGCAATTATTAGTGCGCATGTTTTCCAAAGTGCAGCATCATCAAGTAAATTGATTTGCGTTCTCAAACCTGTAAAAACAAAAAACAAAGGCAAAAGAAGCACTACCGAAACATCTTCAGTTTTTTCGACCAAAATTTTTCGGAATTGTAATTCTGAGGGCATTACTACGCCAGCCAAAAAAGCACCAAATAATGCGTGGATTCCAATGATTTCGGTAGCCCAAGAGGAAGCCAATAACGTTATAAATACCATGGCAGTAACCCCTCGTGAAATGCTTTCGCGATTGGAATAAATCTTTCCCAGACGAATCATAAAGGGTCGCAACACCAGTAGCATAAATAGCACGTACAGTACCGACATAATTATGGTAACTGCAGCTGAAGTAAGTGAACCCGCTTTAACCACTGCGATAACTACTGCCAGAAGGCACCAGGCGCTTATATCATCAACAGCAGCAGTAGTTAGTGCTAAAATACCAAGTCTTGTTCGAGAGAGTTTGCGTTCTTGAATGATGCGTGCCAGAACGGGAAACGCCGTAACACTCATCGAAATACCCATAAAGAGCCCGAAGCCAATAAAGGGCATGTTCTTGGGTCCAAAATCATTATATAGCCCATAAGCCAATGCTAAACCTAATGTAAATGGAAAAATAATTCCAACATGAGAGATAAAAACTGCGTCTTTAAAACGCTTGCGGATGGTTCCTAAATCGAGTTCCATGCCTATTACAAACATGAATAAAATAAGTCCTATTTGGCTCAAAAACTTGAGATTAGGCAGTGATTTTATTGGGAATAAAAAATTAAAGATATCGGGATACCATTGCCCCAAAAGCGAAGGCCCTAAAATAATTCCCGATAAAATTTCGCCAATTACCGTGGGCTGCCCCATGCGTGAAAACAAAATGCCAACCGTTCGAGAAACAGCTAAAATGGTGATAATCTGTATTATTAAAATCGACAAATCGTGTCTAACCGTCTCGTGCAATACGCTTCCAATTTCAGTAATATAGCCCGAAAGCGAATGATCAATGTTGTGTGGCGGAAAGTATCTAATTTCGAGACTGCGGCCCATATTTAATAGCCAATAAATAGCCACAATGCCTGCCGCAATGGATAAAATGTAACTTAATAAATACTTACGCATCGGCCTCCAAAATACTTAAAGCCTTTGAATTGCCAATAGGTTCTGCAATAATTTTTTGTTACAGTTCATTTAATTTATCCAATACAGATTCGGCTTTGCTGATAAGCGCATCCTGATGTTGGGGCAGCATTTTGTCCCATGTTTTATACATCATTCCAATACGTGGATTGCGTTCCAGTTTATCTCTGTTACGTAAATGAAAATGCCAGTAAAGACTGTTAAACGGACAGGCATTTGCCTCTGTTTTTAGCTTTGAATCGTACTTGCAGTTTTTACAATAATTACTCATTTTATTGATGTAAGCCGCACTGCTGCAATAGGGCTTACTGCCTACAACACCACCGTCGGCATACTGGCTCATGCCGCGCGTGTTGGTAATTTCAACCCATTCGATGGCATCAATATAAATGCCCAGATACCAACGATCGGCTTCATCGGGATCAATCCCCGCCAGAAGCATAAAGTTGCCCGTAACCATAAGGCGTTGAATGTGATGGGCATACGCATAATCCAAACTCTGATTAATGGTCTGTTTCAGGCAATTCATCTGGGTGTTTCCATCCCAAAACCAAGCAGGCAATTTACGATGGGCATTAAAAAAATTAAGATGAGCATATTGAGGCATCTGTGCCCAGTAAATGCCACGCATGTATTCGCGCCAACCAAGAATTTGCCTTACAAATCCTTCGGTTTGGTTGAGTGAAATGCGTTCAGGATTTTGCTTGTGTGCAGCAATAACAAGCTCTATGACTTCGGCCGGATGCAGCAGCTTTACATTCATGGCAAAAGAAAGCCGCGAATGATATAAATAGGGCTCGTCCTCTTGCATGGCATCTTGAAAATTACCGAAATCTGGGAGTAAATGCTGCACGAAATGATCCAGAAAATCGAGGGCTTCGTTACGGGTAACCGGCCAGGGGAATGTTCCGGCCGGCATAGTTCCAAAGTTGGGCAATTGAGCTTGCTTAATTCGAGCGAGCACCGGTATTACCTCTCGTTTTGAATGGGCTGGCCGAGGTATGTTGGGGCGTTCTTTAATCGGCTTCCGATTTTCATGGTCAAAATTCCAGATTCCACCTTCGGGCTGTGCTCCTTGCATTAAATAGCCGGTCCGTTTACGCAGCATCCGATAAAAAAACTCCATCAAATATTGCTTCTTGCCTTCAAAAAATTGGGCGAGCTCTTCCCTGCGGCAAAAAAAATGTTCGGTATCGCATGCCTTTGAAGGTATTTTTAACGTGGCGCAGAAATCGCCAAGTTGCTTATCGAGACGGTATTCGTCGGGCAACTGGTATTCGAAGCCATCGATATTACGGCTTTTGATAATTTTAAGAAGCTCGGTTTCGAGTTCGCCACTGTTTTCGGGTGCATCGCAATAAATATACACGACTTCATGGCCCAGCTTTTTGAGCGTTTCGGCAAAGGCTTCCATCGCCGAAAAAAAAGCTACAATTTTTTGGATGTGATGGGTTACATACGTGCTTTCCTGCCGCAATTCCATCAAAACGTAAATCGTATTAGCATCAACCGTTTTAAACCAACTGTGCTGTATGTTGAGCTGATCGCCCAGAATTAATCTCAGTTTTTTCATTACTCAATCCAACAACCTTCATGGCGTAAAGTTCGGATGCGGTGTGCAATTGTAGGGTTGTATTTAAGATATTTGTTCTGCGCCATGAACAATAAAAATCAATGTCATCAAATACGCAGTTTAATGCCAATTACTGTCCTTAAAAGGTTTTGGATACTCGCTTTTATGTTATTTATGGTGGCCTGCAATCAAACCACTCCCGAGTATGTAACCCTCAAGGAAGGTAAGTTTGAATGTGAGGGCAAACCGTTTTTTCCGCTTATGCTTAATTATGTGGTCGAATTCCGGTATGCCGAAAATCAGTTTTTTCTAAGTCCTACCATGGCCTATGAGCGCGAAAATGCTTACGAAAATGCCGATTCGCTGCAAACAGCCCATCAACTCAAAGGGCATTTTAAGTTGATTCGCGAAATGGGCTTTAATTCGGTTCGCATCTGTCTCGACCGACTCGATTCTGAAAAGGAACATTATTATTATCCAGCTTCTTATCGTAAGCTTTCGCTACGCGATCAGGCTGATTTTATTACAAAAGCCATTCATGAACTGGTGCAAATGGCCAACAAGGAAAGCTTAAAAGTAATGCTTCTCATTAAGCCGCCTTACGATAACGATATGCTCAAGCAGTTTACCCGTAAGCTGTTAAGCGAAATGAGTCATGAACCCGGACTTTTTGCCTACGATTTTTTTAATGAGCCCCTCTATTTTGATGAAAAAAACGATGCTTCAGGTGCGCGACTTGTTCGGCCCAAGAACGAAGCCATCTCAATTGTAAGAGAGTGGAAAGAGATGATGGACGATTTGGCGCCCCGGCAGTTATTTACCATAGGTTTTTCAGAACCAATTGAGGTATTTGAGTGGGATCCGTCGATGTTGCCTGTTGATTTTATTTGTTTCCATACGTACCATCCCTTACGCATTCCGAATGAAATATATTGGTATTCGAAATATTCGGGAAAACCTTGGATGATTGGCGAAACTTCGCTTCCGGCCGATAACAAGAAAGTTTCGTATGCCGATCAGCACATTCTATTTAATGATGTAATGCAGCGCATCCTCAACTGCGGTGGTATTGGTATGGGATGGTGGGAGTTTCAGGAAATTCCAGGAGCGCATTTCGAGGCACAGTTTACCGGAATTTTAAATCGTGAGGGAACCACCTACACTGCCGATAAAAAACACGCCATTTTAGGAAGCTTGAAACCAGTGGTAGCTGCCATTAAGAAAGCTAACGAACTAAAAAAGACGGACAATTGTGCCTGCATGAGCAATTACTACAACATGCTCGGTTACTCGAATTATTTACTGGAAACGCAGGTTATAGATAGCGACACCGAAGAACCTATCGAGGGCGCAGTAATACGTGGTTGGAACGACGATTGGAAGATTGGACTCAATACCTTTTCAGACGTGAACGGTCGGCTTAAAATTTCAAGTAATACCCCTTGTGTGCATTTTGAGGTGTCAGCACCCGGCTATCAAAACAAGAAATTTGATTATAAAACGAGTTACAGGCATGTGCCACCATTCGAAAAAACTATGAATGAAGACCTGGAGTATCAAGAAATTCATTACAAACCGTTCTTAGATACCTTAAAGCAACCACGCTCTTTGTTTAAATTTAATTCGAAGCTGTTTTCGAAATATAAATTTACGGGGCGTATGCCGATAATTACCCTTAAAAAACTCGACACATCAGGTTGGGAAGAATAAAAAGGGCATACTGCGAGATGCACTTAAACCGATGTGAATTATCAAGAAATATGTTAACAATCGCTGTTGAAATTATGATTTTTTAAAGCGTTTTGGATTGAGCATATTTGCACTATGCCACAATTTTCCCATCTCCACGTTCATACTCAATTTTCGCTTCTCGACGGTGCCGCAGATATTTCAAAGCTTTACAAAAAAGCCATTTCTGACGGTATGCCCGCCATGGCCATTACCGACCACGGAAATATGTTTGGCGCATTTGCATTTGTGGCCGAAGCTTATAAAAATAAGGGCGATGATGGTAAACCTAAGGTAAAACCCATTGTGGGATGCGAGTTTTACTTGGTTGAAGATCGTTTTAAGCGCAATTTTACCAAGGGCGATAAAGATGTGCGTTATCATCAGTTGCTGCTTGCCAAAAATGAAACAGGGTATCGCAATTTGGTGAAGCTTTGTTCGCTAGGGTATATCGAAGGCTTGTACGGTAAATATCCACGTATCGACAAAGAGCTCATCCTTAAACATTACGAAGGTCTGATTGCCACCACCTGCTGCATCGGTGCTGAGGTTCCGCGCACCATCCTCAAAAAAGGGATTGAAGCAGGTGAGGAAGTGTTTCGCTGGTGGCTCGATTTGTTTGGTGAGGATTATTATGTCGAATTACAGCGCCATGCCATACCCGAGCAAGAGAAGGTAAACGAGGTGTTGCTTGAGTTTGCTGATAAATATAATGTGAAGGTTATTGCATCTAATGACTCGCATTATGTAGAACGCGAAGATTGGAATGCACATGATATCTTGCTCTGCATCAATACGGGCGAAAAAAAATCCACCCCTACCAATAAAGAGTTTTCCGACGATGAAGTAAATCCCAAGGGAACCCGATTTGCTTTTTTCAACGATCAGTTCTACTTTAAATCGCAGAACGAGATGAGCGCCTTGTTTAAGGATATTCCGCAGGCGATTGACAATACCAACGAAATTGTTTCGAAGGTGGAACTGCTCGATTTGAAGCGAAATATTTTACTGCCTAATTTTCCTCTTCCCAAGGAATTTGATACCCAAATGAATTTCTTGCGGCATCTCACTCAAGTGGGTGCGCGCAGCCGTTATTCCGAAATAACCCCTGAAATTGAGGAGCGTTTAAACTTTGAGCTCGATGTTATTGATCGAATGGGCTTTGCCGGTTATTTTTTAATTGTATCCGACTTTATAAAAGCAGGCCGCGATTTAGGCGTGTTTATTGGTCCGGGCCGTGGTTCGGCCGCTGGATCAGCTGTGGCCTATTGTATCGGCATTACCAATATCGATCCCATAAAATACGATTTACTTTTTGAGCGTTTCTTAAATCCCGAACGTGCATCAATGCCCGATATTGATACCGATTTTGACGATGAAGGTCGTCAAAAAGTTATTGATTATGTGGTGGATAAATACGGTAAAAATCAGGTAGCACAAATTATTACCTACGGTTCAATGGCTGCCCGATCCAGTATTAAAGATGTGGCACGCGTGATGGATTTGCCTCTCAACGATGCCAATATGCTGGCCAAGTTTGTACCCGAAAAGGCCGGTATTAAGCTTAACAGGGTAATTCTTGCGCCACTTGAGGGCGATAACAGCCTTAAAACGGAAGAAAACCTAAGCAACGAAGAGCTTGACAGCGTAAAAAAATTGCGCGAGTTTTACGAGAAAAGCGATAGCCTTGAAAGTACGGTTTTAAAAGAAGCGCTTAAACTCGAAGGATCGGTGCGAAACACCGGTGTGCATGCCGCCGGAATTATCATTGCCCCCGAAGATTTAACCGGCTTAATTCCTGTGGCCACATCAAAAGATTCTGATTTGCTGGTTACGCAGTTTGAAGGTTCAATCATTGAAGATGCCGGCGTTATTAAAATGGACTTTTTGGGGTTACGCACCCTTACCATTATTCGCGATGCACTAAAGTTGATCGAACAGAATCATGGTGTTGCCATCGACATTGATGCCATCCCACTCGACGACCCCAAAACCTACGAGCTTTATCAACGGGCCGAAACCAACGGAACGTTTCAGTTTGAAAGTACGGGCATGCAAAAATACCTGCGGGATTTAAAGCCCGATAAGTTTGACGATTTAATTGCCATGAATGCGTTGTATCGCCCGGGTCCGCTCGAATACATCCCCAATTTCATTAAGCGAAAGCACGGGATTGAGGCTGTACAGTACGACCTGCCCGAAATGGAAGAATACCTCCAGGAAACGTACGGTATTACCGTATATCAGGAGCAGGTTATGCTTCTTTCGCAAAAACTTGCTGGATTTACCAAAGGTCAGGCCGACAAGCTGCGCAAGGCCATGGGTAAGAAAGACCGTAAAACCCTTGATGAACTCAAACCTAAATTTATTGCCGGTGCAACAGAAAAAGGCCTGGATGCGAAAAAACTTGAAAAAATCTGGACCGACTGGGAGGCTTTTGCATCGTATGCCTTTAATAAATCGCACTCTACATGCTATGCCTTTGTCGCCTTTCAAACGGCTTATCTTAAAGCGCATTATCCCGCCGAATACATGGCGGCCAACCTAACCAACAATCTGGGTTCGATGGATAAAATTACCTTCTTTATGGAGGAGTGTAAGCGCATGGGAATCGAAGTACTGGGGCCTGATGTTAACGAGTCGGGCATGCAGTTTACCGTGAACAAGCGTGGCCAGGTTCGTTTTGGATTGGGTGCCATTAAAGGAGTAGGTGAGGGCGCCGTTCAAAATTTAATTGCCGAAAGGGTAAGTGGGAATTATACCTCGGTATACGATTTTTTAAGGCGGGTGAGTTTGAGGCATGTAAACAAGCGCACTATCGAATGCCTGGCTTTGGCCGGTGCTTTTGATGAATTTGTGGGTTCTGAAGGACGTGCCCTGTTTTTTCATGTTGAGGTTCCAGGAAAGCCCAGTTTCCTCGACCATTTAATACGTTATGGGCAAAGTGCACAGGATATGTTGGGTAAAAATTCGGATTCGCTGTTTAGTGATATGCAATCAGAAATAAGCATACCGGAGCCGCAACTTCCGAAATACGAGCCTTGGCATGTGCTCGAAATGCTTGAAAAAGAAAAAGAGGTGGTGGGGATATACATTAGCGGCCATCCACTGGACAGTTACCGTCGCGAGCTGGAGAACTTTAAGTTTGTGCCGGTAGGCGAAATGGCTAATATTGATAAGTTTAAGGATAAAAATGAGGTAAAATCGGGCGGCATGGTTACGGCCGTACAGCAAAAAATAATGAAAAACGGCAATCAATTTGCCTCCTTCGTTATTGAAGATTATACCGGATCGCATCAGTTAACGTTGTTCTCTGAAAGTTATCTCAAGATGAAACATTTTTTAGTTGATGGCACCTTAGTGCATTTCACCTGGAAGGTGTCTTATCGCTTTGGGAATCCCGAAATGCCTGAGGCAAAAATTTTAAGCATGGGCCTCTTGTCCGATTTACAACAAAAGTATGCGCAATGCACACTCCAGCTGCATGAGGCAAGTTTGAACGAAGGATTTATAGAAGAATTGAATGGTTTGATTAAAAAGTATCCCGGTAAATGTAAGCTGCGTGTGGCGCTTAATGGTTTTGAAGAGGAAACACAGCTTATATTGGTTTCAGAAACCCATTCGGTGGATGCCACTAACCCCGATTTTCAGGAAGATATTGAGCGCTTAATTGGCCAAAATCAGATTTTATTGAATTAAACCCAGATCAAGTCTTAGAAATGAAATGCTAAGGTTTTGCGCTTTAGGCCTTCATGATGCATCTGGGTTAATCCCGACCAATCGTAGATTCATTCGGCCCTTGAGGCGAATTATTCAATTATGATGCACAATTTGGGTTAAAATGTCAAAAGGCATTTCAGGCTAACAAAATTCGATTCTTAGCTTTAATATCCAGTTGATAAAGCACAACGCTTATTCAACCTTTATAAATTTCCCGAGAGAAATCTCCCCATTGCCGAGGGTTCTTCGGATTATATAATGGCCTTTCCCTAAGTGCGAAATCGGTAAGGTTACTGATTGAATACCACGAAGGGGTTGTGTATATCCGATATTTTTTCCCATAGCATCAAACAGCTCAATGCTGCCCAAGTGGTTGTCGTTCCAGCTAATGGTTATTTCTTCAGTGGCCGGATTTGGCGTAATTATTAATTCTTTAATCAAATTTTTGGCGGGTAAATTAACACTCCCCAAACTGCTGTCAAGCTCTGCGAGAACATATTCGCCAAGCATCAGCGTGTCTGTTTCTATTTTGCCGAATTTGTCGGTGGTGCTGGTGTACATGTTTTTGGTGCTAGGTATTACGCGCCAATCGTCGTGGGCGTCGCGGCGGTACATAAGCACCAGTCGGTTTTCGTCTGTTATTAAGTTATGGTCGAGCCAGCCGTTATCGGTGGTGTTTGTTTTTCCATTGTATTGCACCCGAAATTTACCTCTAAACCCCGAATTTAGAATGCCGTCCACTTTCCAGTACCGATTGGGCGACAAACGGTAAGGCATATACGGTGTTTTAATAGGATCGGGGGCCACCCAGAAATGCTCCACACGCAGCAACACGGAGTCGCCTATGGCATCAACCGGAATTTCGACCAGGGCATTGCTCCAAACACGGGTTCCTGTTGAGGTAATTACGGCTTCCTGGCCGGTTACTGCCTGCGAGATCTTTTCGTCGCGATTCAAAATCACCATTTTAGGTTCAAAATCCAGCTCAAATGTTACCATTCCACTAGGTCCACTTAAAAATGCCATCGAGCTCTCGGCGCTAAAATCGTTGCGCACAAAAGAGAAGCTCATGGGTACATTTTGATAATGGTGAGTATTTCCAGCCGATTTTTGACTGTAATACACATTAAGCACTCCACCGGAATAAGTGCTGGAATCAATTTCGAATCCAGCCCAGCCGGGCGTATCTACCCAGTCGGCAAAATAATCGTTCAAATCGAGTTCGGTGGCTTCTTGCAGGGCATCGCGTAAATCATTCGATGTAGCATGTGTATATTGATGCGTTTCAAGATAATGCCTCAAGCCTGCAAAAAATAAGCTGTCGCCCATATACGAGCGTAGTGTATGTATTTTGTCGGCGGGCAATTCGTAGGTGTGGTTGCTGTAAGTGTAAGCATGCGGAACATTGCTCAAAGGCCAGTACGCCGAATCGCGCACATGAGCAAGTTGCAGCATCTCTTTGTGATTGTCGCGTACTTTGGCGTCGTATGTTGCCCTGCTAATAATCCATTCATCGAATAATCGTTCGGTGTATGACGCCCAACCCTCATTGAGCCACATTTCAGAAGCCGTGCGACAGGTAGCTAGATTCCCAAACCAGCTGTGCGCGAGTTCATGCGCCATGATATGCTGATTTTGTGAAGGGCCAAACGGAATGAGGTCACGCATAAAGGCCACATTACTTGCATGTTCCATGGCACCGGCTTGAAAAGGAACCAAAACGTAGCCTACACGATCCCAGCGATACGGCCCGAAATGCGCTTCAAACTCTTCGAAAATTGGCTCCAAACTCACAAACGAATTTTTTAATGCCGTAGTATCGGCAGGCAATGCCGCTAATACCACCGGCAACGAAGGATTAGTTATACTGTTAAATGTTTTACGCACCTCGGTATATGGCGCCACAGCTACCGATGCCAGATAAGTGGGTATTTCCTGATTTAAGTCCCAAACCATAGTGCGCACATTACCATTAGTTTCATCGCTCACCAGCATTCCGCCGCAATAGGCCGAGTAGGTGGGAGGCATATTCACAATGCAGGTGTAGGTGCTTCGCTCTACAAAATTATCGAAGCATGGAAACCACACTCTGCCTAGATTATGCGGATTGGCGCTAAATCCCACGCCAATATTGTATGCATAACTGCCAGAGAAACTAAAACCTCCAAAACCACTGGCATCTTCAATGGGCGTGCCTCCATAATACACGGTTAATGCAGATATATCGCCCTGATTGAGGTTTTGGCTTAAGTTTATGCGGAGTTTGGGTCCTGTGTGCGTAAAGGTTAATAATTCGTTTTCTGCCTTAATCGAATCAACGGTAAGCGCTTCTAGGTCAAGCACCAATTGGTTAATGCCGTTAACTCTGGCCTCGAAGTCAACCGTGCATGCAGCTTTAAGAGTTGCTTGTGGCAGCGAGGTAAAATCGAGATTTATGGTATAATGCCGTATGTCAATACTGTCGCTGCGTGTGTCAAGTGCCGATGATTCGGCATCACGGGCACCACGTTCGATGTTGCCCTTTTGATTAGCGCACAGATGTTGGGCCATGAGAAGGTGTAGTGATGGTGTTAGAAAAAGAAAGCTAGTAAGTACAATGATTTTCATAAACCAATATTAAGAGTTTGCGGCTTTATTTTTGAGGTTTTCTAATTATGGACTTCGCTAATTTCGGATTAATTTGCGCATAATTTTCGAACGTTTGAAATTTAAACTGATTTTTACTTTTTTGGGAGCCTTGCTTTGCCTTTTTTTTGGGGTAAATGCTCATCTTAAACGTTCCAACAATATCGAAGCGCCAGCACAGCTGCACGAAATTCGTCAACTCATACTTAAGCGTGAAGCACGATTGGTGAGCCTTGCAGAAGAGTTTGTTAAAGAACCTTGCAGCAAGTTCAGGCAGGGTGGAAAAATTTGGATGGATGCCGCAAGAGATGAAAATATTTCATTTTTTAGATACGATAGCGAAAATCTGCTTTTTTGGTCTGATCGGTCGGTTCCAGTTGGTTTAGAATATTTGCGTAAAACATCTACTCAGCAATTATGGAAACTTGCTAACGGCTGGTACCTTGCACGACGGTTTGAGTCCGATTCATGCACCGTTGTGGCATTGGCGCTTATTAAGGCACAATATTCCTATCAAAACGCCTATTTGAACGATCATTTTCCATTTGCCGAAGGTTTAAATGCAAAAGCCCAATTAAGTTTGGACAGCACATCGGGTGGCAGTCCGCTCTACAACGCCAGGCGAAATACCATGGCATGGTTTATACCAGGTACAACCGATGAGGCTAATTCTCTCATAAAACCCTTTGAAACCTTTGTTTTTATTGTAGGAATCATTCTATTTATTCTTTCCCTTCACCTGCTATTCGATTACAAACGTAAAACTGCACGTAGTCATGTGTTTCTTTTTACCGCAGTACTTTTACTGCGAATAATAATTCAGTTTGCTCATGTTCCTGCCATTCTCTACGAAAGCATGTTATTCCATCCAAGCGAGTATGCATCCTCGGAGTGGTTTCCGTCTTTAGGGGATGTGTTTTTGGATGCCCTATTATTGGTTTATGGGGCTTTGATATGGCAAAAAATATCTTACCGAATAGATATAATAGTACCTCAAATTCTAAAATGGGTAATGCCATTTTTTGCATTTTTATTTTTAGTCTTAATCTTGATGCTGCTGCGCAGTTTAATACATGATTCAAGCATAGCCTATGGAGTAAACAATATAACAGCATTTTCATTTACGTCGTTTTTAGCCTATTTAATTGCAGCATTAGTATTTATAGCATTCGTATTATTAACGCACAAACTATTTTCTGAATTTCAACCAAAGCGCAAGCCTATTTGGGTTTTTATTGGTGCAACGGCATTATTCACCACTGCTGCATGTTTACTTTTTGACGATGGAATTTATATTCCCTTTCTCTTTGCATCAATTTTAAGCACCATTATTTCGCTTACCTATAAGCGTTGGCAGCGGTTGACCATATTAAACACGGTATCTGCATTAGCATTACTTTCCTTTACTACCACATTTTTTATTGTAAAGTACACCGCACAACGTGAGAAGGATCGCCGAAAATTACTCGCTGAGCATTACGCAGATGAACGTGATCTCATAGGAGAAAGCATTTTTGCGGATACCGAAAAAAGAATTTTTACCGATACCCTACTTAAAAATTATTTGCGACCGGGCGATACGATTAGCGGACAGGTGCGTGATTTTACTCAGTTATATTTTAACGGATATTGGGAACGTTACACCATAACTCCCCATATTTTAGGTGCCGACGATTGTTTGTTAAATACGGTTTATGCGGCCAACTCCAACCATACACCAGAGGAATACGATCGTAAAATTGACTCTATTGGACTTCCTACAAAAAGCGAAAATTTTTTCTTTCTCGAAAATAATAATGGACGCATAAGTTACATTGCCCGACTCATTATTCGCGAGCGCGAACCCGATACTACCGTGCTTGCCCGCTTATATCTGGAGTTTGAATCGCGTTTTACCACTGAAGAAATAGGATATCCCGAGCTATTGCTCGATAAAAGGGTGAAGTCGAATACCGATTTGAGTCGCTACAGTTATGCCCGATATTATAAAGGGAAACTCGTAACCCATGGGGGGACCTTTCCCTATAGTTTGAGTGATGCGATGTTTACAGATATAAAAAAGGATACTGCTCTTTTTTTGAATAAGGATGGTTTTTCGCATTTGAGATACCGGTCGGGTGCCGATTCGCTGGTTATTTTATCTCTGCCACAACCCTCATGGATTCAAGTGCTCACCCCCTTTTCATACATGATGGTGCTGCTAGCTGTTCTAGGAGGAATCATAATGTTGTTTAGGTTACGTAAAGAGGATTATAAATTAAGTTTTAAGCGAAAAATTCAGTTGGCCATTATTTCTATTCTTTTTATTTCACTATTGTTGATTGGCGGGGGAAGCATTGCATTTATAAATAGCAATAACCACCAAAAAAATATTAAAAATCTCAGCGAGAAAATTCATTCTATTTTAATTGAAATTGAAAATTTATTGGGAAAGGATGCATTTTTGGATCCCTCACGTGCGGAGGATTATTCATTCAAACTTTCGAAAATGTCGAAAGTGTTTACTGCCGACATCAATATTTACGGGCCTTCGGGCTTGCTATTTGCCTCGTCGAGGGCTAAACTTTTTGATGAAGGTTTGATTTCACAAAAAATAAGTCCCGAAGCATTTCAGCAATTGCAGGTAAATCAAAGCAGCGAGTGTGTGCAGAAAGAACGAATCGGCACGCATGAATATCTTTCGGCCTATGTGCCTTTGCGCAATAGCGAAAACAAGGTTATTGGTTATATAAATATGCCTTATTTTGCCCGCCAGAGCGAAATTCAGCGCGAAGTAGCCACCTTTGTTGTGGCCATGGTTAACATTTACATAATTCTATTGGTATTGGTATTAATTGCCGCTATAGTGCTGTCGAATTCGGTTACCGAACCTTTGCGTATTATTCAAGAAGGTCTTGGTAAACTCACCTTAGGTAAACAGAATGCGCCTATTCGCTGGAAAGGCAAGGACGAAATAGGTGCCCTTGTAGCCGAGTATAATCGAATGATTGATGAATTGGAGCGCAGTGCAGAAAAGTTGGCGCGTTCTGAGCGTGAAAGCGCTTGGCGCGAAATGGCGAAACAGGTGGCTCATGAAATTAAAAATCCACTTACACCCATGAAGCTCAGCACGCAGATGCTTCAGCGTGCCTGGAAGGACCGCAGTGATGGCTTCGAAGACCGTCTCGATCGCTATACGCAAAATTTAATAGAGCAAATAGATACCTTAAGTCATATCGCTACAGAATTCGGCAACTTTGCACAAATGCCTCATATGAAAAATGAGCGTATTGATTTGGTTGACTTAATTATTCATGCCGCCGAATTTCACAGAGGAGATATTCCTATTGATGTAATAATTGCGGATAACTGTTCTGCTCCTTGTTACGTGCAATCCGATAAAGAGCAATTAATTCGTGTATTTAATAATCTTATTCGAAATGCCCAGCAAGCGCTCGAATCTGCAGAGTTTCCTAAAATTACGCTGTCGCTTAAAAGAGATACTGACCGCTTTACCCTTATAGTTTCTGACAACGGTTCGGGAATCCCCGATTCGCTTAAAGACAAAATTTTCAGACCTAATTTTACTACCAAAAGTACAGGTATGGGATTAGGCTTGGCTTTGGTTAAAAATATCATTGAAAGTTCGGGTGGTGTAATTTCATTTGAATCAGAAATCGGTAACGGCACTCATTTTATATTTAGTCTGCCCATCTTAAAAAATACTTAAAAAATGGAGCCTAATTCATCTAAAATAGTAGAGCTTGCCCATGATTTAAAGTATTATCCACAATTTATAGCATCTAAAGAGCAGGCCATTTTATTTACTGCTTTAGTGAGTGAAATAAATTGGCAGAGCGCACAAATTAAGATTTTTGGAAAATGGGTGAATCAGCCCCGGCTTTATGCCTGGCAAGGAAACAATCGTCAGAGGTACACGTATTCATCGCTTCAGTTACAAGCCGAGCCTTTTCATCCGAGTTTGGCCTCTCTCATATTACGGATTAATGAGCAATTGCATTTAGATTTTAATTCGGTATTGATTAATTATTACCGAAATGGTTCCGACAGCATGGGATGGCATTCCGATGATGAACCTGAATTGGGAGCCAATCCAACTATAGCTTCTTTAAGTTTGGGGGCACCACGCGATTTTATATTACGTGAGAAATTAAATAAAAAACATCAAATTAAAATTAATCTCGAACCCGGTTCATTACTTTTAATGGGAACATCCATCCAAAATTTATGGCAACATGCGCTTCCTAAACGTGCACAAAGTGCAGCACGAATTAATCTCACCTTTAGGAAGATTTTAGAAACATAGCGACCCTGGCAATTGTTTGTTATTCAATAGTAATGGGGAATTTCCTTTTTCGAAATTACTATTGGTTAGCGATCGGCATTCTGTAACCTGTTAATTGCTACTCACCCTAACGCTAGACCCAAAATCCAAAGCAAAAATGGGTCAGCCTATTCCTGTTAGCCCCAAAATATGATATGCAGTAGTTTTTGTTGTTATTAATATTTTGTAGAATAAATATCCTTAAAATATATAAAAATGATTTTGCGTATTTTAATGATTGTGCTTTATGGAAACAATCGCCATTCCTAACAATGTGATAGAAGTGTTACTATTAAAAAGCGTTAGCAAGATTTTTTCAGTTTTTGGGCTGGAAAATGCAGCAATTAATTTGGTGTTGTTTATAAAAATGAAAGCCCTTATCTGCTAGGTATTATGGCTAAAGGTAAAAATCGTCCCGAACTCGAAATGTTTATTGGCGCAGTAGCTGAAGCTATTGCAAAAGGTTCTTAATGCCTGTAAAGCCTCCATAAATTAC
>JBKCHQ010000215.1:0-6931 GCA_046302715.1 Bacteroidia bacterium | reverse complement strand
ATGTGTACCGTTTAGCATATCTGTTAAGCTTGGAGAAATAGTTTAAAATGACTTTGGATAGGTCATGGAACAATCAAGCATAGGACATAATATATTGGCAATTAACAAGTCGTGTTAATGTTTAAATTTGGTTTTGATGATTTGATTTTGTAGGAATCCTATCCCCCCCTACCCTAACGCGAAGCTACTGACTCTATTACAAATAGCCGTTAACAAACGTTTATAATCGATTAAAACGGCTATACCCTGATTAAAGTGTTGGCTTTTCACTCCGAATTGTTTCATACCATGTCTAACAACTTAGCTTTAACCCAAATTGCGCAATAGAATTACACAATTTGCCGCAAGGGCCCGAATGAATCCATGATTCGTTGGGATTAACCCAGATGCATCCTGCAAATCCAGCGCCCTATGCATTAGTGCATTTCATTTCTAACGCTTAATCTGTGTTTAATGAACTGCGCGATGAACACCTTTGTCAAAATTTTTGCAGTATTGGGGGCTTAATTACTTTAATGTACATTTGAGCCATGCATTTGTAGTCATGTTAAAGGCGCTGAAACTATCTATGATTTTATTCGCATTAGGCCTGTTGATGGGCGCATGCAATAAAGAACCCGAAACAGGTTTTTCAGGCAGTATTTTCCTTGGAGAAGGTTCGTGTACACCCGCCTTTAAGCCGGTTTTTGATCGCGATTACACCAAGTTTAATGGAACGGTGTATTTCATCCCTTTTTCGCTCACTCAACAATTCCCACTACCCGACATTGCTAGCTTGCAACTTCAATCAAAATCCTTTAAAGTTAAAAACGGCAATTTGGTGGCCGAATTAGAACCCGGCATCTACAAGTTAGCGCTGAATGATTATATCCCAACTGAAATAGAAAACGAACTTCATATAGAAAGTGGAGTTCTGCTTCGTGAGAATTTATCATTCTGGCGTTGCACTCCTTAGCGTGCTATTTATCGGGTTCAAATTCAATAATTGGCGAATTAATACAGTATCGCTTGTAAGTAGGAGGCGGACCATCGTCGAAAATATGTCCCAAATGGGCGTCGCAGCGTGCGCACAATACCTCGGTGCGAATCATACCATGCGAACGGTCTTCATGGTAAATCATGCTGCCCGATCGGATGGGTTCGAAAAAGCTCGGCCAACCGCATGAGCTCGAGAATTTAGCATCCGATTTAAAAAGCGCATTACCGCAAGCCGCACAATAATAAGTGCCCTTGCCTGTAAAATTCCAGTATTTCCCGGAAAAGGCATATTCGGTACCTTTCTCACGGGCAATGTAGTACACCTCGGGCGAAAGGATTTTTTTCCACTCTTCATTCGAAAGATTGAGCTTTTGAGTATCGGTACGCGAGTAATACATATGGGGCAAAGAATCAGACATAATTTTAGGACTTGATGTATCGGTTCTGCTGCTGCTGCATGCAATGAATAATAGAATGCTATTTAGTAATACAACTACGGTATTCATGATAATAGAACAAACCAAGACTCAAATGGTTGAAAACGATTTTCAACAACATGTTATCGAACCTATGGGGTTATATGGCCAATTGACACAATATTTTTCATACTTTTCATGCAAAATTTCATAATGGAACGTTTCTCCGGTCTTTTGGGCCTTGCCCTTATTCTTTTAATAGCATGGCTGTTTTCAAACAATAAAAAATCCATTAACTACAGACTGGTGCTGAGCGGCATAACCCTTCAAATTGTTATAGCCATATTAGTACTGCGAATTCCTCCGGTAACACGATTTTTTCAAATGGTGGGACATGGTATGGAAAAGATCGAAGAATTTGCACGAAAAGGAGCCTCATTTGTTTATGGTGGTATTGGCGTTCAACAATATGATGGCAGCATCGGGAATTTCTTTGCCGGCGGTTTTGTTTTCGCGTTCAATGTTACAGCCACCATCATCCTTGTGTGTGTGCTCGTTGCTATTCTGTATCATTTGAACATTATGCAGCGGGTGGTTTCACTCATTGCACGTGCCATGAATGCCGTTATGAAGGTAAGCGGAGCCGAGGCGCTCTCGAATGTGGCAAGTGCCTTTGTGGGACAGGTTGAGGCACAGGTGATGATAAGACCATACCTTGCCGGTATGACTCGAAGTGAGTTACTGGCCAGCATGAGCGGCTCATTGGCATGCATCGCAGGGGGCATACTTGTGGTGTATGTAAACATGGGAAGCAAAGCAGGCCTCGATCTGGCACCCAAACTCATAGCCGCCAGTTTGATGGCTGCTCCAGGCGCCCTGGTAATTTCAAAGATAATTTTCCCAGAGACAGAAGAAAGCCAAACCATGGGAAAGGTTAAGCTTAATGTTAAAAGCCATTACGTTAATGTAATCGATGCTATTTCGCATGGGGCCGGCGATGGATTTAAAATAGCCATGAATGTAATAGCCATGCTAATTGGATTTATTGCGCTCATTACAATGATTGATTGGATTTTGATCCACATTGGGCACATCTTTAGTCCTGATTTCAATTTGAGTTTGGACTGGATTTTTGGAAAACTGTTTTACCCAATGGCCTGGGCCATGGGTGTGCCTTCGCAGGATGTTAATGGGGTTGCCACACTATTGGGACAAAAGCTTACGGTAAATGAATTTGTGGCTTTTCAGAATTTGGCCAATAAGTCGGTGCCCATTGTTACCGAAAAAGGATTACTTATTTGCTCTATTGCCATTTGTGGCTTCGCCAACTTTTCTTCTGTGGGGATGCAAATCGGAGGTATTGGAGAGCTGGCTCCAGAACGTCGTGCCGATTTGGCACGGCTTGGACTTAAAGCATTGCTCGCCGGCACCTTGGCTTCGTATATGTCGGCAACCTTAGCAGGGATTATAATGGGGTGATCCTATTCGCCATCAATCGAATAAAATTGATGCCCATTTTAATTTGAGTGAATACTTATTAGTTCATAAATATTCAACTATATCAATTGTAAAATAAAATTATCATCATTTGGATGAGTAAGAATCACGAAATACGAATTGAAAATTATTACCATTTAAGCAGACCTTTGAATTACACTAATTTTACGCCTATGAAAAAGCTCCTCTTTTATCTGCTCTTTGCGATATATTCGCTTAGTGCCACTGCACAAGTTAATGTTAATGACCTTATTATACAGGGCACTGTTACTAATGCAAACACCAATAGTCCGGTGGGCGGCTGGCCAGTTACCATAACAGGAATGGGTATGACCTCGCAGGTTTTCACAAATGAATCAGGTTTCTTTATAGATACCATTTTTGGAGGTAGCCAGATTGGCCCCAACCAATTATTTGTTGTTGAAACCATCAATTGCGACAGCTCAACGGTTATACAAACCGTTTCCAACAATCAAGGAACTGTTGATGACGCTACGGTTAACTTTCAAATCTCATGCGGCACTCCAATTGAATGCTCAGCTCCCATCAGTATGACAATCATGAACGGCAATATGTATCGTTTCTATACCGATACGGTTCCGGGAATTCAGTCCTACGCATGGGTAGTTACAACTTTTGAAGACGATACGGCCACTTCATCAGGCAGTTTTAGCTCAACTCCATCCGCTTATTTTTCAGGAAATCAGTTTTTTTCGCCCGATTATGTTGAAGCCTGCCTTACTCTAACTTTTGCAGACGGTTGTGTAGCGAACAGCTGCGATACTTTTGTGTATTGCGATGCCGGTTTTACCTATACGTTAAATGATCAATATGCACTTACACTCACGCCCGATTTTCCGGCGGGATACATGAACGAACTGCATTACTGGACGGTTTCCGGACCCGGCATTCCAAATCCAACACAAAATACAGAGATTGCAACCTATTATCTTGAACCCGGAGCCACCTACAATGTATGTCAACAATTGATGATTACGTCGTCGGGATGTAATACCAGCGAATGTCAAGTAATTACCATACCCGATACCGAAGCGCCGGTTTGTGATGCCGCCTTTACCTATTATTACCAGCCAACGAATGCGTATCTGAGCGTTAACTCACCTTATACCAATGCGCAAGGTTCGTTTCAACATACTTGGGAGGTAACCAGCTACATGAACAATGGCACCATTAACACCAATAATCAGCTGAACGTAAATAACAACAGCATGTTTGTGGCCAGTAATACTAATGCCCTCGAAATTTGCCACACCCTTACCAACCTCAACACAGGTTGTGTAGATTCATCGTGCCAGTATTTGGACTTTTGCTCCTCAGCATACACCTACGCCATCGACACCAACAATCAAGTGATGACATTAACAGCGGGCGGGGTGCAAACACTTGCAACACATACATGGAATATTGCCTACCATGCTGCTGGAGGTGTGTATAATTCAGAGATTTTGTCCGGACCTGTTGCCACCTTCTTGCTTCCCGACGGCATTCTCGATATGACCGTTTGCCATTCAGTAAATAACACGGGCCCTTATGTTAATTGTTCATCCTACACCTGCGACACCATTGTATTCTGCAATGCCGAGTTTACGGTAATTGATAACGGTAACGGTACAGCCGGTATTTGGGCAGTAAGTCCGCCAATTGACGGCGCTGTTTACACCTGGAGCATCACTGGTCCCGGGTATGCTGGAACAGCCTATTCAGGATCTTATTTCAACTTCACCCCCGTTCCCAACGAGCCGTATTACGTATGCATGGCCTATTTCAACGCCGAAACAGGCTGTAGTGCCAGCAATTGCGATACAATCGTTATTGAAGGTATTTCTGATACCTGCTCGGCCGAGTTTACATACACCTACAACAATAATGTTTTACTTGCGCAGGCCTCAACCCCATATTTTTCAGGCAACATGTATAGTTGGACTGCTCAAAGTTCGGTATACGGAACATTGGCTAATATTCAAGATTCAGGACCATATACCACCATCACCATCCCATCTGATGCAGGCACAGTATATATTTGCTTGAACCTTACAAACGATTTCTATGGGTGCAATTCTTCGTTTTGCGACACACTCATTGTTTCGCCCGACACATCCTGTACCGCCGAAATAGTTATGGGCTACGCTCCCGATGGATGGCCCATGTTCTCGGCAAATGGCAACAGCACTATTGCCTCTTACAGCTGGGTTCTCACCCCCTACGACTCGAATGGTGAAGCCGCTGGAACAGGATTCTATTCCACCCAAAGCAATTCCTATATTCCTTCGGGAGTAGCATATGCATATATAGAAGCATGTCTGGCTATTACCACTGCTAGCGGATGTGCATGGAACGGATGTAACACGTTTACTGCGCCTCCCGATACGTCAAACACCCTTCCTTGCAACGCTATATTCACCTTCACCGGTCCGCTGCCGGTTGACAACAACTATCAATTTATTGGGGTTACTAACGAGGAGAGCGCCTATCACGTTTGGACCTTCAGCGATGGCGCTTCATCATCACAAGTGTCGCCGTTCCATACATTCGAAACCACCGGCGAGTACACGGTTTGCCATATCGTGGGAATAAATGGAGTTTGCGCCGATACAGTATGCTATACGGGCAATTTCATAGGAAACAGCGCAACGGGATTGTTCATAGCAGGTGAGGTAAACGCCGGTGCCAATGTGCCCGATAACGGCAAAGTGAAGCTCTATACTATCGATACCTTAAGCAACAGCGTGAGCCTCGTGGCAGAATACACCTTGAGCAATTCGGGCAATTACATGTTCAATGGGCTCGAAGCGGGCATTTACCTTATCAAAGCCGGTTTAACACAAGGTTCGGCTTGGTATGGCGATTATGTGCCCACGTATTTTGGAAGTCAATTCTATTGGTTCGACGCAGAACCGGTGTACCTTACTCAAAGTGGCGAAAATTACGACATTGCACTTATTTATGCCGGAAATGGAGGCGGCCCCGGTTCTGTGGGTGGTAATATCGATGATGGTCCTTTCCGTTTGATGGATCCTGAATCGGCAGGTGTGGCAAATGCTAATCCTGTGGCTGGCGCCGATGTTATTGTAACCGACCTTAATGGAAACCCACAACGTTGGATGGATGCCGACGATAACGGTAACTTCAACATCACGAATTTGGCATACGGCACGTATCGTTTATTGGCTGACGAGCCGGGTATGACCTGCGTGCCCATTGAGTTTACCATTTCGCCCGACTTTCCTTCCGTTTACATTGAGCTGGTTATGGGTGACGAGTTAACCGGAACCGAAACCCTTAATTCGACCATCCAAATTGGTAACGTTTATCCTAACCCAACCGCAAATCAAGCGCAGATTAAGATAAATGGAACACATAAAGAAGCAATTACACTCGATGTATTAGGCTTAGATGGCCGATTATACCAAAGCGAAATTATATCAGCACAAAACCAGAACATTGGTTTAGAACAATTGCCTTCGGGAATTTACCAATTGCGTGTAAGTAATGCTTCGGGCAGTGTTCTTTCGGTTCAGAAATTGAGTGTGGTCAAATAACCCTGAATGCATAAAAGAATAGAATTAAAAAGGGAGCCCAACGCTCCCTTTTTTTTATTTTTATCCCCACAACATATGCGCCCCTTAAAACTTTTCATTGCCTGCAGTCTCGACGGATTTATAGCCGACCAAGATGGGAAACTCGATTTTCTCAATGCCTTTCAAGAAAGCGATGACGATTATGGTTATTCGCTCTTTTTCAAATCCGCTGACACCATACTCCTCGGACGTAAAACCTATGACGCTGTCATTGCCATGAACATTCCTTTTCCCTACGAAGGGAAAGAGTGTTTTGTGTTTAGTCGCAAACAAAGCAAGGAAGACCGTTACGTGCGGTTTATTAACGATGAACTCATAAGCTTTGTAAGAGATTTAAAGACCAGGAAAGGCGGAATGATGTATTCCGACGGCGCTGGCAGCGTCAAAACGCAATTACTGGATGCGCAATTGTTAGATGAAATTACACTAAGCGATATTCAT
>JBKCHQ010000214.1:0-2062 GCA_046302715.1 Bacteroidia bacterium | reverse complement strand
GGCGGCGAAACCTGGGAGGTAAAACACCAAACCTTGGCCAACGAAGATTATGTTTGGAAGATCCAAACCCCCGACTCGGTTCATTTTTATGGTTCGCTCGATGCATTGCCTTCTACCGGAAATGTGCGCATCGTGAAGTCTGATGATGGTGGCGCAAGCTGGGTTACCGATACCATCCGCAACACCTACCAATACACCCAAACTATTGGATTTATGGATAGTTTACACGGCTGGTGTGGAGGACTTAGCACCTTGTTCGAAACTACCGATGGTGGAGTCAACTGGAATCCAATTACAGTAGGCACGGCTTACAACCGATTTTTTCGGATTAACGAAACAATTGCATTTCTAACGGGCGATAAAATTTACAAATACAACGGTGGTATTCCAACCTCGGCATCTCATTCGGTAAGGGTAGAGGAAGCACATGGATTGCACGTAGCACCCAACCCGGTGAGCGATTTTATTGAGGTTACAGCTGACATCCATAACAAAACCTATTGTAAGCTGCAGCTGTTTGCTTCGGATGGAAAATTACTCGAAACGCTATACGAAGGCTCCATCGAAATGGGGGAAAGACAATTTACCCTAAACTGTGCTCGCTTCGATCCTCAAATCCTTTATCTGGTGCTTAAAACCAATGAGGAATTGGTGTATAGGAAGTTGGTGAAGAAGTAGTAATTAAGTTTAGAATCCAAACAAGGTACAGTTCAAAGTGTAATTTGATTAGCATGCTCGGGTTCATAAATTTTTACACCCTCTCTCCAATTCACCAAAAAGCTGCACATTTGGCGAATCAATTCACTAAATATCTATATATTTGGCGGATTTACTCACCGAAAAGCTGTATATTTGGTGAATTGAAGCAGCCATGAAAATCCACAGAATTCTTTATCAAACCATTCAAGAGCAATGTTTTCAGGGTAGAATTATTTTGATTACCGGTCCGCGAAGGGTCGGCAAAACCACCCTAATACATCATTTGTGTAAGCAATATGGAGACTATCTTTTTCTCGATGGAGATGATCCTTCCGTTAGAAACATGCTCGACACGCCTAATTTCGAACAGATCAGACTCCTTGTGGGTAATTACAAACTCATTTTTATTGATGAGGCGCAGCGCATCAAAAACATTGGCCTCACCTTAAAAATGATGAACGACCGGATAAAAGACGTGCAGGTAATTGTAAGCGGATCGTCGTCGTTGGATTTGGGCGACAAACTGCAAGAGTCGCTCACAGGCAGGAAGTGGGAATACAATCTCTATCCGGTGAGTTGGGAAGAATGGTATCAGCATAACGATTACATCACCGTTTTTCAACAGCTTGAAAACAGATTGCGCTATGGTATGTATCCTGATGTGCTAAACCAACCTGGATCGGAAGAGAAGATTCTGAAGGAGCTTACAAAAAGCTATTTGTATAAGGACATCTTAGCACTTAGCGGCATTAAAAAGCCCGATGTATTGGAAAAACTGGTAACGGCGCTCGCCTTTCAAATTGGGAATGAGGTGAGCTACAACGAACTTTCGCAATTGCTTGGGGTCGACAAGAATACCATTGCCGTTTACATCGAACTTCTGGAGAAAACCTATGTAATTTATCGGTTGAAACCGTATAGCGAAAATCAACGCAACGAAATTAAAACTCAGCGTAAAATATACTTCTATGATACGGGGGTAAGGAATGCCGTAATCGGTAATTTTAATCCTATGGCTTTGCGAAATGATAAAGGCGTGCTATGGGAGAATTTTGTAATTAATGAAAGAAAGAAATATATCGAATACCACCAGCAGAACATTCAAAGCTATTTCTGGCGAACAAGGCAAGGAGGGGAAGTTGACTTGTTGGAAAAGCAGGACGATCAATTGCATGCTTACGAAATAAAGTGGACTGACCGCAAAAAATTAAAATTACCCATTGCGTTCGCAAATGCCTACGATGCCCAATTTACGGGAATTCATACCGATAATTTTTTTCAATTCGTAACCGATTCGAACTAATGCCTCACAACAATTAAACTCTGCATTTCTAACATTAAATGTAACAATTGCAGAGTTGAT
>JBKCHQ010000213.1:0-2655 GCA_046302715.1 Bacteroidia bacterium | reverse complement strand
CGCACGCAATGGCATTCGATTAAAAATGTGCCGAAGCTCGCTTTCGATCACAGTGAGATTTTAAGCGCCTCGCTCGAAGAATTAAAGAGCAGAATTTTACGCGAGGACATCTGGGCTTCTGTATTACCCGAAAAATTCTCTCTTACCCAATTCCAGCAACTTTTTGAAACGATACTCAATAAAGAATTTGACAAAGGAAACTTCCGTAAAAAGGTAAGTAAATTCAAGTTTCTCAGCAAACTCACCGAGGCGCAAACCAATGTTTCGCATCGACCATCACAACTGTATACCTTCAACTCAAAAACCTATGCCGAAATGAGGGCCGAAGGATTTTCGCTCGATTTATAAGAATTAAACCATGAATACACTCCGTTCCATATTCGCTTTTGCATTTGTAACTTTAAATTTTGCGCTGCATGCTCAGGCAATTCGAACCGAGGTAAAGCAGATAAATGGAGAATGGATACTGTTGAGGGGTGGACAGCCATATTATGTAAAAGGAGGAGGCGGACATGTGCACTTGGATAAACTGGTATCCATCGGGGGCAATTCCATACGAACATGGAGCACCGATAATGCGAGAGAAATTCTCGATGCGGCGCAAGCCCATGGGTTAACTGTAATGATGGGACTTTGGGTACAACACGAACGCCATGGCTTCGATTACAACGATAGAGAGAAAGTAGCCTTACAACTCGAAGCCTTTACGCGGACGGTGCGCGAATTGAAAGATCATCCGGCTCTTTTGCTTTGGGGGGTCGGCAATGAAGTGGACCTGTTTTACTCAAATACCATGGTCTGGGATGCTGTGAATGACATAGCGGCCATGATCCACCGCGAAGACCCGAATCATCCTACTTGTACGGTTACTGCAGGGTTAGACAAAGAAGAGGTGCGTCTCATTAAGGAAAAAGCACCGCATATCGACATCTATGGAATTAACACCTATGGCGATTTGAAAGGCGTAAAAACAGGTATACGCGAAGCAGGATGGGGTGGCCCCTATATGATTACAGAATGGGGTCCAAACGGACATTGGGAGGTGGCTAAAACCAAGTGGAATGCTTCGGTAGAACAAAGTAGTACCGAGAAAGCTAATTCATATGAAGAACGCTACCGAGCGTACATTGCTGGTGATGCAGAGAAGTGCATCGGATCCTATGTGTTTTTATGGGGTCAAAAACAGGAAACCACGTCAACTTGGTATGGTTTGTTTTCAGAAAAAAGCGAATCAAGCGAAGCAGTTGATCGTATTGAGACGCTTTGGACCAATAAAAAGCCTAAAAACAGCGCTCCTTGGCTCGATTCATTATCACTAGACGGCAAGCATAAAGGAGAGCATATCATTTATAAAGCGGGCGATAAAATTCATGCGCGTGTTTTAGCCAACGATTACGATTCGGACCGATTGCATTTTACCTGGCAGATTATTCCAGAAAGCGCAGATATTCGCTCGGGGGGAGATGCCGAAGCTGCGCCCATACCGCTGCAAGGTTCGGTTATCAGAAATAAAGGAAAAAACGCTGTGCTTCGTGTACCCGAAGCCGAAGGCGCTTACCGCGTTTACCTCACTATTCGAGATGGTCATAATCACTATGCTTATAGCAATGTTCCGTTTTATGTGCTTCCCCGCGATCCCAATGAAGCTCCGGTACGCGCAGTTGCCTTTAAAAAACAGCAGTTACATCGATAGTTCAAACTTATTGTATTTTAGACAAAAAGCATTAGATTTACTGCATCAATTTCCAGCATGAAGGGTTTTTATAGCGCATTATTGGGGAGTTTGCTTTGCACATTTGTACTTCATGCACAACGTGATACTTCTGATAAGCAAACTGTTAATCCAAGTTTTTTTGGTGTGTTCCCCAAGAAAGACCCCGGCGGATTAAGAAATCTTCAAGTAAATGGCTACTATCGTTTTTTCGGCACGTACAACCGCCAACTCATTCCCTATGCGCTAAATCCAATAATCAAAGATACGGTTCGTGAACGCAGCATTTTTATTGGCGATGACAGCCAGCTCCCGAATTTGTTGCTTAATGTAAGCGGAGCCCCCAACGACAGAACATCATTTAGTTTCGATATTATGATGTTTCAGTTTCTGAACGGAAACATAGGCTCTTCCTACGGAAGTCAGGTGGCCGATTCGCTGAAACCGTATCTGCAAACACCAGGAAGCGGTGTGCGATTGGGAAAAAACATGGGCCTTAACCTGGGTATGAACCTCAACGGGAAATTCAAAACCGCGTTCGGCAACCTTCAAGTTACAGCAGGTGGCATCCAGTGGGTATCCATTTCAGACTTAACCATGGCCTCGTTCCGCGGTTATAATCGATTCATGCTCTACGAGCGCAATCCCTGGGATCCTGCGGGTCGCGATCTCACAAGCCGGTATGATCAGTATTTTCGTCAGGGCTCCATCGATCAGGACACCCGCTGGGGAAACCGAGCATTTTTTGGACTCAATCTACAGGGTGATGAATTGCCCGGACGCATCTCTTTTTTGCTGCTTGCGGGTAAAACAGAGCTTAACGGCGGTTTTGACTCCGACCCCAATTACTCCTTTGGGGGAAAAATTAAAAAACAATTTGGTAAGCAGAATTTCTTCTCCTTCAACAGCATTAATTCGCGTGCAGCGACCGATAGTTTAGCGCG
>JBKCHQ010000212.1:0-21344 GCA_046302715.1 Bacteroidia bacterium | reverse complement strand
CATGCAACTTCGAGAAAAGATTTACGTAACAAGGTTCGTGATGTGCTCGCAATGCACGTTCATCCCAGGCTTATTCCTCAGCGTGTGCGCTTTAGATTTTATAAAGACATCCTGATGCATGTGCGGTAACAGAATTGAATGAAAAAAGTATTTGAATGGACTAAACGTTTACTTGTAATCTTATTTAACCTAACCTGTAAATTGTTTTGTCATGGCCATCTCAATGCTCGAGTACAGCAAGATTATTCTTGAAAACGTAAGTTTCGACGCACAACTTTTCCGTAAAGAACTGCTTAAAGCAGTTAAATCGCTTGTGGATACGGAGCGCGAAGAATTACTAATCTGGTGCGTGAGCAGGTATCAGTATCCGTGAAAGGCTGTATCATTGCTTACCGTTAAGTTATTGCTGCTTAATTAGGCAGAAGTTTTCAGTCTGGCTAAGGTGTTTCCTCTTCTCTCGATGAGTGAGCATAGTTTTATATCCGTTTTAAACGTGTATAAACGTTTATTAACGGGTATCTGTTTCGGAGACAGTAGCTTCGCGTTGGGCAGGGGGGGCGGATTCCTACGAAAGCATTGCGAAAAAGTCAAGAAATACTTTTCAAGCGACATGTTGATTTCTTAGGAAAGTTATGACTGAATTAAGTAGATTAAATGCTTATTGTGTTTTTACTATTTTGTGTTACCCTTTAAGTTTGTGGGTTTGGGCAAAATCAGTTCCCATTTTCTTAATATCCTTTTTAAACGTGTATAAACGTTTATTAACGAGTATCAGTTTCGGCGACAGTAGCTTCGCGTTGGGCAGGGGGGGATAGGATTCCTACGAAAGCATTGCGAAAAAGTCAAGAAATACTTTTCAAGCGACATGTTAATTTCTTAGGAAAAATGGAGTGAGCCCGACTGATGCAATAGTTTTAGAGTCTTGCGCCATAGGGCATGATAAATAACCTTTTTCTGGAATTGCCCCGCACATCGTTCACATCTATAATGCGCTTATCATTTATAATTTCTGGAATGCGATTAAGCGTGCATAATAATAGCGCAAATAATGGTTAATTATTTGAGCGATTCGCTAGGAAAGCTCAAAGGGGCATAGATCTGACCTACGAATACGAAAAACCGGAATCTCTCAAATGGAGAAATCCCGGTAATGGGTATTACGATTATTTGACGTATTGCTCTATACGTAATACGTTTTACTCTACTCCATCATTGCAACACAATCTTCCGAATGTCCACGGTATTTCCTTGCGGATCGACAATATGCACAAAGTACAAGCCGTTGCCGCCCCATGTGGCGAGGCTGAGAAAATCGCTTTGCTGGGTAATGTTGGTTTGGAACACCTGCTGCCCGAGCGAATTTTCAATGCGCAGTTGGTAGCCGTTCATGAGGGCAAAGTTGCCGTAATCGATGCTAATGTGAGTATTAGCCGGATTGGGAAATACCTTTATGGTATTGATATTTGCCGGTGGTGTCAACGCGGTTAAGAGCGTATTGATGATCAGAGTATCGGTAACTGAAACAAAGGTGGTATCGAAGATGGTCGTAATGCAGGTATCGAGAATCGAAAGTATGGCAACTGCTGACGTATCAATACATTCGCCCGATGTACTGATTACACGTATAGGTTGGTTGTGCTCCGACACTTGCACATTAGCAAGGCTTAATGTTGCGGAGCTCGTACCCGAGTAATTGCCCACGTCGCTCAAGGTTTGAAAGCCCTGCCCCAAATCGCTTTGCCATACATAGCTGGGATTGGGGTCTGAAGTTGAGGCGGTGAAGGTGGCAGTGCTGCCCGTTGACACGGCATTGGTTTGTGGGGAGATAAACGTGTTGTTGGCGCAGGATTCGGCATTGTATAAGATGGTGATTTCTTCTTGGCTTAGGGCGCGATTCCAGATTCCGATGTCGTCTATTTTACCGTTAAACCATCTATACCAATTATAACTAACTGAAACAAATTCTTTCCCAAAAAACAAAGGTGCTGCTGAATTATCTAAAGAATAAACAGCTTCTAAGGTGCTATCCAATATTCCATTGTAATACATCCTCAAATTAGCCCCATCGTAAACACTAATTACATTAATCCAATTGTTTAATTTCACATCACTTTGGCTAATAATCCAAATATCAGGACAACAACTTTGATTTTGAACAGCAGAGTAAAACTTAGAGTCATTGCCAGTAGGTTTGGTAGTTAGATTATATCCTGTTGTCCAATCTGAAGTCCTTGGTTTACCCAAAATTGTTCTGAAATCATCGACTTCGCCAAGTGTGTTTACCTGAGATGGATTTGTAGAGTAATCAGGTATTTTAACCCATGCACTCAACGTGTAAGTATTAGTCAAATCAAGAGTTTGATTGTCATTTACTTGAATAAAATTGCTGACCCCATCAAATTCATATGCGCTATTATTTAGTCCAAACCTATCTTCCGCCAAAATAGCCCCATTCACCGTTCCATTATTCCCATTCCCACTTTCATCATTCGCATTGCCGTTAAAGGGCCACCAGCCCACCAAACCATTGGTTGGAACGTAATTGGGCACTTGTGCAAGCATTGCAGAAGCCAAGCCCAAGGTGGCTACTGCAGTAAAAAGTAATTTTTTCATGTTTTTAATGATTTATTCTACCCGCCCCGCAGTAGAGTGTATAAAAAATCAGCGTGGGACAGTTATCACTCCGTAACCGAGGAACGACCAAGTCCCACACCACAGAAAAGATAAAGCCCACGCTTTGCGTGAGCGTTCATCGATTCTCGTGGTATTGAAATAGTTTGGTCGTTTTCGGTTACAAGAATGCTAAACGCGATATTTTAAATCAGGCCAAGGCCGTGTTTGTTTTATGCCATGTGTGTTGTAATAGTTTGATGCGAAATTAGTATTATTTCTTGTCTGTTAAACGTTTTACCACAAGCACATTAAGCAGCGAATGCCCTAAATTGCGTTTCGACTCGGGGCCACCAACCTCCTCCCCGGACTAATTTATCGCCTTTCATTCATCTAGTCGTTAACCATCGTTTATAAACGTTTAAAACGCTTATGCGCTTTATTTGAGTTTAATTATTTGAAAATCAGAATATAAAAAATGAAGGTAACGGTTGAAAATTGTACGATAAATCAAGTTTTCCCATCTGTTTTTATGGTTAACATTGCAGCATTAAAACATGAAACATTAACATTTTTTAAAATTTACCCGTCTTGACCGCTGTATAGGTTTAGCGTTAATTTGCGCCAATTTTTGTTGACATGAATACCGATATTCAAGAGATTAATCAGAAAATAGAGAAAGAAAGTGCCTTTATCGATTTGCTTAAACAAGAACTCGATAAAGTTATCATCGGGCAATCGTACATGGTAGATCGCCTGCTCATTGGCCTGCTTTCAAACGGCCATATTCTGCTCGAAGGCGTGCCCGGTTTGGCCAAAACGCTGGCCATTAAATCGCTTTCGCAAACCATTGATGCCGGCTTTTCGCGCATACAGTTTACTCCCGATTTATTGCCTGCCGACCTTGTGGGTACCATGATATACAACCAGAAACAGGAGCAATTTACCGTAAGGCGTGGGCCTGTTTTTGCCAATTTTATTTTGGCCGACGAAATTAATCGCGCTCCTGCCAAGGTGCAAAGTGCCCTGCTCGAAGCCATGCAGGAACGCCAGGTAACCATTGGCGATACCACGCACAAACTGCCCGAGCCTTTTCTCGTCCTAGCTACTCAAAATCCGGTTGAGCAAGAAGGTACCTACCCGTTGCCCGAAGCACAGGTGGATCGTTTCATGCTTAAAATTGTTATTAGCTATCCCACACGAGATGAGGAACGCCTGATCATTCGGCAAAATTTGGCGGCCGAATTCCCCAAGCCTTCAAAAGTAGTAGGCCCCGATCAAATTATCCGTGCCCGTCAGGTAGTACGCGAGGTGTACATGGACGAAAAAATTGAGCAGTACATCGTAAATATCGTTTTTGCTACTCGTTTTCCGGCACAGGCCAATTTGTCAAAGTTTCAGCCGCTCATTAGCTTCGGTGCTTCACCCAGAGCGTCTATAAGTTTGGCTCATGCCGCCAAAGCATATGCGTTTATTCGTCGCCGCGGCTATGTTATCCCTGAAGATGTGCGTGCCGTGTGTGTCGATGTGCTGCGTCACAGAATTGGACTCACATACGAGGCCGAAGCTGAAAATATTTCTACCGAGAACATAATTTCGGAAATACTGAACGCCGTTGAAGTGCCATAATGCCATTATACTGAGCTTCCATTACCTCTAATGTCAGCGACCACCAACGATATTCTTAAAAAGGTACGTAAACTCGAAATTAAAAGTCGGGGCTTATCGGCCGAGATGTTTTCGGGCCAATACCACAGCGCTTTTAAGGGTAGGGGTATGTCGTTTAGCGAGGTGCGAGAGTATCAGGCGGGCGACGATATCCGTACCATCGATTGGAATGTTACGGCTCGCTTGGGACACCCCTATGTAAAGGTTTTTGAAGAAGAACGTGAGCTTACCATTATGCTGCTGGTGGATGTGAGTGGATCTAACCAGTTTGGAACGCAAAATCAATTTAAAAGCGAACTCATTACCGAGGTATGCGCCGTACTGGCATTTTCATCGCTGCAGAACAACGATAAAATCGGTTTGATTTTCTTTAGCGACCGTATCGAGAAATACCTTCCACCCAAAAAGGGCAAGTCGCATGTATTGCGCATCATACGCGAACTAATTGACTTTAAGCCCGAGCACCAAAAAACCGATGTTGCTCAGGCCCTGCGTTTTTTAACCAATGTCAACAAGAAAAGATGCACTGCCTTTTTACTTTCCGATTTTCTGGCACCGTCGTTTGATGACGCTCTTAAACTTGCCTCTCAGAAGCATGATTTAGTGGCTTTACAAATTGCCGATCCGCGCGAGGCACAATTGCCCGATGTGGGTTTGGTGAAAGCACGTGATCCCGAAAGTGGACAAAGCATGTGGATTGATACTTCCTCACGTGCCGTTCAAAAAAGTTATGAATTGCAATGGCGCAAACATGAAGATGTAACACGGGCTGCTTTTAATCGTTCGGGAGTGGATTTGGCCGTTTTACGAACCGATCAGTCGTGGATTCAGCCGTTAAGCAATTTGCTAAAGAAGAGGGGAGGACGTAAATGAAAAAGCTGTTTCTGCTTTTCTTTAATGTTATTACCATAGTTGCACATTCCCAAAATGCTGCAGTTAAGGCCGATCGGTATAAAATCAAAATTGGGGAACAAATAAAGCTCAATATAACGGCGAATCCGCTCAAAGACCAAAGGGTAATTTGGCCCGAAGTAGGCGACACTTTAGGTCAATGGTTTGAAGTAGTGCGGAAAGATACATTAGACACACTAAACTCCGCCGGTTTACGTACTTTGGAGCAGCATGTTTGGATAACATCTTTTGATACCGGAAGGCATAATTTACCGGTATTCCCGTTCGAATTTATCCTGCCCGAAGGCGATACCCAGCACGTGGTAAGCGATATGCTGAGCATCCAAATTTTAGATGTAGCTGTTGACACCACAAAATCCATTAAAGATATCCGCGACATTGAAGCCGTGCCCGAAGATTATACGCATCTCTTTAAGATTGGCGCTATTGTTCTTGCCGTACTTTTACTCATAGGAATAATACTGTGGTTAATGCTTAGAAGAAGAAAGCCGCAAAAAATGATTGTTGCTGCTATACCACCAGTTGTGCCGTGGCAAAAAGCGTTGTCGGCCCTTGAGGTATTACAGCATCAAGCCATTTGGCGTGATGGCAAAACCAAAGAGTTTCACTCCGAGCTAACTGATGTTTTGCGTACGTATATCGAAGAGCATTTTAAATTACCGGCTATGGAATCTACCACCGACGAAACGATGGCCATGATTCGTAAAGCAGAGGTCAATAATGAAGCGGCTGCTGAACTCAATGAAGTGCTTCGTCTTGCCGATTTGGTAAAATTTGCCAAAGTAAGCCCGGAACCCGAGGAGCACTTACAAAGCGTGCAGCGTGCTCAATCCTTCATTCTAAAAACACGGCCCGCTGAAAAGCAGGATGAGACACAAAAGGAGGAGAAGGCATGATTGAATTTGATGCGCTAAGAATACCCGAATTTAGTTCCATCAGTTTTGCGCATCCCTGGTTTCTTCTATTACTTGGGATAGTGCCCTTATTTATCGTTTGGTATGTGCTAAGGGGGCGTAAGGCGCGTCCAGAGCTGCAATTGTCATCATTCAAAGGCATTCGCTCCAATGCTAACAGCATTTGGGTGCGTTTGATTCACTTGCCCTTCATTCTGCGGATGTTGGCCTTATCACTGCTGATTATTGCCCTCGCACGGCCGCAAACACGCTTGTCGTGGCAGGATATGCAGGCAGAAGGAATCGATATTGTATTATCCATGGACTTATCGCCCAGTATGTTGGCCCGCGATTTAAAACCTAATCGACTCGAAGCCGCCAAAAAAGTGGCCATAGAGTTTGTGGATGGCAGGCCGGGCGATCGCATGGGAATGGTTATATTTTCGGGCGAAGCTTTTACCCAATGCCCGCTCACCATCGATCATTCGGTACTCAAGAGTTTGATGCTGGCAGTTGAACCTGATTTCTTACCTGAAGGTACTGCCATTGGATTGGGCCTTGCCACTGCCGTGAATCGACTCAGAGAAAGTAAAGCGGTATCTAAAGTGGTTATATTAATTACCGATGGTGAAAACAATTCGGGATCAGTTTCTCCACTTACAGCTGCCGAAATAGCGCAATTATACGGCATTAGGGTGTACACCATTGGTGTTGGATCAAGGGGAGTAGCGTATTCGCCCGTTTACCGGTATCCCGATGGGCGTTTTGCCTTCGACTATACCGAGGTGCGGATAGACGAAGAATTGCTCAAACAAATTTCAACAATGACGGGAGGCCAGTACTTTAGAGCCACAAACAATGAGGCATTGGCTGAGATTTACAATAAGATTGACGAAATGGAGAAAACGCTCTTCGAAACTACCGAATACAAAAAGAAAAATGAAGAGTTCTGGATTTTTGTATGCGCCGCTTTTGCGCTGTTTTGTTTGGAATGGTTACTTCGTAATACCTTAATGCGCTCAATTTCATAGATATGTTCAGGTTTGCATTTCCTTTTTTTCTATGGTTGTTGCTGCTGTTGCCAGTATTTATCATGTTATTTGCATGGCGCATACGTTGGAAGAAAAAAGCCATTAAGCGCTTTGGCGATCTCCGCTTGATGGAAAGGCTTTTACCCGATCAGTCATTTAAAAGGTTAAGGTTTAAGTTTGTTCTAATGTGTTGCGTCTTTGTGCTCATGGTCGTTGGTCTCAGCGATCCGCAGATTGGTTCGCGATACGAGGAAGTGAAACGAAAAGGAATTGACCTTATGTTGGTTCTGGATGTGTCAAACAGCATGATGGCCGAAGACATTAAACCCAACCGGTTGGAGCGGGCCAAACAGGCTATTTCACGGCTGCTCGATAAACTCGAAGACGATCGACTGGGTATTGTTGTTTTTGCCGGTGATGCGATGCTTCAATTGCCTTTTACCTCTGACTTTGCAGCGGCTAAAATGTTTTTGGCCAGCACATCTACACAAAGCATACAAACACAGGGAACTGCAATTGGTGCGGCAGTAGAACTTGCTGCACGGGCATTGCCTAAAGGAAATAACAGAAGCAAGGCCATCATTGTACTCAGCGACGGCGAAAATCACGAAGACGATGCCATTGCTGCGGCAAAAGCAGCACGCGACAAAAAAATACTGGTGTACACTATAGGTATTGGAACTCCCGAAGGGGCGCCCATTCCGGTCGTAGAAGAAAGCGGCAGCGAAGGATTTAGAAGAGATGAAGCGGGCAATCCTATAGTTACAGCCATGAATCCCGAGATGCTTGCCGAGGTGGCACGGGCTGGAGGCGGTAAATTTGTGCAGGCAACAAATTCCGATATAGGCCTCGATGCCTTGGTAGAAGAGATAGGCTCGTTAAAAAAGCATGATTTCGGAACCAAGACATTTACTGATTATGAGGATAGGTTTCAATATTTCATTGCAGGGGCAATCCTGCTACTTATTTTAGAATTGTTGATTTCGGAACGTAAGGGAAAATGGTCCCGGCGTTTTTCTTTATTTGGTAAAAAAGAACGTATATGACGAAAATAGTTGGTTTAGTCATTTTGCTATCTGTATTATTATCAGATTTTTCATTGGCGCAGGAAGAGAATCGTTTCATTCTTAAAGGCAACGAACTCTACAAAAAAGAGAAGTATGCCGATGCTGAGGTGGAATATCGCAAAGCCCTCGAAAAAAATCGAAAATCGGAAACCGCAGCATACAATTTGTCCAATGCACTTTATCGTCAAAAAAGATATAAAGAGGCGCATGCGTTACTGGATACTTTAGGAAAATTAAAAAAGTCTGAAAGCGAGAAATCCAAGATTTACCATAATATGGGCAATACTTTTTTACAAGAGAAAGCCTACGAACAAAGTATAGAAGCTTATAAAAAAGCGTTAAAACACGACTCAAAAGCTGAAGATAGCCGGTATAATCTTTCTTATGCCATGAAAAAGCTTCAGCAGCAACAACAGCAACAAGAACAAAAGAAACAGCAGCAACAACAGCAGCAAGACCAACAGAAGAAAGAGAATAAACAGCAACAGCCTCCCAAACAACCTGATGAAAAGCAACAGATTGATAAAAATCAGGCCGACCAAATGTTGGACGCTCTAAATAGAAACGAAAAAGAGTTGAGAAAGAAAAACACAAAACAAAAAGGTAAAGAAGGTGTTCCTGCAAGTGGAAAAGATTGGTAATTTCTTAAATCGAAGATTCAATTTATGAGAATATTAACCTTATTGATGGTATTAGTTGCGCACCTAAACAGTATTATTGGGCAGGAGCTTAAATTTACCGCAACCGCAAGTCCGGCAAAAGCAGCGGTAGGCGAACAGATTAAAATTGTTTATTCCTTAAATGCGATGGGAAGCGGCTTTAAAGTGCCGGATTTATCAAACTTCGAGGTATTGATGGGGCCGCAGCAAATGTTTGGAAGCCAGAACTATAACGGTAAGGTGTCGCAATCGCTTTCCTACACTTTTATTATTAGCGGAAAAAAAACTGGGAAGTTTACCATTCCACCGGCATCTATTAAAGTAGGGAACGGCAAAATGGAGAGCAACGCACTTCAAATTGAAATTGTAAAGGGCGCTACGGCAAACAATTCCACCAAGGGCAATGATAATGTTGTTGGTAATAACAATGACCTGTTTGTGCGCGCCATTGTATCTAAAGTAAATACCACGGTGGGCGATCAAATTGTGGTTACCTATAAGATTTACACCAAGCATGCTCAATTGAGTTATGAGTTAAGCAAGGCGCCTAGTTTTAATGGGTTTTATACCGAAGATATTGCATTGGCAGCTAAGCCTACGGGCGTTCAGGAAACCATTAACGGCCAATCGTATCTTACTGCCGAAATCAAGAAATTGCTGGCCTTTCCTCAAAAGGCGGGAAAGCTCGAAATTCCGCCATTAGAGCTTAATTGTGTGGTAAAACAACGCGTTCAGGCCCGAAGTATTTGGGAGCAGGTTATGGGCGGAGGCTACAAGGATGTGGAAGTTAAAATTAAAAGTGCGCCCCTCAGTATTGATGTGCAGGAGCCCAATCCCACGAATAAACCCGCAGAATATAATGGTGCGGTAGGTCGCTTCGAGCTAGAGGCAAGTCTTGATCCTCAGCAGCTTAGCACTGGCGAAGCGGCAACATTAAAAATTACACTATCAGGTAGAGGCAATCTCAAACTTATTGATCCGCTTAAATTGCAGCTGCCCGATGAACTTGAAGTGTATGACCCTCAAATTAAAGATAACATAAGTGTAAGTAGCGGCGGTATGAGTGGAAGCCGAACATTCGAATACCTTATTATTCCACGAGCAGGGGGCAGCTATAAAATTGGGCCGCTCAATTTTTCGTGGTACGATCCCGAAAAACGCGCCTTTCAAACCAAAAGTATACCCGAGTTTATCCTAAACGTTGAAAAGGGCGATGGAACGGCAGTGGGAAATAAGAACAAGGCAGGGAAGGGCACGTCACCCAAGAAATTAAATGAAGACATACGCTTTATTAAAAAGGAAAGTGTCGTTTTACAAAGCGAAACACCGCAGCTGTTTTTTCTTTCGGTACCCTTTTATCTGAGCTCAGGAATAGCTCCGTTAATGTTTGTAGCTTTTTTACTTATACGCAACCGTCGCCTTAATCGTGAACGCAACAAAGATGTGATTAAAGTGCAGGAGGCAGGTACTTCAGCCATTAAACGTTTAAAAAAATCAAGCGAATTTCTTGCCGCCGATCAAAAAGATGGTTTTTATGAGGAGGTGTATCGTGCTCTCAATACCTATTTTTCTGATAAGCTTAAACTTCCGGCTTCGGCGTTAAACAGACAGTCATTGCAGGAAATTCTGCAGGTGAGAAATGTGCCGGTTTCCACGGTGCAAAAGGTATTGGCCACACTTGATGCTTGCGAATTTGCACGTTTTGCACCCGGTGCGGCTGCCAATATGAAAGAGGTTTATGAGCAGGCCGCTGCATGCATCCATGAAATTGAAGAAGCAATAAAGTCATGAAAACACGGTTAATTCTCTCCTTTTTTCTGAGCGTGCTCTTTGGTTCTGCCTTCGCTAAAAATCCCAATACGATTTTTCAGGAGGCCAATACTGCCTATCAACAAAACAACTTTCAAAAAGCCAATGAGCTCTATAAAAATTTAGTTCTTGAGCATAAGATTACTTCATTTGAGGTGTATTACAACTTGGCCAACAGCTTTTACAGACTTGCGGATTACCCTTCGGCCATATTATTTTATCAGAAAGCGCTTAAAATCGAACCTTCTAACGATGATGCCCGCTATAATTTAAAGCTGGTGCAAGCTAAAATTGAAGATCGTATAGAACGTATTCCTCAGTTGTTCTACAAGCGCTGGTTTAATAGCTTGCGAGCACTCTGTAGCACTGATACCTGGGCGCTACTGTTTATTTCCGCTTTTATGGCGTCTGTATTTTTCTTTGGGGTGTTTTTGCTTTCAAAGAAGTTAAACCGCAGACGAATAGGTTTTTATGCCTTTTGTGTGTTTTTGCTATTAACGCTCGCTTTTATTGTCCTAAGTTGGTCGTCATATCAGCATAACGAGCAAAAAAAACATGCAGTAATTTTTGCAGGCAGTATTTCGGTTAAGAGTGCTCCCGTTCAGTCCTCTCTGGGCTTGTATATTTTACATGCGGGCACCACCGTTGAAATTATCGACGAGCTCGGCGAGTGGGTGAAAATAAGACTCGAAGACGGCAAGGAAGGCTGGGTTATACTGGGTGATCTCGAAATAATCTGATGCCATTTTTTACAGATTTGTAAGAAACAGTTCCATTTTTCGTAAATCGTATTTCAACGGGCTGATAATACGACATTAGTCCAATTGTTTTCGTGTTTTTGTGATGTAATAAATTCATTAAACACGTCTGTTATTTAGGAAACTAGCGTGTTTCGCTTTCGTAAACCTCTGTGAATATAAATTAAAGAGGTATTGCGAAATGTTACTTTCTACCCCCAAGAATTCTAAAACTTCACTGCTTGCAGCGTTCTTTGTATTGAGCGCTTGTTTTTCGCAGGTAATGGCCCAGAGCTCTGGCCGATTCAACAACTGGTATTTTGGCACCAACGCCGGCGTTTCGTTTTCAAGCGGTTCGCCAGTAGCGCTCACGAATGGTGCTTTGGTAACCACCGAAGGTTCGGCGAGCATCTCCGATGAAAACGGAAATCTTTTGTTTTATACCGATGGGGTAACGGTGTGGAACAGAAATCATCTGGCCATGACAAACGGCACCGGCCTCCATGGTCATGCCTCTTCAACGCAATCCGCTATTATAGTTCAAAAACCAGGTAGCACTTCGATGTACTACATCTTCACCGCCGACGCTGATGCCGGTGTGAACGGAATCAAATATTCAGAGGTGAATATGTCTCTATCAGGAGGACTTGGCGCAGTAACCGCCAATAAAAACGTTGCACTTCGTACGCCATCTTGCGAAAAACTCACTGCGGTGAGACATTGCAATAACCGAGATTTATGGATTGTTTCTCACGACTGGAATTCTAATGCCTTCCGTACTTGGTTGGTTACTGATGCGGGAATTAACCTCACCCCAGTAGTGAGCAGTGTAGGGGTTACAGCTACGGGTGTTACACAAGGAGCATACGGACAGTTAAAGGCCAATCCCGACGGAAATCGTCTGGTAGCGAACTATTATGGTACATCTTCAGGCGGGGTTAATCGTTTAGAAACTTACTCATTCAACAACCAAACCGGAGCGGTGAGCAATGCGCTTACTTTGGCAAGCGATGTAGGTCTTTATGGTACTGAATTTTCTCCAGATGGACGTATTGTTTATGCCGGCACTAATCAGGGGTTGTTATTGCAGTACAACTTGTGTGCAGGAAGCAATGCTGCTATAGTGGCAAGTCGTTATGTTATTGGAAATTTGGGGCCTTTTATCGGTTCCTTGCAGTTAGGACCCGACAATAAAGTATATGTAGCACGTAACTCTACCGCACTTTCGGTAATTTCAAATCCAAATGCAACCGGTGCCGCATGTGGATATACAAACGGTGCTATTTCTCTTTCAGGTCGTAGCTCTCGCATGGGTTTGCCCAATATGGCTTCATTTTATTTGCGCCCCGATATCCAACCCTTTACCGTGGCAGCCAATTGTTTGAATGCTACGTTCAGCAGTCCAACCGCATTAACCTCTTCTAACAGCTGTTCGGGAGCTGCCAATGCCATCCAATCGGTTGAGTGGAATTTTGGCGATCCTGCTTCGGGGGCTTCCAATGTTTCATCCGCATTAAATCCAATGCATACATTTTCGGCGGTAGGCTCGTATTCGGTTCGCCTGGTATTAAACCTAGGATGTTATAACGATACCTTGATTCAAACGGTAAATGTTAATGGATTTGTGCTAAATACTTCTACAACAGCGGCTTCTTGTGGTGCTTCAAACGGTACGGCCACTGCTACTCCTGCGGTAGCAGGTAGTTATATCTATTCCTGGAGCAACGGTCAACAAACGGCCACTGCAACAGGTCTTGCCGCCGGCAATTATACCTGCACAGTTACTGCCGCTTCGGGTTGTGTAAGTGTAGCTAGTGTTACAGTTACATCGGGCGGATCGGTGCAATTAAATGTTAATGCACCCAATGTTACTTGTAATGGAGCTACCACCATAGCAACTGCTGTAGCTTCTAACGGTAGCGCGCCCTATACATACTTATGGAGTAATGGAATGACTGGAGCTTCAGTGGCATTAGGTGCAGGCACGTATTCGGTTACTGCAACCGATGTCAACGGTTGTTCAGCCACGCAATCACTTAGTATTACTCAGCCAGCCGCTATTGCTTTGGTTCTATCAGCTCAAAATGCTTTATGTGCCAATGCTACAGGTTCAGTTTCAGCAACTGTTTCAGGGGGCAATGCTCCCTACGCGTATTCGTGGTCAAATGGATCAAGCGCCTCATCCATTAGCAACCTATCTGCAGGGAGTTACACTCTTACGGTTACTGACGCTTTTGGCTGTCAAGCAACCTCTAGCGTAAATATTTCGGCGCCAGCTACAGCCCTTTCCTTGCAAACCAATGTTGTAAACGCAGGATGCGCCGCATCAAACGGGCAGGCTTCTGTCACTGCGAGCGGCGGTACAGCACCTTATACGTATGCATGGTCCAATGGCGGCAATACTCAAGCTATCAGCGGTCTTGCTGCAGGTTCATACAACGTTACTATAACTGATGCCAATGGCTGTAACGCAACGGGTTCGGCCATCGTCTCAACTTCTTCGGCGCCCCAATTAAGTCTTAATATTACGCAGCCTAACTGTTCCAACGGTACAGGTTCTGCATCAGCTTCGGCAAGCGGCGGGTCAGCTCCTTATACTTTTGTATGGTCAACCGGTACTTTCAGTAATACTCTAAACGGAATACAGCCAGGAAATTATTCGGTTTCGGTTACCGATAATAGCGGGTGCAGTACCTCACAAAATTTTACCATTGTGGCTCCAACGGCTATTGGTGTTACCATAAGTGCTACTTTACCTCTGTGTGCAGGCGGCAATGCATCGCTTCAGGCCTCGGTTTCAGGTGGTATTGCGCCTTACAGTTATACCTGGTCAAGCGGTGCACAAACTTCAAACATTACCGTTTCAGCATCTGGCAATTATTCCCTTACGATTACCGATGCCAATGGCTGCACGGCCAATGCTACACGATTGGTAACCATGCCTTCGGCATTAAACGCAACGCTAACGCTCAACCAGCCCTCTTGCTTTGCTGAAACCGGTTCTGCATCAGTTATGGTTACTGGAGGAACAGCCCCCTATTCATATGTTTGGAGCAATGGCGCTTCAGGGGCATCAACCTCAGCGCTTGGTTCAGGCCTAATTTCTGTTACAGTTACCGATGCACAAGGCTGCCAAATTTCGCAAAACGGAGCCATCATGGTTCCCGCAGCTTTGAGTGCACAGGTTACTTCGCAGCAGGCTACATGCGGTTCCGCAAACGGGAGTATTTCTGCTGTTGTTAGTGGGGGCACCGCTCCATACAGTTATTCATGGTCAAACGGGGCTGCAACTTCTTCTTTAAGCAATCTTCAGGCTGGTACCTATTCATTAACGGTTACCGATAATGCAGGATGTACGTTATCTCAAACGGCAAATGTTCAAAGTGCCGGCTCAATATCCGTAGCGGCATCAATGGTTACTGCCGTGCGTTGCAATGGCGATGCAAATGGTGTGGCTGAAGCACAGGTAAGCGGCGGCACAGCACCCTATCAATATGTTTGGTCTAATGGAGCAACACAATCTTTAGTAGGAGGATTGGCTGCCGGAACCTATTCAGTTACTGCATCCGACGCCAATGGATGTTCATCCAGCGCAAGTGTAGTTGTTACCGAACCTCAGGTATTGAGCGTTCAGTTGCAGAGCATCAATGCCACATGTAACGGTAGTGCCAATGGCAGCATTAGCACTCAAGTTAGTGGAGGCTCATTGCCTTACACCTACAGCTGGAGCAATGGAGCAACTTCGTCTTTGCTTTCTTCACTGGTATCAGGTGTATATCAGGTTGAGGTGCAGGATGCTCAAAATTGTTTGGCTGTGCAATCGGTTACTATTACAGAGCCTGTAGCACTAAGCGTTATTGAAACCGTGGCTTCTGCCGTATGTTTTGGTACAGCCACTGGTTCGGTAAATCTTCAAATTAATGGCGGTACTGCGCCATTTACGACAAATTGGTCAAACGGATCAATCGGAACTGCATTAGGTAATTTAAGTGCAGATAGCTATTCATACACGGTAACCGATGCTCAGTTATGTTCGGTAAGCGGTTCAATAAATGTCGATGAACCAGGCGAATTGGCTTTGGCCTCAGTAATTTCATTAATTTCGTGCAGCAATGTTAATGATGGGTCTATCGAAGTATTTCCCTCAGGCGGCACAGCACCCTATGCGTTTCTTTGGAATAACGGTGCGTACCAATCGCAAATATCAAGCTTAAATGCGGGCAACTATAGCGTAACCCTTACCGATGCTGCTGGATGTACACACAGCGAAAGCTTTGATATTAACGCGCCAGCAGCAATACAGGTAAATACCAGCGCAACGCCATCATCTTGTGTAGCGCCCAGCGGTTCTATATCCGTTGCGGCAAACGGCGGAACAGGCACGTTACAGTTTTCGCTCAACGGAGGCGCTTCACAAACCAATCCGCTATTCAATTCTTTGGCCGCAGGGCAATATGCCTTAACCGTTAGCGATGCCTCTGGTTGTAGCGTAACATCATCGGTTACGGTGCCTTCACCGGCAAATTTAATTGTTAATGTTAGCAATGTTACCGATGTTTCGTGTCAGGGTGCCGCCGATGGCAGTGCAACACTCGAAATTGTAGGCGGTACCGCACCATTCAACATTTCGTGGAGTTCTGAAGAATCAGGCTTTACAGCAAATATGCTTGCTGCAGGTCCTCATTTCATAACCGTTACCGACGCTGCGGGTTGCGACTTTACAGCTAATTTTGTAGTAGGTGCGCCACAAGCCATACAACTGTTACCAACGCTTGTAAATCCAAGCTGTTTTGGGGCAGCAAACGGAAGCATCAGCGTAACTACCACGGGAGGAACCGGCAACATAGCGTTATTGTGGGATAATGGGGCTACTACATCTGCTATTTCAAACCTTACGGCTGCCGAGTATGCTGTAATGGCTACCGATCAAAATGGTTGTGCGGTTAAAGATACATTCGAGTTAATGCAGCCCGCTGTTTTAACGCAGGCCGCCAATGTAGTTCCCGCGGGTTGCAGCAATGATGGCGGAAGCATTTCGCTTACCGTAAATGGCGGTACGGCACCCTACAGTTACGAATGGGCGCAAATGGCCAGCAATACAACCGCACAAGCCGGAAATCTTAATGCTGGAACATATTCCGTTACCATTACCGATGCTCAGCAATGTTCGGTTGATACCACCATCACGATTGCTGGTGGAAGTGCCGTTGTGGCGCATGTAGATTCAACGCATGATGTACGTTGCTTTGGTCAATCTAACGGATTTGCATTTATCTCCATAAGCGGCGGCACGCAATCCTATCAGTACAACTGGGGACAAGGATTACAAAGCCAAATGCCGCTTTCATGGTCGGCTGGTTCATACGAATTAATTATCAGCGATGCTTCAGGCTGTGAAACTGAAGTGTCCTTCACCATTGATCAGCCTGCAGCACTTGAGGCGGTTATTACCACTGCAGATGTTAATTGTTACGGTAATGCCGATGGATCATTAACTGCAACAGTTTCGGGCGGTTCGGCGCCATATCAGTACACTTGGTCAAATGGAGTGAATTCGGCTCAACTTAATGATGTGGCTGCTGGAAATTACACGCTTACCATTATGGATGCGGCTTCGTGCCTGGTGCAACTATCTGCTGAGGTTAATCAGCCCCAAGCATTGCACATCGAATTAACTGCGGTACATCCTACATGCAATACTGTGGCTACTGGAGCAGTTAGCGCCGAAGTGAGCGGTGGTTCGGGGCAATACACCTATAGCTGGAGCAATGGGGCCGTTATGGCAAATCTTGAAGATTTATCGGCTGGTACTTACCAATTGATGGTGAACGATGCCGCAGGTTGCCAAGCAGAGGCTTCAGCCGAACTTATCAGCGCAGCACCTTTTACAGTAAGCATTACCGGCGACCGGGATATTTGTTATGGCGAACAAACCTTATTAACTGCTGTTTCGAGCGATATCCACGGCCAGTATCAATACACCTGGAGCCATGGCGAGCAGGCTCAATCGGTAGCTGTTATGCCTTCGGAGAATACAATTTTTACAGCAGTTCTTACCGATTCTACAGGATGTTCGGCATTTGCAACAGCCGAGGTAAATGTTAAGGCCTTACCTCAAGTTCAGGTAATTACCGACGATACTGCCGGTTGTGTACCATACTGCTCGATGATCGAAGTAGCCGGTACAGGTGATGTTTATGTTTGGAGTTTATCTAATGGCGAATTATTTAGTGGCGTTCAAAATCAAGTATGTTTTAATCAGCCCGGCGTATATTCATTATCAGTAACTGCCAGCAATCCTGAAGGTTGCACGGCTTCTTATACCTGGAATAACACCATCGAAGTGTATGCGCGCCCTGAGGCTTCATTCACAGTAAGCGATAGCGAAATCAGTTTAGAAGATCCCGTAGTTCAGTTCAACAGTAACGTAACAGGAGCATCCAGCTATACTTATTATTTTGGCGATCCCAACAACAATTACGTAATGGCACCTCAAACACAGTACACCTATTCTGATACCGGTTCTTTTGAAGTAACCTTAGAGGTGAAAAACGATTATGGTTGTTCGGATCAGGCAGTACGAACCATACATGTTGGAGGCTTTACTGCATTTTACATTCCCAATGCTTTTACACCTAATGGCGATGGTACTAACGATGTATTCATGCCGAAAGCCACCGGTTTATCTCCCGATGGATTTGAATTAAGCATTTACGACCGCTGGGGCCATTTGGTATTTGTTTCCACCGAATGGGGCAAAGGCTGGGATGGTACCTTAAACGGAGTGCCCGTTCAAGCCGATGTTTATGTGTGTAAGGTGCGCTATTTCGACAAAAAAGGTAGAATGAGCGATCAAATTGGCTCTGTAACTATAGCCGAATAAACGTCTAGCGGCGCTTTACCGTAAATGAGCCCTTATTATTTGGTAACCCTTGTAGCCAGGCGAATTGCACCGCTGTTAACTTGTTTAGTTCAATCGCTTTTGACACCGTTTTGTAAATCTGTTCGCTGCTTAAGCAATTGCCTTTATTGTTGAACGAATTCACCAAGGCCTGTAAAAAAATCATACGTCCTGCTGATGAATTTCCCGCTGGATTATGAATAATCTGCGCCGATGCTGACAAGGCTTCAACGCTTCCACATTCGGTGTTTTTAATACCGCCGCTAATGGCATTTACCTCTTTGGCTCCGGCACTTCCGCCCGCATGGATGATAAGGCTGTGATTTACCTTAGGATGGAGCGCCAAAATTTTTGTCACATTATTCAGAGGATAGAGCGATGTTACATTGCTTGTATCCCCGTCAGTGGGTACCCAATATCCGAGGCCATCTTTTGTAACTCCGAGGCCATCATATAAAATTACCAGGGAGGCAACACCCAAACGTCCGACTTCGTCTTTAAGAAAAGCCTCAAATTGGGCCGAAAGCTCCATCAGGCTTAGATTATTGAAGCGCTTAACACGATGAAACCTGTATTCTTTGGCATAGGCCTCTATGTCGTTTACAAATGTGGTGTTGGTGTCGCTACGGCTTAAAGTATTGTACTTTAAATTTTCTACGATGATAAGCCAGGCTCGTTCCTGATACTGTTGGGCTGTGCTCGTATCGGATATAACATATTTTAGATGCTTTACAGAAGCATTGCCTAGAATATCGACGGTTTCGACGGTAATACTATCGGAGTTAAGCTTGCTAAGGGTGTGTTCAAAACTTGGATTGATTTGATCTTTGGCAAAAAAGACCTCTTCACCGTTTATGCGTATGGCTTTAATAGGACTTTCGTCGCTAATTTTTCCACCAATCCGCATGTCGCCCAAATCGAAAACCAAATCGTTTTTGTTGCCTTCGAGGGGATAATGGATGTTTGCTATCGGAGCTGCAGTTTCGGTTCGAATTATTTTACATATCCAATTGGCGGTATTCAAGTAAATATCGGTGGCTTGTATGTTTATTTCTTTTGCTTTATCCAGGTTTAGGGTATGACTAAATTCAGGGTTGAGTTGGTTTTCGTCCACAAAAACACTGGTTCCGTTTATTAGCAGGCTTTTAATGGTAGAGGCATCCATAATCATTCCTTGTAATTCAAGCATATTGAGGCCACTCCGCAGCCAAATCGTGTCTTTTAGTGGACGTGGTTTCGCAATTCGAATAAGGGGTTCTGCTTCTTCCTTATTGGCTTCATAATGAAGCTCGCTGGTTACAGCAAGAAGTTTAGAATATTCGGCATTCTGAGGTTCGAGCTCTTTTGCTTTTTTTGCATCCCGTAATGCGCTAGTAAAATCTTTAGCTGAAGTAAAACAGGCACAACGAAGCGCATAAAGTTGGGCACTCTGGGGTTTTTGGTAGATGGCATTGCTTAAATCAGCGGCAGCGAGGTCAAATTGCGCCAGCTGCTTGTAAATTAATGCCCGCCGGTAAAGAGCTTCAAAATTTGAACTATTTATGGTTAGTACCTTCTTGTAATCTTCAAGTGCACGCTGTAGCTCCTTGTTTTCGGCAAACGATTTGGCTCTTCCAATAATGTAATCCTGGTTTTGCGGATCGCGCGATATAGCTTCTGCGTAATTATAGATGGCCAGATCAAATTTATACAATGCCATTTGCGCCTTTCCAATTCCGGCATGAGCCTGCGCAAGCAGGCCGTTTTTAGTCTTGCACGATTCAATGCTTCTGCAGAACTGAATAAATTCATCGTAATATTTTTCAGCCACCTGGCTGTTATTCAGGCTATCGGCGGCAATTGCCTGTAATAGCAGAGGCTCTGGAATTTCGTCGTCGAGTTCAATGGCCTTGCGTGCGGTGTTGATTACCTGATCGAACTGCTTATTGTCAATTTGAAGCTTTGCCTTTAATATCCACAATGTAGCGTCTTTACTTTTTAAGGCAATGAGCTGATCGGTAATGGAGATGGCCTCGCTATACTTTTTGTTCTCCTTGCAGGCACCTGCCAGCGCAAGAAGTGCTTCGTCGTTTTTAGGTTCGACCTTAACGACGCTTCTATAACTGGATTCGGCCTCCTGCCATTTACTTTGCTTCACCGCTATGGCTCCCTGAATCATCAAGGCATCGGTATTTTGAGGCTCTTGCTTTAAAATAGCTTCGATAATTTCTGAGCTCCCCGTTATATTTCCTTGTTCAAGTAGTGATTTTGCCTCTTTTATTTGCTTTTTTACCGACTGTGCATCCAAACGTCCAAAATTAAGCAGAGCCAGTAAAAATGTTAATGCAGTAAACGATTTTAGTATCATGTTCTTAGGTGGGTATAAGTTAAACACAGCCATCCGTCTTCCTCGGCTCGACCTGTGCAGTGATATCCATGTGCCGAATACGCGTCGTGGATAATCGGCTCGTCGGTTTCTAAAAATCCACTTAAAATAATTGAACCGCCAGCGTTTAGCGCTGCGGCATAAAAAGGCAGGTCACGCACTAAAATGTTTCTATTGATGTTTGCCAATATCAGATCAAAACACTTTCCTTTCAACAGTTGTGCATCTCCTGCCAAACATGGCATTTCTACATTGTTGATTGCTGCATTTTCTGCTGCATTTTCTGCCGACCAGCTTTCAATATCAATGCCCAGGCAGGATGTAGCGCCAAGTTTCAGCGCAAGAATGCCCAATACTCCCGTTCCACAACCCATATCGAGCACCTGCTTACCCAATATCTCCGTTTTTAAAAGCATGCCGCAAACCAGGCGTGTAGTGGCATGGTGTCCGGTGCCGAACGACATGCGTGGTTCGATAATAATTTCGAGGCGACCATCATTCGCAGGTGCATGAAAAGGGGCGCGAATTCGACATTGCTCGTTAATTTCGATGGGCTCGAACTGCGCTTCCCATTGGGCGTTCCAGTTTTGCGGCTCGATGCGTTTTGATTCCCACTGATAGTCCGCTGCGTAAATGGTCAGTAGATTTTTTACGGCTTCTTCATCGTACTGCTCCAAGGGGGCAAAGGCCTG
>JBKCHQ010000211.1:0-3246 GCA_046302715.1 Bacteroidia bacterium | reverse complement strand
AACTTACATTTATTACCGGGCGCTTACCACGGCCCCAACCTTCATCAGTGGGCTTGCTCCGTCTGGTGGCATCGCAAAAAGCATCGTATTGGTCAAACGTAACTTCGTACTTGCTCATTTTAAACCCATCAAGCGTTACTTCATGCTGTATTTCATTAACGTTTCTATCGGTCTCGCTTTGGGGGCGGCCCATGGTAAAGGTGCCGGCAGGAATATCGGCCCATTCAATAGCGAGTTTGCCGCTGCGGGGCGATGCTTCGGTAACCGTAGCTGTTGAATCGGTAGTAGTTTCATTTTTTATTCCCGAGTCACTTATTTTTACTCCTATTAGAATTAAAACACCCAATAAGCCGATAGTCAAAAAAACATCCTTCGCAAGGTTTCTTTTCTTAGGGCTTTTTTGGGGAGTGGGCGATGAAACAGGATCAAAGTTGTTTTCAGATTCAGATTTATCGTTATTCCCAGCAGTTTTTACCTTGCTTGGTGTAGCATGTTCCAGAACCGTTTTTTCGCTCCCGCCCAAGGGCGCCGATGCGTATATACGCTCGAGTGCTTGTTTAAATTATGTGGCGTGTGCATAACCCAGTGCAGCTTCTTTTTTGGTGGCTTTGGCAATTAGGCTGTCCCAAATGGTATGGGTAGGGCTTAAGGGTTCTTGCAGAATTTTTATTTGAATTTCGATGGTACTCAGCGAATTGCCATCGTAAGGCCGTTTGCCGCTTACCATTTGCCAAAGCGCTACACCCATAGCATAAATATCGCTGGCAGGGCCTACTTCTTTGCTGTCTTTAACCTGCTCCGGGCTCATGTACATGGGCGTACCCATTTGCGCACCGGTGCCGGTTTGCGTAAACTCCGATACCCCCGCTTCGAGCGATTTGGCAATCCCAAAATCCATTAGTTTAACCTGCCCTTCGGCATTAATCATAAAGTTAGAGGGCTTAATATCACGGTGCACCAGATTTTGTTTGTGTACATAATCCAAGGCGTCGAGCATTTGAGAAAAAATGCTTTTAATTTCGACATGGTTCAAGCGTGTTTTACGCTCCAAATGCTCCTTAAGAGACTCGCCCTCTATATACTCCATAACAATGCCTACAATATCGCCGGCATCGATAAGGTCGGTAACTTTTACCACATTGGGATGCGACATTTTGGCCATATCGCGGGCCTCCTTTAAAAATCGGGCACGAATGTTTTTGTTGCGCACAAATTCATCGTTAAGCACCTTAAATGCAACGCGCTTATGCAACAAAACATGTTCGGCCAAATACACCGTTGCCATGCCGCCCTGGCCAAGCTCACTTAAAATTTGGTAATTATTAATGGTAGCATTGAGCATAATCAAAATAGATAGATTCTCACAAAAATAGGGGATTAAAAACAACTTAACCGCACATAATAAAAAATTGCGACCAAGTCTTTTAGCGGACCTATTTCGTATTGGGCTTAATCACTCTGAAGCCTATATTACTAAATGCGGCATCATCGACATAACTGCCAATATCCACACAATTAAAGAACCTGCATGAATATAAACTGCACCACCACGAGCCACCACGAGCATGAGCTGTTCGTGGCGAATCTCGTGGCAATGTACCTTCGCATAATTCAAATACATTGCCGGCCATATCAAACAAGCCCCAGGCATTCGGTTTAAAACTACCTACAGGTGCTGTAAAGGCATAACCGTCTGACACGTCTTCGACCGTATGATTTTTTGCATGCCAGATGTTTGCATACTGGCGGGCTTTTTTATGAGATTTCCCCCAGTGATACTCGGATTTACCCTTTGCGCGGCATGCAATTTCCCATTCATCAAAGCCAGGCAGTTTAAGTCCATAAAATTCGCAAAAAGCACGTGCATCGTGTATGGTTACGCAAGTTACCGGATGATTTAATAACGAATCAAGTCCAGCCATATTTCGTCCCTGTGGATACCGCCAACTGGCCGAGGTATCGCGATGCCAATAATATTCAGGGCTGTTTTTACGGTATATTCTGGCAGTATGCTTCAGCTCGGCGGTAGTTTTATAGCCGGTTGCCAGAACAAAACTATTAAATTGATTATTGGTTATCTCATATTTGCTTATCTGAAAACCTTCAGTATATACCTTTCTTTTGGGATTTGCTACATCATTTTTACTGCCCACCCAATACCAGCCTTTAGGCACGGTTACAAATTCAATTAAATGCTCCTGTGCAAGCGATTTAATCGCCCAGAACACTATTAGAATGATTAAAAAAAAATATTTCATTTATGTTTCATCACATACAAACCCATGGCACGCTCCACAGTTAAATTAATATTGGCATTATTAAATTCGATGTAATTGATTCTATGGTCAGCAAAGCCGTATAATTTATTAAATGATGTTGACGTGGTAAAAGGAACGTACTCATTATTTCGCATTAATTGAAAAAATACAGTTAGCAATTGTCCGTCACTTCGCATCGTGTAATTCTCGAATACATGAATTAACCATGGAATTAATTCGGTAGCATCTATTTCAATTAAAATATTCTTGTATGCCTCGGGAAGCGACTTAAAATATTCAACATCATTTTTGATGTATTCAATAATTACCGCTCTATTTTGCTTCAAAAATTCAATTTGACGGTAGCTCAATTGATATTCATTGGCGTCACTAATCCAGCCATACAACCTTTTATTTATTTGCTTTTGGTGCACTTGAGCATCGGGATTGCAGTTCTGCGAAAAATCCTCAGGATATACTACACAATAAAGAAATTTTTCATATAAAGTAAGAGCCTCAAATACTTCATCTGTAACTACCGAATAATAGTCTTCTTCATACTCAAGATTTCCAATTTTACTGTCAATTATTATTTTTTTTTCGTCAATTATGGAACTATTTTCAGTTTGTTCAATATCGTCAGGAAAACCTTCAGTACCGTAATAAACCTGAGCCGAGAAGTTTAAATTAGAAAAAAGAACAAGCAATGAAATTAAAACATGTAAACGATTATTTCTTTTCATAATACATCTATTTTGATATTAAATTTACAGGTTCTTAATTGATGGCATCAAACATAAAAAACAACGATTTTATTGCACTATTATTTTAAGCGTACTAAAAAAATCACCCATTTTTATTTCAAAATCGCGCTACTCTTTTACATACCGCAAATTCTTTATCCCTGAGGGTGTTTCGATCTGAATTAAATACAACCCTCGCGCCTCCGCTTCCAAGTTAAACTTCCAGGATTCGGTGTTGGCCGGAA
>JBKCHQ010000210.1:0-4729 GCA_046302715.1 Bacteroidia bacterium | reverse complement strand
ATTGCTCTGTATTTCAAGCCATTCAAGTATAAGCTATTATTGCATATAATTTTGTTCCAATATTAAATCAAATAAGCAAAGAGCTCCATGAGTAGTGCAATACCTACATGCACTACAATGCCGCCCCATATGCTTTTTGTATGCAAGGCGGCATTGCCCAAAATAAGACCTCCGAAAAACGAGCCTATGGTTTCGTGCATGGGTTTTCCAAAGTGCAGAAATACATAAACAAATACCATCACCCAAACGGCATGTTGACCTAAAAAACGTGAAAGTGCCATTACTATAAAGCCCCTGAAAAACCACTCGAGTGCAATAAATTGAAGGGTGTATGAAATTTCGAAAGCGCTAACCGTTAAAATTGGCGGAACATTTAAAAAAGCTTCAAAAATACCCGGTGAATAACGAGGATATGCCAATTGAAAATCGGGGCGAAAGGCTGCCCAAACCAGCAAGGGGGTCATGAGCATGAACATTACAATGTAGGGTGAAATGCCCTTTACCGAAAAATGCCAACCGTAGGCGTTCCATTCGGGATGCAATTTTCGGTGGTAGCCCCACCAAAAAATAAGTGGCGGCAATGAATAGGTAAAAACACATTGCAAGTTGTAGCCAAGTTTGTGTGTAAAGTCGTAATGGCAATATTCTTTAAACAAGCTTGAATAAACCGGGCAAAATTGATTGACATACAAAACCAATAAAACGAATAGGCTTACTATCCAAAATTCAATTTTTGATAAAGCTGCCCATTTTTTAAAAAACACAACAACAGCTATGAGTACAAAAAAATAGGCAACGCTATAAAATAAAAAACCAAGGAGCCCATTATTGTGCGATAGAGTGCTATAAACTGCGGGATTTAAATAGTATCGATATGCAACCGAAAGTGTCAAGAATGTGAGTATTGTCGCCAAAAATCCAAATCCTCGAAACCCTTCTTTATTAAGGGCTTTAATACACACCAATTGGCTTTCGATTATTTTATTCATCCGAACTGAATTTAAAGCTCATCCTCGGCAAAATAGCCAACTCGTGAAATGAATTTTTTAAAAAAAAACAAATTTCTTTGCCATCGAAAACGTGTTTGTTACCTGTTTACTTTTAACTTTCACCTTTTCTCTTTTTTCCTTGCTATTTATAATCAATTTCTAATACAGCGAATATAATTGCCAAATTCTTTTAAGTCGGTATTGGGGTAAGCGCCGCCATTCAAAAAATTCAAATACCGACTTTTGGCTTGAATGGAATTGAATTCGACAGAAGTCCACCATTTCGCAATTTTACCTATACCATCGTACTGGTTTTGCGCGCTGTCGAAGCTTCCGTCGGCATAACGAAATCCACCCGGCAATGCCGAAAATCCGCTGGCATTTGTTGCTCCAGTATTGGCATCATTCCAATAGAGGAATCCACTCGATTTCAATGGCCCGCCCGCTGTATTGGTTTGTGAACCACCTGCGGCATTCGGATCCATGAGGTCGATGAGAATGGTCCATTCATCCTCCGAAGGAATATGCCAGCCAGTAGGACAAACATTACGTGCATCACTCACCGCATACCAGTTATATAACATCCCGTAAGGACAATCGTTTTGATCGTCGTTGGTGTAATAGCATCGTGCACCACTGGTTAGATTGCTCCATTGCCCATTGTCGGTTACCAGTGGAATGGCATCACCGTTACGGTAAACACTGGTTTTCAGATTCTCAGCCATCCATTCCTGCGTACCAATTACAATGGTTTTGTACACATTGCCTTCTTGGTCTGTTATGCTGCCATACGTTAAGGCTGGATTATGCACACTATCGGCACCACAGCTATGAGCAAGTGGATTAGGGGTTGTGGCAAACGTTATACTATCAATTTCAATAATCTGATGCAACTCAACCTGGCCATTCTGAAGAACCACCTGCATTTCATCGCCCGCTGAATTAAACCGAATGCTGTCGATTCCTGAAATCGCATTGCTCACCATACCGGATGGCTTGTTGATGTTTTGCTGGATTTGGGCTTGCGTGCCAATGCTCATCAAAACGCAAAAACGTAAAAAGTACTTTTTCATGACTGTTTTTTTATTTGTGTTGAACGTTCTTATCTCAGTTAAATGCAGCATCCATTTAGGTTAAAAAGTAGATGATAGTAGGTTTAAGCAGCTTTCTACTTTTTACTTTCTCCTTTCAACTTTTTATTCAGAATCAATCCCTCAGGCACCTCACCGAATATCCTACCCTTTTATCGTAGCTGTATCGTTCCAACGAACCGCCGTAATAATAAATCTCGCGCGTCCAGGCTGCAGCATTGCCAAAGGCCTGCTTAGTCCAGAATCCTGTTAGGTTGCCGTTGCTGCCAATTGAGCCATTGCTATCCCGTTGTCCCGCAGGCAAGGCAGAAAACCCCGAACTGTTGTTCGCATCCTGATTCGGATTTGTCCACAATACGGCATTGGTACTTTTCAGAAATCCTCCGGCAACCATGCTTTGCGTACCGGTAATGTTGGCTATGGAAAAAGGATCTAAGGTTTGCGACAGAGTGCTCCATTCTGCATCGCTGGGCACATGCCAACCGGCCGGACAAACATTGCGCGAATCGTTAACGGCGTACCAGTTATATAATTTCCCATACGGACATTCGTATTGACTATCGTTGTTGTAAATACCCCAGGCGCCTGTGCTTAGTGTTGCCCACTGGCTGTTGTTGGTTACATTCGGAATGGCTTCGCCGTTTCGGTAGATTGCTGTATTCAGATTCTCAGCCATCCATTCTTGCGTACCAATTACAATGGTTTTATATACATTGCCTTCCTGATCGGTCATGCTGCCATAGGTCAAACCAGGATTGTGTACACCTTCGGTACCACAACTGTGTGCAAGCGAGTTTTGTGCTGTACTAAATGTTATATTATCGATGTCGCCTAAAGTATGATTTTCGGTTTGTCCTCCCTCTAATACTACAACCATTTCCTGACTCGCAGCATTAAAGCGTATGCTATCGATTTCTGAAATGGCATTGCTCACCGTACCGGATGGTTTGTTGATGTTTTGCTGGATTTGGGCTTGTAAGCCCATGCTCGCCACCACGCAAAAGAGTATAAAATAAATTCTCATTAGAGTTTTTGTCTGTTTAGATGTTTTTATTACAATTAAAATGAAGCACTGAATTAAGTTTGAAAGCGACTACAATGCCCAATCAACACCTTTCTACTTTCGCCTTTTCCCTTTTTACTTCTTTCTACTTTCGCCTTTTCCCTTTCTACCTTTATGAACATTATCAATCTTTTAAGCAACGAACCGAGTACCCATTTCGCCATTGATCGGTGGAGCGCCATACATCATCGGTGCTGTAAGACAATCCACGAAACCAAGCCATTCCTCCAAAATCAATGTATGTTGAGCTCCAATAACGATTAAAATAACCCATAACATCGAATGATCCAAAAACGGAGCGGAGTCCGCTCGCCATAGCTGAGAAACCACTTTCGTCATTAGCATCTTGATTGGGGCCAAACCACCATTGAACTCCTGATATTTTCATTTTTCCGCCTGCAATATCTTCTCCCCCTAAAAATGATGTTAAAATTGTCCATTCATCATCGGTAGGCACATGCCAGCCAGTTGGACATAAGTTGCGTGGATCTGCAACAGCATAAAAATTATACAACTTTCCATGGGGGCATCCATATAAAATATCATTATTAAAGTAGGCACAAGCGGCAAGTGACAAATTTCCAGCATTAAACCAATCTGAATCGGTTATTCCAATTGGAATTGGATCTCCATTTCGATAAGTACCAGTATTTAAATTTTCTGCCATACATTCTTGAGTTCCGATAACAATCGTTTTATAAACGTTTCCCTCTTGATCGGTCATCGTCCCAAATTCTAAATCGGGGTTATGAACATTTGATGCACCACAGCTGTGAGCAGAAGGATCAGTAATGGTAAAAAACGTGACGCTATCAACCTCACCCAATAAATGGCTAAGGATTTCTCCTCCCTGTAATATAACCTGCATTTCATCGCCCGCTGCATTGAATATTATACTATCGATTTCGGCGATTGGATTACTCGCCGTACCCGATGGTTTGTTGATATTTTGCTGGATTTGTGCATGTAAGCCCATGCTCGCCACCACGCAAAAGAGTATAAAATATTTCCTCATAAATGGTTTTTGGTCTGATTTGAGGTTGTTATTTCAATTAAATGAAGCACTGAATCAAGTTTGAAGGCGGACTAACATGCCCAATTAACACCTTTTACTTTTAACTTTCACCTTTTCCCTTTCACCTTTTCCCTTTCACCTTTTCCCTTTCACCTTTTCCCTTTCACCTTTCACCTTTCACCTTTCACCTTTTCCCTTTCTAACTTTCCACTCAATTCTTTAATTCACCACAAACGGTTTTGTACTAGTTTTCCCATCAGCAGTAATGCGGCAGAAATACAATCCTGCAGGCACATCGAGGTTTTGCGTGTAAGCCTGTTTGCCTTGATGCGTGCCGCTGTAAATAGTTGCAATGCTGCGTCCTGTGGCATCCAGTAACTCAATGTTTATGCGCTCTTCGTTTTGGCTGGTGTACACCACATCAATTTGCTCCGAAGCCGGATTCGGATTGATGCTCAGATTTCTACCCAAAACCGAGGCATCGGCTCCTGTGGAAGTGGCATCGGCAAAGTAATACTGTGCAATATCCGCAATGTTGTAGGTAGCCTGGTTTCCACTGTTCAGGTTAATG
>JBKCHQ010000209.1:0-2726 GCA_046302715.1 Bacteroidia bacterium | reverse complement strand
CACATACGCTGAATATTAAATCAGTTCATTCAATTTCGAGAAGAACACATCTTCCAGATTTTCTTCGGCGGCAACAAAGCCATTGCTCGGATTTTCGTGTGCAAAAACGTGCACCAGGGGCTTCCCACCCACCAGTTTTGTGGAAATCACTTTTTGATCCTGCTGCACCTGTTCCAATTCCGATTTTTCGATGCGCTTTTCCCACACCTTTCCTCTTAACTGTGCGAGCGCATCATCGGTATTGCCCGCAAAAAGCACCTTGCCTTTATCCAGTATGGCCATGGAGGTGCACAACTCGCGCACATCTTGCACAATGTGCGTAGATAGAATTACAATAACATTCTCGCCAATTTCGCTGAGGATATTGTAAAACCTATTGCGTTCGCCCGGATCGAGTCCGGCCGTAGGTTCATCCACAATAATGAGTTTGGGCTTGCCGATTAAACACTGCGCTATACCAAAACGTTGGCGCATACCGCCCGAAAAGCTACTCACTGCCTTTTTTCGATGCTCGTACAGATTCACTTTCTGCAACAGAAAATCGACCATGTTTTTACGTTCCGATGCTTGTGAATATCCTTTTAAAACGGCAAGATGGCTGAGCAAATCGCTGGCCGATGTGCGGGGATATACACCAAATTCCTGCGGCAGATAGCCGAGAACTTTACGCACATCCTCTTTCTGTTTTAGAATATCAATTTCATCGAGAAATGCGGTGCCCGAATCGGCATCCTGCAAGGTGGCCAGCGTGCGCATTAGCGACGATTTTCCGGCTCCGTTTGGCCCCAGTAACCCAAACATGCCCCGCTCAATGCGAAGCGATACGTTGTTTAAAGCATGAACGCCATTCGCGTATTGCTTATTCAGGTTTTCGATGCGTAAAATCATGTTAAATCGAGGTGTTGGCGGGTTAATTATGAAATTGAATAAATGAGGTGTTTTTACGATGTGGTAGGGTATACATCATCCCATCAGAGGATGTACATCCTTGAAAAGTTACAGCAGATTTGATTTTTTTTGAACGAGCCTAAAACGCTGCCTTCAGCACATCCACACCAATAGCATACCCATATTTTTTGCCATTTGCACCAGTATAAATTCTGATTTTGTTGCAGGCCTTGCCCATATCAACTGCCAACCAGGTTTTACCGCCGTCTTTTGTTTCGTAACCGCTGTTCATGGTGCCCACAAAACCATGATTCTCATCCAGAAAGCCAATTCCAAATTCGCGGGCCGACGCATCTTCTACCAGATTTATTTCCTGCCAAGTGTTGCCGCCATCGGTAGTTTTGGCCACCCGCTGCCTGCGCACCGTTGTATCGTGATTATAGGACTGTATAGTTACATAGCCCACCTTATCGCTCGGAAACGACGCTTTCCATGTGCCTTCAAACGGACGGATTGATTGATATACATTCTTCCAGGTTATACCTCCATCGGCAGTCTTTAAAATAAGTGCGTTCGATTTTTCGATGTCCTCGTTCGAAGCAGCACAAACAATTCCGTTGTTTTTATCGAACATTTTAATGTCGAACAGCATTTTGCAGTCGCCGTTCATACTTGCCGATTGCCAGCTTAATCCGCCATCGTGCGAAACCATGCGGTTTGCCGGACTGCCTACCCGGCCCACTGCAAAAATATGAATGCGGTAATCGGTTTTGCCACGGTTGATATACTGTTCGCGTACAATATCAATGGCACACAAGCCTTTCACATAAGGCCCGGTGTACGATACAGGCTTCCATGTTTTACCGCCGTCGGTGGTGCCGTAGAGCGGAATGGTATCGCTTACATTTGGAAAATAATCGGTACCCACCGTTCCGGCAAAACCACGCAGGCTGTCGACAAAGGCAATACAGCGAAAAAATGTTCCTTTCTTTTCTACTTGCTTTTCCCAGGTTTCACCGCCATTTTTCGTGTGGTAAATGCTGCCGTAGCCGTTTACATACCAGCCTTCGTTTTCGTTAATAAAACAAATATCGTCCTGCTTTCCGGGATAGGTATCGGTCTTGAGTTTACGCCAAATGCCGGATGCGTCGCCCGATGCTTTTTTGCCGTAAATAACCTCATTGCTCCACCGCACTGCCGAAGCTCCCACCTCGGGATTGTATTCGTCGAACAAGGTTTGAATTTGCCCGCCTACATACTTATCGTAGGCTTGCTGCATCGTTCCCGATTGGGCAAAATAATGGTCGGTAAGCGGATAGGTCACGAGCGTGGCGTTGCCGGGATTGAAATAATTTACCGTATTCACAATCTGCTGGTGATCGGTCCGCGAAAATGCCTGAAAATCAGACTCTCCAAACTGAACCAGCACTTTAGCTTTGGTGTTTTTCCAGTTTTCGAGGTGCGGATAATCCTGAATCTGCCGCCAGTACTCGGCATTACGGTCATAAATCATCCCATTGCCGTTGTACATCCAGTCGGCACGCAAAACACTGTCAACGTAGGCATCCCGTGCCATATCTGCCAAATTCTCCTTCTTCACAAAATAACGGTAATTCAAATCGTATTGCCGTAACACCGATTCTTCTACCTCTATGGGATTCATACCGGCCAGCGCATTTTGCACGCGGTACATTTCGATTTGGTATTCGAACCACGATTTAGCGGTAGTGCCATACACCACCACTCCGGCCACCTGATGTTTGGCCGAGAGCGCCGGCGCAATAAGGCCGCCCATCGAGTGGCCTACAATTATAATTTTGGAGGTGTCGACATAAGGC
>JBKCHQ010000208.1:0-3001 GCA_046302715.1 Bacteroidia bacterium | reverse complement strand
TCCATCGGTTTGAACCATCATCGCTATATGCCTGTTATAAAAGGCATCGGCATGGTGGTGTTTTCTATTTTGATTCCTGCATTGTTCGCTGCGATGCCCATTTTCTTCTATTTAAAGTCCCTTTAACCTCTAATACCTTGACGCATGAAACTGGACGCAAAAATACCTGAGGGCCCCTTGGCCGATAAATGGACACGCTACAAAGCCACCATTCCGCTGGTAAATCCGGCGAATAAACGTAATATCGAAGTCATCGTGGTGGGGACCGGTCTTGCCGGAGCCGCAGCAGCAGCTACACTCGGCGAGATGGGCTACAAGGTTAAGGCCTTCTGCTTTCAGGATTCGCCGCGCCGTGCGCACAGTATTGCCGCACAAGGTGGAATCAATGCCGCTAAAAATTATTCGAACGATGGCGACAGTGTACATCGTTTGTTTTACGACACCATCAAAGGTGGCGACTACCGCAGCCGCGAAGCCAATGTGCATCGTTTGGCCGAGGTAAGTACTTCCATCATCGACCAGTGTGTGGCACAAGGCGTTCCATTTGCCCGCGAATACGGCGGATTGCTCGACAATCGTTCGTTTGGCGGGGTGCAGGTGTCGCGTACCTTCTATGCCCGCGGACAAACCGGTCAGCAGCTTTTGTTGGGCGCATATTCGGCTTTGAGCCGTCAAGTTGGTCGCAAACAAGTACAAATGTTTGCCCGCCACGAAATGCTGGATGTAGTAATTATTGACGGGAAAGCACGTGGTATAATCGCTCGCAACCTGGTGAGCGGTAAATTGGAGCGTCATTTCGGACATGCTGTTGTGCTTGCGACAGGCGGATACGGTAACGTATTCTTCCTTTCGACCAATGCCATGGGCAGTAATGTTACGGCGAACTGGAAGGCGCATAAAAAGGGAGCATTCTTCGGAAATCCCTGCTTTACGCAAATTCACCCAACCTGTATTCCGGTATCGGGCGATCACCAATCGAAATTAACCCTTATGTCGGAGTCCTTACGTAACGACGGCCGAATTTGGGTTCCCAAGAAAAAAGACGATGCGCGTAAACCCACCGAAATTCCGGAGGATGAGCGCGATTATTACTTAGAGCGTCGCTATCCGGCTTTCGGAAATCTGGTGCCGCGCGATATTGCTTCGCGCGCTGCCAAAGAGCGTTGCGATGCAGGTTATGGTGTAGGTACCTCGAAAATGGCCGTTTACCTCGATTTTGCTGATGCCATCAATCGTTTGGGCAAATCGGTAATTGAAGCGCGTTACGGCAACTTATTCGAGATCTACGAAAAAATTACGGGCGAAGATCCGTATACCACACCCATGCGCATTTATCCTGCCGTGCATTACACCATGGGCGGTTTATGGGTTGATTATAACTTAATGACTACCGTTCCGGGCTTGTATGCTACGGGCGAATGTAACTTCTCCGATCACGGAGCGAATCGTTTGGGAGCTTCGGCTTTGATGCAAGGTCTGGCTGATGGCTATTTCGTGTTACCGATTACGATTGGTGAATTCTTAAGTAAGGAAATCCGCACGCCGGCCATTCCAACTACCCACGAAGCGTTTGAAAAAGCCGAGAAGGAAGTAGAAGAACGCATTACACGCTTGATGAAAATCCAGGGTACCCAGCCTGTGGATCACTTCCACAAGCAATTGGGCAAGGTAATGTGGGAATACTGCGGCATGGCACGTAACGCCGAAGGACTGCAGAAAGCCAAGAAAATGGTGCAGGAAATCCGCAACAATTTCTGGAGCGATGTGCGCATTCCGGGCGATGCAAACGGCATGAATCCCGAATTGGAGAAAGCACTTCGTGTGGTCGACTTTATCGAGTTGGGCGAGTTGATGATCGACGATGCCTATAGCCGTAACGAAAGCTGCGGCGGGCATTTTAGAGAAGAATACCAAACCGAAGATGGCGAAGCCTTGCGCGACGATACCAACTACGCCTATGTTTCGGCCTGGGAATACAAGGGCGACAACCAGCCATCGGAGCTGCATAAAGAGTCGCTCGTATTCGATAATGTGAAGCTTGTTCAACGTTCATACAAATAAAATTACGCTGCAATCATGAAAATTACACTCAAAGTTTGGCGTCAGAAAAGCGGGACCACTCCCGGAGAGTTTAAAACCTACACCATGAACGAAGTATCGGAGGATATGTCGTTTTTGGAGATGTTTGATGTATTGAACGAAGAATTGGTACGCACCGGCGACGATCCGATTGCCTTCGATCACGACTGCCGCGAAGGGATTTGCGGGATGTGTTCGATGTACATCAACGGTCGAGCACATGGTCCATTGACGGGCACAACCACCTGTCAGTTACATATGCGGCATTTCAGCGATGGCGATACCATTTACGTTGAGCCCTGGAGAGCTTCGGCCTTCCCGATTATCAAGGATTTGATGGTGGATCGTTCCGCATTCGATCGCGTAATTCAGGCTGGCGGATTTATTTCGGTGAACACCGGAAATGCCGTTGATGCGAATTCATTACCCATACCAAAACCCGATGCCGACAAAGCATTTGATGCAGCAGCCTGCATTGGTTGCGGCGCCTGTGTAGCTACCTGCAAGAATGCTTCGGCTATGTTGTTTGTTTCGGCAAAAGTTTCGCAATTAGCCTTGTTGCCGCAAGGTCAACCCGAGCGCCATATTCGTGTTAAGAAAATGGTAGAAGCCATGGATGCGGAAGGATTTGGTAATTGCACCAATACCGGAGCCTGCGAAGTGGAATGTCCGAAAGAAATTAGTCTGGAAAATATCGCGCGGATGAACAGAGATTATCTGGCAGCGAATATTGCGGATTGATAGTCTAAGAAATCTAAAAGAGAAGCCTGAGGTTTTGAACTCAGGCTTTTTTGTTTATTCGGTTTTTCTTTTATCAACATTCGACATTAAGTAGTGATTCTTCCTTTTAAAGTGCTGCTAACACTACAATATTCAGTTCGACCAAACCAATTATACCGCTTTTTTGCTACCCATCGGTAAA
>JBKCHQ010000207.1:0-7719 GCA_046302715.1 Bacteroidia bacterium | reverse complement strand
ATCCTTAATTTTATCCAATACCTCCAAACCCGACATTCCTGGAAGTTGATGGTCGAGAATAACTACTCGGGGTTTTAAATGAAGGTTGGCAATGGCCTCTTCACCGCTAAAAAATAATTTAATACCGTTGTAGTAATTTGCTTCTAAATCGTAGTGTATTAAATTGGCAAAAAAGGGCTCGTCTTCAACTATAAAAATTTGAGCTTTGTTTTCTTCTTTCATAAGACTAAATAATCACAAAAAACATCTGAAAACAGATAGGTTAGGTTAGGAAAATTGAACAATAAAAAGTTAATAAATGTCACGATGTTTGTAAACGTGAAAAAGCCAAAAAAATGACTTATCCTACAATCGAATTTATTGCCAAACCGATTTGTAAAGCATTGTTAAACATGTAGATATGAGAATAAGGCTTTCGTAAAAACTTACATTGTACGCTAATTTACCGCATTGCCAAACCTCAAATAGCCATCGAGCTGGGTGCAAATAAATTGGTTTACCAATGGCTTAAGCCCTTCTTGTTCAAAATTGGTGCTGTATTCTACTCTAAACCAAACAATTCCTTGCTCGCTGCTAATGCTGCATTTGAGTACGTGCTTCAATTGCGAGCGATTTTGAATGAACTCCGTGATGTTTTTAGAAATTTCTTCCAGATTTTGCGGAATGCCCTTAAGTGCGTATTGAATTTCGTGAACATAACTTCCGGTGCCTAAATTTCGAATACTCTTACTCAATACAATACTGTTTGGTACCTTAACAAATTCCGGTTTTCGTGCCTGTTCGAGCGTGAAGAAAAACGTCCCGATGCGGGTAACCAATCCACTGTCATTTTCAATTCTGATATAATCTCCCATGTGGAAGGGTTTTTTATTTAGGATAATAAACCACGCAAAAAATGAAAGCAACAAATCCCGCACGGCAAAAGCGAAACCCGAAGCCATGAGGCCAATAAAAATGGTAATATTGCCGAGAGATACGCCTGCTTTCCAAAAGGTTATGATGATAGCCAAGCTATAAACCGAAATGGCGTAAAGTTTAGACACAATGATGCGTTGTTCGAGCTCCATTTCCTTCTCGAACATTGTGTACACCTTGTCGCCCGTTAATCGCAGTACAATGGTGCACACCAATAAGGAAACAATAAAAGTGAGCACCAGTTCAATAGCCGTTAGCACCGATGCATCAATGGAAACAAATTCCTTTTTTACACCCAGATAAATTAATTCTACAACAATGAGAATTGCCGAAAGCAGAAAAATCCGTCGGTATAGTTTCTTGCTGATAATCATTTTACAAAAGTAATTTAAGGATTCGCTTGTTGCAACGTTTGAATTTCTAATTTTGCACCGCTTCAAATTTTAATCAATCAAAATACATATGAAAATTACGGTAATCGGTGCGGGCAATGTGGGTGCAACCTGCGCCAATGTTATTGCAGAAAAGGAATTGGCAAACCAAGTGGTATTGCTTGATATTAAGGAAGGCTTGGCCGAGGGTAAATCGTTGGATATGTGGCAAACTGCGCCCATAAACTTGTACGATTCGCGCGTGGTAGGTTATACCAACGATTATTCAAAAACAGCGGGGTCGGAAGTGGTGGTGATTACTTCAGGTTTACCACGTAAGCCGGGCATGAGCCGCGACGATTTAATCGCTACCAATGCCGGAATCGTTAAATCGGTTACCGAAAACGTAATAAAATATTCGCCCGATGCCATCATTATCGTGGTATCCAATCCGCTCGATGTAATGACTTATGTAGCTTATTTAACGGCAAAGGTAGATTCGCGTAAAGTATTTGGAATGGCTGGTATATTAGATACTGCGCGTTACCGGGCTTTTTTGGCCGAAGCGCTCAATGTATCGCCTAAAGATATTCAGGCAATGTTACTCGGAGGTCATGGGGATACTATGGTTCCCCTTCCGCGTTATACAACCGTATCGGGCATTCCGGTTACAGAATTAATGGCAGAAGATAAACTTAATGCAATAATCGATCGTACCAAAAAGGGCGGCGGAGAATTGGTAAATCTAATGGGAACTTCGGCTTGGTATGCACCGGGTGCTGCGGCAGCCCAAATGGTTGAAGCCATTGTGCGTGATCAGAAACGCATTTTCCCTTGTTGTGCATTGCTAAACGGCGAATACGGCTTAAAAAATATTTATCTCGGCGTTCCGGTTAAATTAGGCAAAACAGGTATCGAAGAAATTATTGAGCTTAAGTTGAATTCCGCCGAGATGGAATTGGTGAACCAAAGCGCAGCTGCCGTTAAGGAAGTGATGGATGTTTACGATGGCATGGTAAAGGCAGCATCGGTTTAAACGCTTTATGTTTACTTCAATAAACTTAAAGACCCACCTAATGCACGACGGCGGAGGGCAAGTATTTATTGAAGCTAAACTTCTGGGCAAAAAAATACGCTTACTCATAGATACGGGTGCTTCGCACACTATTTTTGACCATAAACGTTTGCGTCGCAAGTTTCCTCAACTTGAATTTACGGAGGAACGTCGCCAATCATCGGGTTTTCAGGCACAAATTGCTGATAGCCATGAAGTGATGGTACATGGATTAAGTATAGGCAAACTTAGTGTGGCCGAATTTAAAGCGGGTACCATCGATTTAGGGTATGTTAATGAAACCTATAAAGAATTGGGAATTAAGCCTATTGATGGAATTCTCGGTTTTGAAATTCTGGCGCGTTATCGTGCCATGATTGACCTCACCACCTACATGCTTCATCTCGATCTGTCTGAATGAATATAGGAATTGTTTGTTATCCCACCTTTGGAGGTTCGGGCGTTGTTGCTACCGAACTTGGTCTTGAGCTCGCGCAAAAGGGCCATCAGGTGCATTTTATCTCGTACAGTCAGCCCTTTAGGCTTGATCGCTTTTCGGGTAATTTGTTTTATCATGAAGTTCCCGTAGCGAACTATCCACTCTTCGAATTTTTACCGTATGAGATTTCGCTTACCTCAAAACTGGTAGATGTGGCCTTGCATCACAAGCTCGACCTGCTTCATGTACATTATGCCATTCCTCATGCTTCGGCGGCATTTATGGCACGCGAAATATTACGCACTAAAGGCAAGAGGGTTCCTTACATTACCACGCTGCATGGAACCGACATAACGCTAGTAGGCCGTGACCCTTCGTATAAGCCGGTGATTGAATTTGCCTTAAATCATAGCGACGCTGTTACCGCGGTTTCGAACAGTTTGCGCAGCGATACATTGCGCTATTTCGAAGTGTCGAACCATATAGATGTGATTCCAAACTTTATTGAGCTAAGCAATTATAATAACCCTACCGATAAGTGTCATCGAAAGATTTATGCTCCGAACGGCGAAAAAATCATTACTCACATTTCGAATTTTCGTCCTGTAAAGCGAATTTCGGATGTGGTAAAAGTGTTTGAACGGGTGCACCAATCCATACCGTGTAAGTTATTATTGGCGGGCGATGGACCCGATCGGGCTCAGGTTGAAAATTTAGCACGCAGCCTCGGGGTTTTTCAGGATGTAGTTTTCTTGGGGAAAACCAAGGCCATCGAACAAATTCTATGCGTATCTGATTTGTTTTTATTGACGTCAGAATCGGAGAGTTTCGGACTTTCGGCATTGGAGGCACTGGCATCCGGTGTTCCGGTGATATCCACTAATACGGGGGGGATTCCCGAAGTTAACCAACAGGGTTATTGCGGCTTTATGAGCGATGTTGGCGATGTAGAGGATATGGCCCAACATAGCCTTGAACTTTTGAAGAATCCTGATTTACTTGGGAAATTTTCTGTAAATGCTCGAAAACGTGCCGAGCAATTCTCGAGTAATAGAATTATACCGCTTTACGAGAGTGTTTACGAAAAGGTGGTACGCGCAGATTAATCGTAGGAATTAGCCGCCCGATTTCTTGGCTTTATAGCCTTTCTGGTTTAGGAACGTTAACACCTTATCGCGGTGGTCGCCCTGAACAATAATTTCATTTTCTTTAACACTACCGCCACTACCGCAATGGTTTTTAAGCATTTTTGCGAGCGCCTCGCAATCTTCCGATTTGCCAATAAAACCTTTAATTACCGTTGCTTTTTTATCGCCTTTATAGCGTTCGAGCCATATTCTAAGGTCCTGATTTCCTGGTGCAAGTGTTTCTGGCTCAGCGTCGTCTTCGTGTTGGTAATTGAAGTTTGGATTGGTGGAATATACAATGTTGATGCGGTCTTTATTTTGCCATGGTGCTATTTACCCGTAAATATCTACAAAAATATCGATGCTGTTCACCAATGGTTCATAAGTTATTTTACACTGGGCTTATTTACTTTTTACCTTTGCGGCAATAACAGCACATACCATGAAATTCTTTATCGATACTGCCAATTTAGCGCAAATTCGCGAAGCCCAGGACCTTGGTGTTTTGGATGGAGTTACCACCAACCCAAGCCTAATGGCAAAGGAAGGCATAAGCGGAACCGACCGCATCATGCAACATTATATCAATATTTGCGAGATTGTTGAAGGCGATGTAAGTGCCGAAGTAATTGCTACCGATTATGAAGGCATTATTCGCGAAGGAGAGAATTTGGCATCATTGCACACACAGATTGTGGTAAAGGTGCCGATGATAAAAGACGGTATCAAGGCCATCAAATATTTTAGTTCTAAGGGTATTCGTACCAATTGCACTTTGGTATTTTCGGCAGGGCAGGCATTGCTGGCGGCCAAGGCCGGAGCTACCTATGTATCGCCGTTTTTGGGGCGTCTCGACGATGTGAGTTCTTATGGCGTGGAGCTGATTGGTAAAATTCGAACTATTTACGATAACTACGGGTACGAAACCCAGATTTTAGCGGCTTCTATTCGTCATACCATGCATCTTATGGAGTGTGCCGAAATAGGTGCAGATGTGGCCACGTGTCCGCTTAACGTAATTACCGACTTATTAAAGCATCCTCTTACCGATATTGGCCTTGAAAAGTTTCTGGCCGATTATGGCAAATTGAATCATTAAAACATGTTGGTACGCATCCATCCGATAACGCCCGATCCTCGTCAACTCAAAAAAGTAGTAGAGGTATTGCGCGACGGAGGAGTGATCATTTATCCCACCGATGGAGTATATGCCTTTGGCTGCGACATTACCAAAAATAGGGCAGTTGAACGCATTGCTTACCTAAAAGGAATTAAGCCAGAAAAGGCCGATTTTTCATTCGTTTTTGATGATTTGTCGCATTTAACCGAATATTCTCGACCGGTTGATACACGTACTTTTAAACTCATGAAAGCCTGTTTACCCGGGCCTTACACGTTTATCTTAAATGCCAGTAACAGTGTACCCAAACTGTTTAAAAATAACAAGCGCACATTGGGCATTCGAATTCCGGATAATGAAATATGCCGTGCTTTAGTGCGCGAATTGGGTAACCCGCTCATTTCATCCTCGGTGCACGATGACGACGAAATATTGGAATATACCACCGATCCCGAATTGATTCACGAGCGCTATCGCGACTCCGTTGATCTAGTTGTTGATGGCGGTTATGGAGCCTTGGTGCCGTCAACTGTAATTGACTGTACAGGCCTCGAGCCCGAACTTATACGCCAGGGTGCAGGTACGGTTGATTTTGAATAGATTCATTTTCATCTATTTACGTGTGTGTTTAAATTGTACAATTTTGGTTTTATAAGCGATTTACTAGTTACACAGGTAGAGATATAAAAAAAGCCCTCAATATGAGGGCTTTAAAGATTTAGTTTGACTAATTATTAGTGAACCACTGAAATCATTTTTGTGGATACTTCATCTTCATTAATTACCTTCAAAACATATTGCCCGGTTGGTAATGTTTGTGTATCCACAGTTAATATTGGAGCATTGGGGTTGATTGTTTGGATTAACTTTCCATCAATCGTAAATAACTCAATTTTACTATTAATTGAGAAGTTATCCCATTCAATATAAAGTTGTTCGTTCGCCGGGTTGGGGTAGGTAGAAATAGCATTGGTGGTCGATACTGCTATGGTACTTGCTGCCGTAAGTGTTAAGCCCGTAGCATTTTCAATGGCATCAATTTGTCCATTCAATGTATAAATGTTCCAGGTATCCGCTACAATTTTTTTATCGGATGGCCGAATTACATTTAAGGTGGGAAATCCGTCGGGAGCCCATACATTCAAGTTTAAACTTAGTGGCGACTCGTTAACTACCGGATAGGGTGTATCAAGAAGCCAATTGCCTTGCGAACTGCCTGTGGTTCCATTCAAATCGTTAAGGGTTGTATTGGGGTCGCCCTCATAAAATACCACCCTCAGCTGGTTTGATCCGCCAGCGCCATAGGTTTGGTGTAAGTCTCTTAGAACGTGCGACTGATGAAGGTTCCAGCATGGCCCACACCATGTGGCAGAAACATCCACTAAGGCTATCAGTCCTTGGTCGAGTATATCTGCATAGAGGCTTATTTCGTTGCCATTAAGGTCGGTAACCGTAAAGTCGGGAGCTGTGGCTCCAATCTGACCAAAGCTATTAGCACAGAAAATAAGTGAAAGTGATTGAAGTAATATTTTTTTCATAAAAAAGTGTTTTTGCAAATGTAGTGGTTTAATCAGATTTGAATATAACGTTAATTTTGGCTGAATAAAGTTACTTTATACCACCAAAACGGAGTCTGCTGGGCTTTTAATAATCAGACCTTAAAGAAATTTAATCTGATTTAAACAATCATACTAAAAATGTTTAAAAGACATGAGATGTATCAAGGTCATCCAAAATTAATGTCTCAAATTAACACCCTAAAACTCGAAAATGATCCCAATGGCTGGAGTTACCAGCGGGGTATCGTCTTCAAGTAATACCGGAATCCCATTTGATCCATCCGGGCGCAAAGGTTGGCCGTCGGTGGTTTCAAATCCTGTATTGTCGGCATTACGGGCGAACGAATAATCGGGAATATCCGGATTACGGGCTCGCATGGCATTTTGGATGTCGATGAAAATATCGAGTGTGGAGCGACGGAAATAGAACTTCTTATCAAAGCGAATATCAAGCTGACTAAAGTTAATAAGACGCTCTGTGTTCAACCGGGAATAATCCAAAACTCCTTGTCCCGTTGTGGCGAAGCTTAAGCGCGAAGCTGTGGTATCGAACGGGGTGTATGGAGCTCCCCCTGCAAAACGGAATTTTGCTCCAATCTCCCAACCTCGCTTTAGTTTCCAACCGAATAAGGCCGATACTAAATGGCGATTGTCCCATGAAGATGCCGTTAATTGACCGTTAGCACCCGAAAAACGACTTCTTACAAACGTATAGCTGAATACAGCAAAGATGCGTTTCACCAGCTTTTGTTGGAAGTAAAATTCTGCTCCATAGGTTTCGCCACCACCACTGCTTACGATGGCCTCGTTGCCTAAAATATCGAAGCCCCCGCCTAAATTAGCCAGCGAAATACCGTTGGCTACCGAAACCGGATAGTTGCTGTATTTTTTATAAAAGCCTTCAAGTGTAAAACGCAAATCCTCTTTAGGCATATATTCGAAACCACCTACATAATGCGTGGATCGGATGTATTTAGCATCTCGATTTACATATTCGCCCTCGTTATTTTGGAAACCAAGCACCGTATAGGTTGGGATTTTATAATAATCACCCACCGATGCGTTGATGTTCCATTTGGGCAACAGACGATACGAAACTGCTGCACGAGGCGAAAGAGTGTTAAATAAGTTATT
>JBKCHQ010000206.1:0-2512 GCA_046302715.1 Bacteroidia bacterium | reverse complement strand
TTCAAAATTTATTGAAATAACAGGGTTTACAGAACAAGAACTTTCCTTCGGAAAAACAATACAGATCAACGACACAAAATCCCAAAGTGAGCCATTTAGCTTAACAAAAATTGGAGGCGATGCCTGTTGGGAGGGTGATTTAGAGGTTGACTTTGGAACGGGGGCATACGAAACATTTTACATGCTGGTGTCCCGAATTCATCATCCCATTGCCCATCCCCAAACAAAGTTTGTATGTGTCTTTCTTCACCCCGATGTAAAAAGCAATACCGAACTTTCATTTGAACCCTACTTTGGTTTGGAAGGCCCTTTATTATGTATAGCAAATTTAGATGGTTACTTTGTTAAGGTAAGTCAATCCTTTATTCAATTGCTGGGCTATGATGAAACAGAGTTCACCTCGATTCCGTTTTATCGTTTTGTGCATCCCGATGATGTATCGAAAATGGTGGAAGTGTTATTTTTCGGATCACGTCAAAAGAATTTCCTGGCAGCAACAAACCGCTACCATAAAAAAAATGGCACCTACATTACGTTAAAGTGGCATGCTGAAATTAATCCCCATAACAACCTCATTTATGCTTTTGCCGAACCGGTTAATTTCATAGAAGCCAGCAATCATAAACCCATTAAAAGCGAAGCTCCTGCCAACAATGGGCTTATTGCCCTTATTAGTCATGAAATTCGCAACCCGCTTAATGCCATTGCGGGCTATGCCGATTTAATGGAAGAGGGTATTTTGGATCATTCGCAGCGTAAACGCATCGGTATAATTCGACATTCTATTAAAAGCCTCAATCTGCTTTTGAACGATATTCTCGATACCTCAAAACTACAAAACGGCAAATTTTTACTGGTTAACAAAACATTCAACCTTGTTGCAGCGGCAAAAGAAACCATCGAATTATTTGAGGCAAAAGCGCAAACAAAAAAAGTGTCACTAGTTTTTAAAAGCGAAACATTACCGAATCATTGGTTTGTGGGCGACGAAACCCGAATAAAGCAAATGTTGAATAATCTCATTTCAAATGCGCTGAAATTCACAAGTAAAGGGTTTATTGAGGTGCAGCTATTTGAAAAAGAACGGATGGAACATTCCTCCACTATACTTATTTCGGTAAAAGATACGGGCATTGGAATAGATCCCTCTAAAACAGAGGCTATTTTTCAACCCTTTATACAGTCAGATGCCGCTACCGCCATACAATTTGGCGGCACTGGTTTGGGGCTTAGTATTGTTAAAATGCTGGTGGATCTTCATGGCGGTAAAATTTACGTACAAAGCGAATTACAAAAGGGCAGCGAGTTTCGAATTGAATTGCCCTTGGCAAACGCCGTAAAAGCAGAAGCGCCAGAAAATTATCTTCCTAATGAACCTCTACCTAAGCTAACTCACAAGCGAATTTTGGTGGTGGATGATAACGAGCATAACCGTTTTCTTTCTGAGACATTTTTGACCCGTAACGGAGCCAGTGTTACAAGCTGTAGCAGTGCAAAAAAAGCCTTGCGTTTATTGCAAAAAGGAATTTTGTTTGACCTCATTCTTATGGATGTGCAAATGCCCATTATGAGTGGGATTGAAGCTTCAGAATACATTCGAAATACGCTGAGCCTCGATTTGCCCATTGTGGCCTGCTCGGCGCATGTACTCGAATCTGAAAAGGCGCTTTGTTTTGAAGCAGGCATGAACGCATATTTAGTGAAACCTTATTCGGAGGCACAACTTATATCCAGTGTAACTGAAGTCCTAAAGCCGCATCCAAGTGTACTTGAAGATAGCGACAATGGCGATGATTTTAATGCCATTTTTAACGAACATAAGTCCAATTTAGGAGAAGAAGCTACCCGTCGCTTGGTGGAATTGATGACACAACGCATCACACGTGATGTTCCGTCGTTAAAATCGGCCATTGCCGAAAATCAATGTATAATAGTTGCGCAATTGTGCCATGGATTGGCCGGCTCAATGGCGGGCATGAATTTTAACGAAGGCCTTTTTATTGCCCGTAAGCTTGAATATGCAGCCAAAGAAAATAACAGAGATAATATCATCATTTGGTTTGACCGATTACAGAACTATTTTGATCGCTTTGACCAATTTGTTTTGGGTGGCTTTTAAGCAGGTTTCTTTGCACAAAGCGGTGTTTAGAATTATATGAGAATTTCGTTAGCGCTACTTCGTCACTGCTTATTTTTAGGCTGAAAATGCTTACATGATGAACCCGCTATTATTGGACCAACTTATTTTAATTTGCGGCCAAGAACATGTTTACTTCGATAATGACACCTTGCGCAACAATGCCCACGACGAAACCGAAGACCTTTCGTTCCTGCCTGAGGTGGTGGTTCAGCCCGCTACTGCGGATGAGGTAAGCCGTATTGCCTCGTTTTGTAACGAAAACGCCATCCCGCTAACCACACGTGGAGGAGGCACCGGGTTGAGTGGAGGCGCCTTGCCGATTAATGGAGGCGTTTGTTTGAATATGAAGCGATTTAATCGTATAATTTCTAT
>JBKCHQ010000205.1:0-3367 GCA_046302715.1 Bacteroidia bacterium | reverse complement strand
AAAAATTCCGGCTTGGTACCCGGAGCCGGGGTCGAACCGGCACAACCGTGAAGTTATTGGTGTTTGAGACCAACGCGTCTACCAATTCCGCCATCCGGGCATTTGGTAATTTTGAGGGCGCAAAGTAAAGAATAATTTTCGTTTGCCCCACAAGGAATTTTGCATATCCCCTCTTTTTTAGTCGGCTATTTCATCGGACGGCCTTTGGCAACCGGCAAAGCCTTGAACGGATCGTCGGGCCAAGCGTGCTTTGGATACCGCCGCTTCAGTTCCTTTTTAACTTCGTGGTATGCTCCGTTCCAAAAACTGATTAAATCGGAGGTAACCTGCACCGGCTTGTATCCCGGCGACAACAAATGCAATACTACGGGCTGAAGGCCCTGATTAACGGAAGGCGTTTGGGTTAAGCCAAACATTTCCTGAAGCCGCACCGCCAAAACCGGAGCCTGCCCATTTAAATAATATTCGAGTTTAATTTTCGATCCCGTTGGAACCACTAAAAATGCAGGTGCCAGCTGGTTCAACTTCTGCTGAAGTTCCCAGCCCAGATACGCCGATAGCGCCTCCATGAGTGGCAGCTTTTGAAAATCGGCGGCATTACGCACTTTCTCCAGCCATGGAATTATCCATAACTCGGCATTCGAAAGGAGCGCATCCGTGTTAAAACTTGGGAAACCATCAGCAGCATCCCATTTTCGAAGCGATTCTACTCGTGCCTGCAAATTGGCTGCCTCATTGTCCCAATTGAGTAATACCGCCCCATCTTGCTTTACGGCCTGCAGGAGTGCCTCCTTTACCCATTCTGGCTTAGGAGCTGCCAAAGGGCGCGATTGAAGCAATAATGTGCCAAGTCTAGTTTCAGTAGCCGTAACCAGCTGGCGGTTTCGCGTGTCCCAACGAACAGCATCAGTAGTTTTTACGAATTCGGCTAAATCGGATGGCTCCAATGGCGAAGCCAAAAATATTTTTCCGGTATTTTCGCGCTGATCTAGATGGGCCACGGCAATCCAGGGTTCATGGGCCAAACTGTCGGTGTGCGCGAATGATGCCAGACGCCCATTGGCTAGTTGAAAGAGGGCATTATTACCCGGCTTTGCCGAGGCAATGCGTTCGGGGTACATCCGCGCAAGCAGCAAACCGGTTTCACCCGGAATAAAACTACCGTTGTTAGGCTCTAAACCCATAATTTTTAGATAGGAATCGGCTGTTTTGGCAATGCGCAAAAAGCCTTTTCCTAACTTTTGTGTCCCTCGATAACGTCGCAGCAATTCGATGCGGACATTGATATCAACTCCTGCATCTTTTCCCAAGGGATCGCGTTCCTCGAGTACCGCGGCCAAGTCGCAGGCGAGCTGTTTCTGATCGTCATTATTCGCACTTAAAAGCAGGTGTGCAACACGCGGATGACAAGGTAAACGATGCACTTCTCTTCCGTAGGCAGTAATTTTAGTGCCCTCAACGGCATTAATTCTGTTTAATGTTTCGAGGGCGCCAGTATATACCCCTGAGGGTGGCGGATCAATCCAAGTTAAGGTATGCGGCTCCGAAACGCCCCATACGGCCAATTCGAGCGCCAGGGGACATAAATCAGCTTCGAGGATTTCAGGTTTTCGAAAGGATGCTAGGCGTTCATGATCGGCAAGGCTCCACATGCGGTAACATACTCCCGGTCCTAAACGCCCGGCTCGGCCCGCCCGCTGATCGGCCGAGTCCACCGAAACACGTTCGGTATACAGCTGCGACATGCCTGTGGTGGGACTAAACCTGCTTTTGCGAATGAAGCCGCTATCCAAAACCATGTGAATGCCCTCGATGGTTAAACTGGTTTCGGCAATAGAAGTGGCCAATACTACACGTCTGCGGCCTTGAGAATCAGGCATTAACGCCCTGCGCTGCTCATGATGCTGCAGTTGTGCAAACAGTGGATAAACGGCCCAATCAGGCCGACTTTGTTTTATGCGTTCGGCAGCCAGTTTTATCTCGCCTTCGCCCGGTAAAAACACCAGAATATCGCCCTCATGCTTTTCGGCAATGGCCACGGTGTGGATGGCGGCACTTTCGGCTACAGATTGATAATCTGAAGCCCCCAAGTATTTAATTTCTACCGGATGCTGCCTGCCTTTGCTTTCGATAACGGGTGCATCGAGCAACGCTTGAAGTCCCTTTAACTCGAGTGTTGCCGACATAACCAGTAAACGCAAATCGTTGCGTATGAGCTGCTGGGCTTCGCGGCAAAGCGCCAAACCCAGATCGGCATGGATGCTGCGTTCATGAAACTCATCGAAAATTACGATGCCGTAGGCTTCAAGGGTAGGATCGTTTTGAAGCATGCGGGTAAGAATACCTTCGGTGACTACCTCAATTCGAGTTTCATCAGAAATGCAGGTTTCGAAGCGAATGCGGTAGCCCACCGTTTTTCCTAAAGGTTCGTTGAGTAAATCGGCCATGCGAGCGGCCACCGAGCGAGCAGCAAGGCGACGGGGTTCCAGCATCAGAATCTTCTTACCATTTAAATACGGTGCTTCCAGTAAATAAAGCGGCAACACGGTACTCTTACCCGCTCCGGGTGGTGCCGAAAGCAATACCGCATGGTGTTGCCCGAGTTGCACCAAAAGCGATTCGGCAATCTCTGTAACCGGATAATGAGGAATGGAAAGCTTGCCCATCTGTTGAATGCGCCAAAGGTAGGCATAGCAGGGTAAATTGGGGGTAATAAAAAAGGCTGTCTTAAGCAACAGCCTTTGAAATAGCAATAATTACAACAACCTTAAAATACAATACGTTTTGTGTGGTAGTATGATTAATAGCGATTTACTAAATAATCTATACCTCATAAACGCAGGGAATATTTACTTTATTACACATCAATTTATATTTATGGTAAAGCGATTATTTAATAATTTTAAACAGGTTGATTATCAGAAACTAAAATATTCTGAAGGCGTGTAAATTCTTCACGCAATATAGATGCATCAGCCGCACCTTGTAATCGCCTAAAGACGCCCATGCTATCTTTGAGAAAGGAGCCATGGGCTGCAAAAAAAAGATGTGGAACAGTCCGGAAATCAAATTCTATAGCGTACTCTGAATCGGCAACTGCATCAATTTCCAAAAAACGAATATTGGGAAACGCATCACGCATAGCATTAATTGTCTTACTCAATATTATACATGGCCCACACCCAACGCTACTGAATTTAACTACTACATAGGGGTTGTTTTTAATGATTTCGCGGCATTCTGCTGCATTTACTTTTTTCATATTGATTTTTGTTTAATGGTTCGATGCAAAGATGTGCCTCTTAACCCACGTTAATCAAACTGAAAAAAATCTATAGTACGATAGATGCCGTCTATCGGCACATGA
>JBKCHQ010000204.1:0-5489 GCA_046302715.1 Bacteroidia bacterium | reverse complement strand
TTCAAAATTTATTGAAATAACAGGGTTTACAGAACAAGAACTTTCCTTCGGAAAAACAATACAGATCAACGACACAAAATCCCAAAGTGAGCCATTTAGCTTAACAAAAATTGGAGGCGATGCCTGTTGGGAGGGTGATTTGGAGCTTGACTTGGGGAAGGGCATGTATGAAATATTTTTCACGCTGGGTAGTCGAATTCATCATCTGATTACCCACCCTAAAACAAAGTTTGCTTTTGTGTTTCTTCATCCGGAAGTAAAAAGGAATGCCGAACTCTCACTTGAAACCTATTTCGATTTGGAGGGTCCCTTGTTGTGCGTGGCCAATTTAGATGGGTATTTCGTTAAAGTAAGTCTATCCTTTATTCAATTGCTGGGCTATGACGAAACTGAGTTTACGTAGATACCTTTTTATCGCTTTATGCAGCCCAATAATGTATCGGAAATGATGGAAGTGCAATTTTTCAGTACCCGTAAAAAGAAATTCCTATCGGCCACCAAGCGCTACCTTAAAAAATAGCACCTATATTACCCTAAAGTTGCAGGCCGAAATTAATCCCAAAAAAAACCTCATTTATGCATTTTCAGAACCTGTTAACTTCTTAGAAGCCAGCAATCATAAACCAATAAAAAGCGAAGCTCCTGCCAACAATGGGCTTATTGCGCTTACCAGTCATGAAATTAGCTACCCACTTAACGCCATGGCCGATTTAAAAGATTAAGGTGGGGCAAGAAAATGATTTGGAACTAGTTCGTGCTTTACGGTATGAAAGTAATGTTCCCTTTCGTGTGGATGCGAACGGTGGCTGGAACACACCAACTGCATTATTACGCTTCGAGCAGCTTGATGCATTTTCGATTGAATTGATTTAGCAACCATTTAAACCCGGAGATGAACATTTGATGCCTGATCTATACCCCGCATCGTCGATCCCCTTGTTTGCCGACGAAAGCTGTGTTTCGGAAAGCGATGTGGCAACTTGTGCAGGTCGTTTTCTTGGCATCAATATTAAACTAACCAATTGCGGCGGCCATAACACCGGCACTTCGGATGTTAAAAGAAGCGCGTGCGCAAGGTTTGCAAGATATGATGGGCTGCATGAACGATTGCAGCATCGGCAGTGCGGCAATAGCTCATTATTTATCGCAGCTTGATTTTGTGGACATGGATGGCCCACTCTTGCTTAGCGAAGATCTGGAGAAAGGACTCCAAATAAATTCGGGTGTAATTGAAAAACCGAGGCAAAGCGGATTGGGAATTGAACTGAATAACAAGGCGGTATTCCATACCTGCTGAATTAGGAATTGAAATACAAAAAGTCTTTAAACAATGGCATCGTGTTTAGCTATCAGCATCAAAAGGGTGCGCCATACTTATAGTAAAGATATTTTATTTTTATTCTTATTGTATTTTATTTACTACATTTGGTGTACATATTATATCATTTATAAAATGAAAAGCGACTTTGAACCGGTTGCAGGTAGACTGGAACTGGATGAATTGGCCGAGGCATTCTTTACTAATATAGTTAATCATCTCAAAGCTGCCTATGCGTTTTCGAATGTATTCATCATAAAAAAAACAGACGAAACCATTAGCAGTTGTCTTTTCCTTTCGTATCCGTGGGATGATGCCATCAACAAACACTTAAAAAAGGTATTTGAAGATAGTGTTGTAGGCTTGCGCATGGGTAAAAAGCGCGCAATAATTGGAGCACCGGAATTCTCCTATCTAAATCACACCGTAAAGGGAAGGCAAATATCCTCTTTTCCGGTTAAGGATTCTGATTATTTTCTACTTATCGATAATGAACAACAGGTATTGTTGAGCGATATGGAGATAAAGTCAATCGAGTTGCTTGCCCACTCGGTATCTGAATTCTTGAAATTATCGCGTCGAAATCTGGAATTTGAGTCGAATCAGAATCTCCTAAAAGCGCTTTCTGAAATCAATCGGGAGTTCGTGGCTCCTAACAGCGACAAGAATTCATTATTCAAAAAAATGCTGGCCAAAATGCTTTATATCACCAACAGCGAATATGGCTTTATTGGAGAAACCTTGCTCCGCGATGGGAAGCCCTACTTGAAAATATACGCAATAACAGATGCTTCTTGGGATGAGGAGACCAGTAACCAATATCAGAATAATGAGCAAGATGGAATGGAATTTACCAACCTGAACACGCTTTTCGGCTACACTATAAAAACCGGCGAGCCGGTAATTTCGAATGACCCGGTAAACGACACGAAACGTGGAGGGCTTCCGCATGGCCATTCCCCATTGAATGATTACCTCGGAATTCCATTATACGACAAAGAAAACAACCTAATAGGAATGCTTGGGTTAGGAAATAAGATAGGGGGCTACAGCCAGGAAGATATCCATTTTCTTGAGCCAATCATTTCTTTGGCATCGGCATTCATTTATTCGATAAAGTCAAACGAGGCCAATAACCGTTTAGCCTCGCATCTTAATATTTATAAAGACGCAATAGATTCTCATAGTATTTTAGCGGTAACCGATGGCGAGGGTAAAATAACCTATGTTAACGAGCGTTTTTGCGAAATTTCTAAATACTCTGCTGCAGATTTAATTGGGCAAAATCACCGCATCATTAACTCGGGCTTTCATCCAAAGTCGTTTTTTGAAAACCTGTGGGCTTGTCTTCTTGCCGGAAAAAAATGGCATGGCGAAATCAGAAATAAAGCCAAGGACGGAACCACTTACTGGGTCGATACCACTATAGTACCGTTTATGGATGAAAACAACAAGCCTTATCAATTTATATCCATCCGCAACGACATCACGCAGCTGAAAGAGCAGGAGCAGGAGCTGCTTAATTTCTTTCGCCTTTCGGTAGAATTAAAGTGCATAATCAATTTAGACGGTCAGTTAATTAAAGTCAGTAAGTCGTTCGAGGATTTGCTCGGCTACGCCGAGAAAGAACTGATTCATACCCTAATCTATCGCTTTATTTTACCCGAAGACCTGGAAAAAATCACGAACGAAATTTTAAAGTTTCCCTTAAACAGAAAACCACTAAACTTTGTGGTTCGTTTTGTAAAAAAAGATAAAGGCATTGTTTTGATGCGATGGAACGCCTCGTTAAATCCGGAAGGCAATCTTATTTATGGAACTGCAACAGACATTACCCAAAGCGAAGAGCTGCAGAATAAACTTATTGAATCGCGCATTGAGATGGAAAAGGCGAAAGCGAAGGACGATTTTCTGGCAAATATGAGCCACGAAATCCGAACGCCACTGAACGCCATAATCGGTTTTACGAATTTATTAGGCGAAACCGAATTAAACACGCAACAACGCAACCATATCCAGATCATTACTTCCGCTTTAAAAAATCTGAGTGTGATAATTAACGATATTCTCGATATTTCTAAGATGGAAAGCGGAAAGCTGGAACTCGAAAAACGCGAGTTTAGCTTAGAGAATCTCGCCAAACAGGTAATTCAGATGCATACGGCAAAGGCGAGGTCAAAAAACATAAAGCTCATTCTGAGTTACGATAACGAAATTCCCATGCTGATAATTGGCGACGAAACTCGGCTATCGCAGATTCTTACCAACTTAATTTCCAATGCTATCAAGTTTACCTCAGAAGGCTTCATCGAACTCCGTATTGTTGAGAAATTGCGAAACGAACAACGGAGCACAATTTCATTTTCGGTCATCGATAGTGGCATTGGAATCGATAAGAGTAAACTAAAGAAAATCTTCGAGCGATTTAGCCAGGCCGAAGATTACACAACACGAATTTATGGTGGCACGGGCCTGGGACTCAATATTGTAAAATCGCTTGTTGAACTGCATCACGGAAAACTCGATGTTAAAAGTACGCCGGGTAAAGGTTCGGAATTTACCGTCGATTTAACTTACATATTTGTTAATCCCGACGATGTGGATAAAGCCATTGTTAAACCTAAAACATCGATTATACATTCACTCGAAGGAAAAAAAATTCTTTTAGTCGAAGACAACGAGCACAATCAGATACTTGCTAAAACCTATATTGAACGGCGGAAGGGCAGTGTTGAGATTGCCGGCAATGGAAAAATTGCCCTTGCAATGCTTGCCAAAAGCAATCCATATGACTTGATTTTAATGGATATTCAAATGCCCATTATGGATGGATTACAGACAACAATACAGATCAGAAATAAACTTAAATTAACAACACCAATCATCGGCTGTTCTGCACATGCTTTGGCTTCTGAGCGGAATATGTGTCTTGAAACGGGAATGAACGACTATATCACAAAACCTTATTCTGAAGCTGAATTGGTGAATTCGGTAGCGTATATGATTGAGCGCGGAATTGGACAGGTGCCACAACCAACATTGGATTCAACCAGCGGTAGCGACCAATTTGATTTTTTATTTGATGAAATAGCCCAGGAATTTGGTCAGGATGCCAAGACAAAGCTTATTAAACTAATGGTTGAAAGAGTTCCGGGTGACCTCAAAAAAATGGAGGGCATGATGAAATCCAAAAATTACAAGCAATTTGCCGAGCTGATTCACAACCTTGCAGGTTCGCTTGGCAGCCTTAAAATGCACGAAGGACTTAAATTGGCGCGCGAATTTGAAAATGCCATCAAGAAAAACAATTTCCCGCTTGCAGCCAAGGCACATAAAAGACTCGTAACATATCTGGAACGGTTTATTCGATATACCGAAGAACAGAATGCTATATAATTCGAATTGCTTATAACATTGTTAACAGACGGTTTTTCGAAACCTAGGTAATTACAGTTTCAATGCATTATTTTAGTGCAATTGAGATTGGGCTTAATGAATAAACACAAAGATTTTTATTGCTCGGTGTGTGGCAGCGATTTCGTATGGACCGACGACGATACCCGTTTAGCCAATGGACATGACGAAACCGAAGATTTGAAATATCCTCCCGAGTGGGTTGTTGCTCCGGCAAATACCGAAGAAATTAGTAGGCTTTTAAAATACTGTAATGCCGAAAAAATTCCAGTGACCACCCGCGGTGGGGGAACCGGACTTAGCGGAGGAGCATTACCGGTAAAAGGCGGCTTGGTTATAAGGATGCATCGGTTTCACCGCATCGTCGAAATTGATGAACAAAATCTGCAAGCGCGCGTTCAACCGGGCGTTATTACCCAGGTTTTTCAGGAAGCGGTTATCGAAAAAGGCTTGTACTATCCGCCCGATCCTTCGAGTCGCGGTTCCTGCTTTATTGGCGGCAACCTGGCGCATAATTCGGGCGGTCCACGTGCCGTGAAGTATGGCGTAACCCGCGATTATGTGCTCGATCTCGAAGTTGTGCTGGCAGATGGAACCATCATGCGTACCGGAGCGCGTGTATTAAAAAATTCAACCGGCTACAATCTAACGCAACTCATGAGTGGCAGCGAAGGTACGCTTGGCATCATTACCGAAGTAGTGTTTAAGCTGATTCCTTATCCACCCCTAAACAAAGTTCTGTTGGCGCCATTTAAAT
>JBKCHQ010000203.1:0-2313 GCA_046302715.1 Bacteroidia bacterium | reverse complement strand
TAGTAAAATATCCCGATGGCGCCTTATACGAAGGTGAGGTTTGGCCAGGTTGGTCGGCATTTCCTGATTTTACTGGCTATAAAGGTAGAGCGTGGTGGGCCTTTCAAATGAAAGAACTTATTGAAACGGGCATTTCGGGTTTCTGGACCGACATGAACGAGCCCGCTACCTGGGGCCAGCACATGCCCGACTGTATTGAGTTTGATTACGAAGGTGAAGGCGCAGCCCATAAAAAAGCACGCAATATTTATGGCATGCAGATGGCCCGTGCTACGCATGATGGAGCTTTAATTCATAATCCGCCTGAACGTCCATTTGTGCTTACCCGCGCTGGATTTGCCGGTGTGCAGCGCTTTGCCGCTGTTTGGACGGGCGATAATGTAAGCACCGACGAGCACATGCTTGCCGGGGTGAGACTCGTGAATAGTTTAGGACTTAGCGGTGTAGCCTTTGCCGGATATGATGTGGGCGGTTTTGCCGGCGAATCGGGTGCTGCACTGTATGCCCGATGGATTCAAATTGGGGCTTTATCTCCCTTTTTTAGAGGTCATTCTATGATCAATACGCGCGATGCCGAGCCCTGGGCATTTGGCGAAGAAGTGGAAGAAATAGCTCGTAACTTCATTCAGTTACGGTATAGGCTCATTCCTTATATCTATTCGGTATTTTATGAGGCCTCCCAAAACGGGATGCCGGTGCAACGTAGTTTGGCCCTGCAGTACACACACGATGAGCGCGTGTATAATAGCGAATTTCAAAACCAGTATCTGTTTGGACCTGCCGTGTTGGTGGCTCCCCTTCGTTCGGATAGCGCATATCATAAGATTTTTCTCCCCGAAGGCAGATGGTATGATCTCTACTCCGACCTACAATTAAACGGGGCGTCTGAGCACATTTTGGAATATTCTATCGAGCGTGCCGCATTATGGATAAAAGCCGGATCGGTAATTCCATTGCAGAAGACGGTTCAGCATTTATCCGCTCTTAAAACCAATGATACCTTGGAACTGCATTTTTATCTCGGGGCCGATGGTACTTTTCAGTATTATGAGGATGACGGTTCGAGCTTTGGCTATCGGTCAGGATTGTATTTTACCCGAATGATAAGGATTGTAGGGAATACCATTCGCATCGAAGCAGCCGAGGGTGATTATGTTTCGCGCTTCAGCCAATATAAATGCTATTTCCACGGCTGCCCAAATAATACCATCCAAATTAATGGAATCGAGCAACAAATGGATGCAGAAACATACCGCTTTATAGAGCCCGTTTCAGATTTTGATCCCTTTAGCAAACGCTCAGAAAATCCGTTCGAAATCCGAAATCTATTTCACATCCTCATTGAGGCCCCATCGGAACTTTTAACCATTGAATTCTAATGTCAGGCATGTATTTTCGATCTACCATTTCCTTACTCATTGTTGCAGTGCTTCTTTCATGTGGCGGCAATAAAAACTTATTAATTCCACAGAAATCCGAAATTGTTGGATTGGCCTCCATGATAACCTTACCCTCCGATACCGACCGAATTGATTTAACCGATTATTTCATTGATGTGTCGCGCATTGATTCGGTTTCTAAAGTGGAGGGCCTAAAGCTAAAATTGCAGCCTGGCAAAGAATACCTCCATGTTGATGTGGTCTCTAAACTGCAACCTTTAATGGAATTGAAAGTTTGGGTGAAGGATACCACCTATTCGCTTATAATGCGGCCATCTATGCAGCAGCGTTATCGTTTTGAGGTTAAAAACATTACTTCGGCTAAAAAAGTACAGCTTGCAGGCGACTTTAATAATTGGAACCCAGCCGCCACAGTATTAAAGAAGGAGGGCGATGTTTGGGTTTCTGAGATGTTTCTTAACCCCGGTAAATATTCGTATAAGGTAGTTGTGGATAGTTTATGGAAGCTAGATCCTGGCAATCCCGACTCTACCAGTAACGGAATGGGCGGCTTTAATTCGGTGCGAACCATAAAGGGGCCCGACGATACTAAAACGCCTTTTATTACAAGCGAAAAAGTTGATGGAAGTGCCATTGTTTTTAGCGCTACCAATTCGATACAGGATTTAATGGTGCTTTGGGAAAACAGCCGTTTGCCCGAAAGCTGTATCAAGAAATTGGAAAAAGGATTTGAAATTACGTTGCCCGAAGCATGTAAGGCAAAGAAGCGTTCTTCGCTTAGAGTTTACGCATACAATGAGGCGGGAGCCGGCAATGATGTAACGCTGCCGCTGGCTAACGGTGCTGTAATTACAGATGCTCAACAACTAACGCGTGACGATTTTCATACGGCCATATTGTACTTTATGATGGT
>JBKCHQ010000202.1:0-3589 GCA_046302715.1 Bacteroidia bacterium | reverse complement strand
ATGGTTTCGCTGTGTCGTAAACTTATCAACGACGAGCGCCAACGCCTTTACTTCGCCGGTATGATCGTAATAGCCGCTAATGCAGGCGGAGCGTGGTCGCCCATTGGCGATGTAACCACCACCATGTTGTGGATTGGCGGTCAGATTAGCGCGCTCAACATCATCAAGAGTTTAATTTTGCCCAGTGTAATTTGCCTTTTAGTACCGTTGATTTACGTAAGTCTTTTTGAAAAAAAGCATTTTTCTGGGCAGTTAAAGCCCATCGAAAACCAAAAGTTAGCTCGAGAAAACACGCTGATTTTTGCACTCGGCATTGGGGGCTTGCTCTTTGTACCGGTATTTAAGCAAATAACACATTTACCACCTTACACGGGCATTTTGCTGGTTTTAGGGATGTTATGGTTGGTGGCCGATTTAATGCATCGTAAAAAACGGCCCGATGAGCGTCAAAAATTTTCGGCATCTTCGGCATTGATGAAAATTGACATGCCCAGTGTGTTGTTTTTCCTGGGTATTTTATTGGCGGTAAGTGTGCTCGAATCGCTGCATATACTGGCAGGCCTGGCCCATTGGATGAACACCGCCATAGGCAACCAAAATGTAATTGTGTATCTCATTGGCTTGCTATCGGCAGTGGTAGATAATGTGCCGCTTGTAGCCGCATCTATGGCCATGTACGATTTACATGCCTATCCTATGGACTCTAGCCTGTGGGAGTTTATTGCCTACTGTGCCGGAACGGGCGGTAGCATTCTCATAATTGGTTCGGCCGCCGGTGTGGCCGTAATGGGCCTCGAAAAAATTGATTTTATCTGGTACTTGCGTAAAATAAGCTTTATAGCTTTTTTAGGCTACACGGCGGGCGCATTGGTGTATTTGATGCTGTAATGCCTATGCGAAATGTACCAAATTGTTATGTGGTGCAACGAAACCCAATACGAAAATTTTAAAATTTGTGTTCAATATTTAGACAATTAACCCTAATCGAGGTAAAATAAAATTGCATTATGGAGGAGATTAAAATTGGCAAACAAGTTTGGATGTCAGAAAATTTAAATGTTGAAACATTTCGCAACGGCGATCCTATACTCCATGCCAAAACCGCTGAGGAATGGGAAAAAGCAGGAAAAAATAAACAGCCTGCTTGGTGTTATTACGACAATAGATCTGTTCAAAACGATCCGGAAAATGGCGAGAATTATGGCAAATTATACAACTGGTATGCGGTTGCCGATAGCAGAGGTTTGGCCCCAAAAGGTTGGCATATACCAACAGACGATGAATGGACGGTGCTCACAAATTTTTTGGGCGGTGAACAAGGTGCCGGCGCCATGCTAAAATCAAAAACGGGGTGGAGTAATAATGGCAACGGCACCAACAGCAGCGGTTTTAACGGTCTTCCGGCCGGCTACCGTTTCTACGATGGCTCATTCGGCTACTTTGGCGAGTACGGTTACTGGTGGAGTTCTACGAAGTGCGATTCCAACCACGCCTGGTTCCGCTTCCTGTACTACCTCTACGACAATGCTTCCCGAGACAGCTTCATGAAGGAATTTGGATACTCGGTGCGTTGCCTCAGGGATTAAGGGCCTTAATTTATTTGACTATTTGATTATTTGGGGCTTGGGGCGCAGCCCCAAATTTTTTTAGAGTTGGGTGTTTTTTTATATTTCTTTTGAACCCCTGTAAAAATGGCAAAGCCATGGCTTAGTTAAAAATCATCTTTTTAATTACCCGAGACCCATCCTCACCTGTAATCGATACAAAATATACCCCATTTGAAAGTGCTCCACGTTCTACAAAAATAGAGGCGCTGTTGGTGTTTAGCGTTTGTTTAATACGCCCGGCCACATCCACTACATCTACTCTGTAGGTTTGTGCATCTCCAAAAGTAATTATAATGCCATCGCTTGCAGGATTAGGCGCAATTAATGCTTTTGAGATGCCTTGTTCTGCAGTAGCGGTAACAACACCGCCTACCTGACATGAATTGAACACGTAATCCAATAAAACCGGTGAGGCGTCGGTACGCGAATAAAATCGGTTATAGCCACCAAGTCCATTGGGTACGGTACAGTCACGATCGAGCGGATCGGGAAACGATTCCCAATTGGCACCGTCAATTACGGCTCCGTTTACAAACTTATAGTTAAAACTAGCAGCACATACCTCGGCACTGGCTTCGTAAACGTTACCTGCCACCTGTGTCATGGCAATGGCGCCGCCTTGCCAAATAGGCGTGGTAAAATCACCTAAAACGTAAATTTCGCTGGCTGGAACCTCATTTTCAAACGTTACGCTGAAGGTAACCAAAGAAGGATCGGGTATAAATACGCAGGTGCCACTGGCCAGTCCAAAGCATCTAGCCTCCAATATGCTATCTGAACTTAAATTAATAATTTGGTTAGAGCCCTGTTCCCATCCACCCGAAAAATTTGCTTGCTCAATAATGCGCGCTTTGTATTGCAGTTCGCCTGCAGGAAGATTTAAGGTGATAGAATATATACCGTCGTTGTCGTCATCGCTTAGTAAATAATCGGGGCCACCTTGATAATTATTAAAAGTTCCGGCAACGTCAACCGAGTCGGATGAGTTAATGTCGAATGCACAATTGTAGCGCATATCAACGTTAATGGTGAGGTTATAAAACTCTTGAATGGTGCATGCGGTTTCGCAGGTGTTGTAGCAGTTTTGCATCACCACAGGATTTCCTGCAAAGCTAAAGGCACGGTTAAAACCCAAGGCGCAATCTGTAGGCACATTTTCAAATTCGTTACCTAAGCAATATTTATATTGGTAATTACCCACAACACCAGGGTTTATGTAAAAAATGCCCGTGTATAAAGCTTGATTATCGTTAGGTAGAATATCACTTAAAATCGCCTGTCCGGGAACCCATAAGGCAAAATTGGTACCTGCAATCTGATCAAGAAAGTCGCCGGCTACTGAAACGGGCGAAGCTCCGGGAGGAGTGTTACCCATATCTACTGTAAATCGAACCATGCTAAACACGGTGCCCGCATCGCCTGCCGCCGATTGTCCGAAAAATACAGGGGGGGTAAAAGCATCATTCGCTCCCACTACAACAAAGCGATTGGAGTTGCCGCCGCCTACCTGACATTCTGAAGGCACCGTTTCATCGGTTCCCCAAGCATTTCCGTTGATATACTTAAATTCATACACCCCTTGTGGCAACGATACCGTTACCGAATAGATACCGCCTCCAATATCAAACATTTCAGTGGCAGATGGATCCCAATCCGTTGGGAAACCCGCTTCACTTTGAAAGTTCCCCGCAACATGAATGCCGTTAGGGCTCACATCAAGCCCTTGCATATTAACGCTAAAGGTTACTGCTGTTTGAGCCATAGAGGCTACCATTGGTAGCACTAAGAGGAGTGTAAAGATTTTTTTCATATCCGATACGTCTTTTATGCCGCTAATTTAAACTAAAAAAGCCCGAACCTAGCGATTCGGGCTTTCATTACTTTTTTAATGAAGAATTATTCAAAAATTACTTTGCGAACGCCTCCGTTACCGCTATTGTTGAAATAACGTAACAAATACACGCCGCTGGTTAAACCGTTAC
>JBKCHQ010000201.1:0-6159 GCA_046302715.1 Bacteroidia bacterium | reverse complement strand
GCGAGTGATTTTGGCCCAAAAAGAAGAAAAACGCTTGCTCCTCTACGCCGAAATGAAATTGCCGGGCGAAGCCTGGCTGGAATTCAAAATCGACGACCAAAACCGCCTCACCCAGACCGCCACCTTCCGCCCCCTGGGCGTCTACGGCCGCCTCTACTGGTACGCCGTCCTCCCCTTCCACGGCTTCATCTTCAACGGCATGATCCACAAAATCGCCGGTGGGGGGTAAGGTTTAAGGGATAGGAAGAGGGAGAAGAGAGATAGGATGGGGTAGGGATAAGGAGCGGGTAGGAGGTAGTGGTGGCTGCCAGAGTGACCCAAGCTGTCAAAATGCGGCTGGGCTTGACCAAGCCCCTGTCTTCGATGTATTTTGGAGGGATTTCTACAAAGTTTTGATGTTAAACGAAAACCCCTCGGCTTAGACCCCGGAATTTCTCAAGATGAATTTTCATGCAAGATTATCGTCAAGTTTATTTTCGCGATTTTTTATTTGAACGCCCAATTCTACAAAATGGCGAATTTAAATGTCTTTGGATCCATGACACGTGCGATAATAGTTTACAAGGGTATTCTGCAGGGGAGTCCGACGATTTTTGTAAAGCAACTTATATTGTAGAAAATACAAGCGGAAAAACCTTTATGCAAAAAGTTTCGTATTTACACCACGATATGCAAGAGAATGAGATTGCGCTTTTAGCGCAGTACTATCGAGTAGCAAGGGGGAGATTATAGTTTAATTACGAAAAATGAAACAATAATATATTTATCACTATAGCAAAAATGCCCCCCGCATCCCCCATCCTCGTCGTTTGCGCCGTTATTGAACAAAACGGCCTATTACTTTGCGCCAAACGGAGCGTGAGCATGACCTTACCTTTGAAATGGGAGTTTCCGGGTGGCAAGATCGATCCGGGTGAGTCGGAGGAGCCTGCATTGATGCGCGAAATTCTAGAGGAGCTTAATGTTGAAATCGAGATTCTGGAGCGCATGCCCGAACACGATTATGCATACACGCCCGAGAAAATTATACGCCTTATCCCTTACCGATGCACCATAAAAGATGTTACGAAATTGCAGTCTCGCGAACATGCCGAGCTGCGTTGGGTGGAACGGCATATCCTATTGGAATTAGATTGGGCTGCAGCCGATGTGCCGGTGGTGAAAGATGTTATTCAAAACCTATGAAAGAAGGATTCTACGAACAAATCATTACCCAATCGTTGCAAAGGCAACTAAGTTCGCTTCAGGATGAGGTGCAGCAGCGCACGTCTTTCGGTAAGGCCGACGGACCCATGGTTATCGGGCGTTTCTTTCAGGGTATCATCCAACAAGCTTTTCAGCAAATTGCCGAGGAACGCGACGAACTGGCTAAGGCCAAGATGATCGATCTCGCCAATGCACTCATCAAACTCATCTCCGATAAACTCAACGATGCCGATTTCCTAACCGATCTCATTGATCCGAAAGGCGAATTGCTGAAAGGTTTCTTCAAGAAAGCATATTTCAATCACGCCGATGTGGATGGCTTTTTTGCCGAGGTCTTTCCCTTTACCGGTTTATCGGAATCGGAACTGTTTACCGGCAGTAAGCTCGGTATTAGTCTCGAAAGCGAACTGCGCAAAGAGATGCTTACCGCCGACGAGGTGTGGTGGCTGGTTTCGTTCATCAAATTCGAAGGGGTACGCCTGTTCGACCAGATATTGCAAAAACTGCAGGAAGAAGGTAAAACGGTTCGTGTTATTTGCACGGTATACATGGGCGCCACCGATGTAAAGGCCATCGATTTCTTGAGCCGTTATTCGAATGTGCAGCTTAAAATATCCTACAATACCAAGCACGAGCGCCTGCATGCCAAGTCATATCTGTTTATACGCAATACGGGCTTTCACACAGGCTATATTGGCTCGTCGAACATGAGCCGCTCGGCACTTACCAACGGGCTCGAGTGGAACATAAAAGTAACGCAACAGGAAATTCCGCACATCATTACCAAATGCCGCAGCACGTTCGAAACGTATTGGAACGATCCCAATTTCGAGTTGTACGATCCAGCGGTGCACCGGCCCAAATTGCTCGAGGCTTTGAATGCCGGTTTTCGCAAATCCGACGACGATATCCCCAACAGATTTTTCGACATCTCCCCTTTCCCCTACCAAAAAGAAATTCTCGATCAGCTTGAATTGAGCCGTATGCGTGGCGAAATGCGCAACCTCATTGTAGCTGCCACCGGTACCGGCAAAACGGTGATGGCAGCCTTCGATTTCAAACAATATGTAAAAAGCAATCCACAGGCTCGTTTCCTTTTTGTGGCGCACCGTGAAGAGATTCTCAAGCAGGCCCGATTTACCTTTAGACAGGTACTACGAAATAACGATTTCGGTACATTGTGGTTTGGTGGTCGCGAGCCCGAAGATTACAAACATGCCTTTGTTTCGATTCAAACGCTCAATAACCGCATCGATCGGTTAAGCCTGGCGAAGAATTATTACGATTACATTATCATCGACGAAGTACACCACAGTGCCGCTAATTCGTATCAAAAACTACTGAATAGCTTCGAGCCCAAAATATTGTTGGGATTAACCGCCACACCCGAGCGCCACGACGGCAACGATATTGCGCTGTATTTTGGGCACAGCATCTCGGCCGAGATTCGATTACCCGAAGCCTTGAACCGCGGCTTGTTGTGTCCGTTCCAGTATTTTGGCATCAGCGACCAGGTCGATATTTCGAACGTTTCGTGGCGACGTGGCCGATACGAAATCGACGAGCTCGAACGCATATACAGTGAAGACCACCGCCGTGTTAGCGATATTCTGCGCAATTGCGATAAATACCTCAAAGACATCCACCAGGTGCGTTCATTGGGCTTTTGTGTGTCGAAGAAGCATGCAGTTTTTATGGCGAGCCAATTCAATTCGAAAGGCTTGAAGGCGGCGTACCTTACTTCGGATAATGCATCGGATCGCAACAGCATTTTGCAAGGATTTAAGGCCAAGGCGTTTAATTACCTTTTTGTGGTCGATATCTTCAATGAAGGCGTTGACATTCCGGAGATCGACACCTTGCTCTTTTTGCGGCCAACAGAGAGTTTAACCATTTTCTTGCAGCAGCTTGGTCGCGGATTGCGCTTGCACGAAGACAAACCCTGCCTTACCGTGCTCGATTTTGTGGGGCAACAACATGCCGAATACAGCTTTGAACACAAGTTTAGAGGCATGCTTGGCAAAACACATACGCGGGTGAAGGAAGAAATTGAGAACGACTTTCCGCATCTGCCCTTGGGTTGCTCCATTACCTTAGAGCGAACAGCCAAAGAAATTATCCTTAAAAGCATTACGCGTGCTTACCGGGGTGGCCTGCAAACGCTGGTAAATGCCATTGTGCGCTACAAGACTGAATATACACTCAGCGCCAGTTTGGAGAATTTCTGCAATATGACCGAAATTGGCCTGCATAAGATTTATGCGACCAAATTCATGTGGTACCAGTTGCTGCAACGCGCTAGCGGATTGAGCATTGAGTCCAATGATTTAGAGAAACGCATTGCGCAGATGCTTGGATCGACCTGGCTGAGTGCGGACAGCACAAGTTATTTCGAATTTATTCGTGGTTTTATCTCCACTAATACCTGCGATACAGCATCGCACACAAACCAACAGTTTTTATTGATGCTGTACATCGATGTGTTTGATGCAGCACCCGGTGTAGATACAATCGACCAGCTTTTAATGGCCTTATCGCCCATTACCTCCAATGCTGATCTATGCGCCGAGATTGTAGAGTATCTTGATTACCGCATCAAGCAACTAACGGCCGTTGAGAAGTATTACAGCGGACATTTGCCCTCGGCGCTGCGCTTGCATGGCCGCTATACACGGAACCAAATTCTGGCAGCACTCGGTGAAAGCACATTAACACGTAAAGCGAGCAGTCGCGAGGGCAGTTACAAGATTGCGCGCGCCAACATGGAATTGCTGTTTGTAACTCTCGATAAAAGCGAGGGCAGCTTTAAGCCTAGCACGATGTACCACGATTATTTCATTAGCGAGGAGCTCTTTCATTGGCAGAGCCAAAATAGTACCTCCGAAAACAGCTCAGTGGGTCAATCGTATATCAATCAGGTCAACATTAAAAAGGAAATCCTGCTCTTTGTGCGCGAAGCCACCCGCGACGAGAACGGCCTTACGATGGCTTTTGTGTTTTGTGGGCCGCTGCATTACATCCAACACGAAGGCAATAAGCCCATGAGCTTAACGTGGCGCATGGATATAGCTCCGCCGGCTGAGTTATTGAATGAGGGAAAGAAGATGGCGGTGGGGTAAGTATATTGAAGGGTATCTGATGATAAATTACTACGAAGAAGTAGCTAAAATTAAAGTAAACAAGGTAGGCAGTGTTATTTCGTTGCACAAACCCCTACTTTTGCTACTCAGCATCGCCGATGTGATCAACGGGCATGCGAATTATTTTACTTTTAAGGAGATAGAACAGCCTCTAAAAGAATTGTTGGCCAAGTATGGTTTAAAGAATACCAAAAGCTATAAACCCGAATATCCTTTCGTGTATTTGGGAAGGAGCGAGAATTTATGGATATGCTCATTAATTCGAAATGAAATCCGAAATCCTGATGCAGTTACCAGAGCTGAAGCAAGCGATGCAAGTGCTCAATTCGAAAATGGTTTTTACCAATTTCTTCGAAATACCGACAATGCAAAGAATATTATTTGGCAATTGTTGAATTCATACTGGCCTGAAGCCTTCCACGAAGACATTTTGCGCGATATTGGGCTTGAGACAACAATGCAGCAGTACGCTTTACTTGAGCAGCAAAAGCAGCGCAGAGGTCGCTTGTTTGTTGAGGATGTTTTAGACAGTTACGAACGACAGTGCGCCATTTGCAAGCAATCTATTCGCTTGGGCGATAGCTTAATTGGTATTGACGCCTGCCACATTAAACCCATTCAGCATTTTGGTGCGGACCACGTCACCAATGGAATTGCCCTTTGTAAGATGCACCACTGGGCTTTGGACCGGGGTGCCATTAGCATCTCCGACAATTTCGAATTGCTAGTATCGCCCAAACTCAATGGCAGTAGAATCGATGAGTATTTTTATGCCTTTGCTGAAACAGAGGTATTCACCCCACGCAACACATCCAACCAACCCGATTTGGAGAATTTAGAATACCATAGGAGGTATATTTTCAGTGGGTAACAAAAGACAAGGACAAATTTATGGGTAGTATGTTCAAAGGAGGCCCTACCCATTCTTTGGAATATCCGTAAACTTTTTTCCTTAAAATCTACAGTGTTGACTAGTCATATTATTTTTCAATAGTTTAAAATGGCCTAATTGCTCTTACGAACGGACCAGTTGAAGATTTTTCATTAAATTACACATTTCCTGTTTTAAAATCAAACAATCAAGATATTGAATCATCATACACTCTGCTGGTCCATTAATAGTTATTGTTTGGCTGAGTCGCCCTAGACAAATTTGCAAATTTCCTGTTTAAATTAAATTGATTTTGCCAAAATTGATCTTAGCCTCTCTGGTGAAGGTAAATACCAATCTGAATACTCCATGTATTCGATGTTAATTAAACTGAGTAGGCACTGGTGTTGTGATTAACTTGGTATGTTTTTGCAATGGAATCACAAATTTCATTGGTAGCGGGGACAGGGTCGGTAATGATGAGCTTGGCACCTCCGAAATGTTCACAATTCGGGTTGTACAAATGGTCTTTGCATAGTTTAGCAATAAAATCAAGGTTGTTCAGGGGTTATGTTTTAAAGGTTAGGAGTCAGTTACTATACAATTTCCACCCGATACACGTCGCTTTTGTTACGGGGGATATCGTAAATTTTGAATCCCCCCGACTCGGGGATTTCTTCAATCAGGTCAAAGACCTTGCAGTCCGAGGGTAGGGGGGCAAAAACCAACGTAAAAAAGGTTTTGGATCTGGCCTTGACGGGGGTCAAGTGGGGGTACAGGGTGATCCCCAGCTGGGTTAGCAGGGGGCTGCGATGGCCGGTGGCTTGGTCGATGAGGTAGGTGGTCTTCCAAATGCGTATCCAGGACGCCGGAATCGTTTGGTAGCGGCAATGCACCGTGACCTGCCTTTCGGTCTCCTCCAGGGTCTTGGTCTTGGCCTTG
>JBKCHQ010000200.1:0-64119 GCA_046302715.1 Bacteroidia bacterium | reverse complement strand
CACCTTGCAAAATATACACTCCATTGGCAAACACGGAAGTGTCGATCGAACCATCAACCTGAAGGTTTACATTCAAGGTTTTACCATCAATCGCAGTGAGTGACCAATTTAAATTTGCCTGCGAATTAGAACTTTTCACGTATAGTTTGTCTGCGCAGGGATTGGGATATACCACAACAGAATCCTCCTGTTTTTGAATCCCTAAACCGTGGTTTGGAATATTTATTTCACCCGGTGTAATCCCCCCTCCATCGGGAAAATTGCCGCTTACCTCCAGTGCGTCGAATGTTGTGACTGTTGCTAAATCTCCATTATACCAAGCTACTTGAGAAAAAGGGGTGGTATTGTCAAAAAAACGTACCGCGGCATCCGGTGTTCCGGCAGATTGGGTAAGCGATACACCGCCGTAAATGAGTGCTGTTAATTCACCATTGCTCCAACCCACTGCATCCTGCACAACCGCTCCGGGTGGAAGGTCTAACACCCCGTCGTTGTTGGTGTCATAATCCACATCCTTAAGAATTGGGGTATTGCTAAATATTGTTGCAAATGAGATACTGCCGTTTTCAAGGATAGGCAGGCCAAAAATCAACGTATCTATAAAAACCGTTTCGGGATTGATGTTGGGATACCCGAGCTGCGTCCCGATAAATATCAATCCATTTGCTCCAACGGTAACATTGTTAATAGGGATAACCAAGTCGGCATTTCCGGCTGAGCCCGAATCGCTTTCGAAAGCCACAACATACAATTTGTTGAGCGTTGAACCCGGCGTTGCTTTCAGTTCGATAAATTCATAGGGCTCGTCGGTACCCAACGAACCAGGACGATTTACATAAACTTCATTAAGAAGCAATTGAGCACTAAGATTGGAGCTAAAAAGCTGACCAATAATCAGCAGCAATAAAGGAAACCTGAAAGGCATAAGCAGTTATCGGTAAATAGTAATGGTTCCTTGAACACTTTCTGAAAAGTTTTCATACAGGAAATACGTTAATCTGTAGAAATATACATCCTCTAGCAAAGGAATTCCTTTGCGGGTTCCGTCCCAAGCGAAGTCTAAGGAGTCTGATTTATATACCAATTCTCCCCATCGATCATAAATTTCAATGGCTCCTTCGCTAATGGTTTCAGAGTGCAGTGCCCTAAAAACATCATTTATGCCATCGTTATTGGGTGAAAACCCCGATGGTACATACAAAGTTTGAGGAATGACTTCCTTTAGTTTAAAATGAGCTGTTAATGTATCGGTGGTATCCAGCACAAAGCGATTTTCGGCAATTGTCGAATCGAAATCAAGCGCATGATAATTCAAACTATAGTGCGAAAACAAATAATCGTTAGAAGTTATAATGCCTGTTTGAATTTCTTGATCCGGGAAAAATTCCAAAGTTGTGGGATAGGTTTCAATAAAAGAACCGTTAATACTGATTTTTCCGGCCAATGCCGGGTCGGTAACAAGGGTTAGGAACCAGGTTTGAATGGGTTTAAAGTGAGCTATGATAGTATCGGGCGTATCTACAAGGAAAGTAATATCGGGCATGAGCGAATCAATAGCATTCACATGATGCAAATCGGAATACGCCACAAACTCATAATTCACGATAGGTGTCGCCGAAAGCGACACACTAAAATCCTGACTGTAGATTTGCGAATAAGGGTAAGTAGCTGGTGTAATGCCGTTAATCGAAACATTGCCTGTTCCGGGCGGCTCCACCAGAACTACAATTTCATGTTGCTCAATGAGTCTAAAATGGGCGATAATACTATCGCTTGCTGTAATCATAAACGAATTGAGCGATTCGGTGATGGCCGAATTAAGCGTGGTCGTATTTATTACCTCCCAATAATCAAATTCATACAATGCGTTTGCCGGTGTTGCTTGTATTTCGCCTTCAACACCACCGAAATAATCGCCATTCCACGGGTATTGAGGCAACTGAAGCTCGTTAAAACGAATGGTTCCAGCACCGGCCGGACTCACATTAAACGCCAAATTCCATGGACCATTAACCTCATAGCAATCAATCACTCCATTTTCGAGAATGTACTCGCAGCGCCCCGTAATTTGGTTGCGCATGTAATTTAAATTGTTCTGCCATTCTGCGTACGTTCCACCCCAGCGGGCAATTTGGCCAGGCATTTCAGGGGCAATATGATCGGCAATACTATCGAGGTGTGCAAGCGCAACGTCGCAATGCAGGTAGGTATTCAACATTTCGGCGTAACGATTCACAAATTGCTGCTTAAATTCTGTGTTTGCCATCAGCCTTGCGAAAACATTCATGTGCCCCATATTGGGCCCTGCGGTGCCAAAATTATCTTCCAAATCACAAGGATCGGCCGTAAACCCCATGGTATTCCAACCCGAAAAATTCTGCCCCAGATTAAACGTGTTGTCCATATCCCAAAGGGCATATTTCCATTTAACGGCTGGTGTTCCCCTACCGCGCCACCACATGGTATTCCAACTAATCCAGTCGCTATTAACGCTCCAGGTGTTGATAATCATGTAATCAATTGCCGATGCAACATCCAATCGAGCTGCAACAGCATCGTAGTTGGCCTGAACCGATAAATCATTAGCCATTATATAGGCATACAAATCGTTCCAGTCGAGCGGTGAACCGTATCGCACGTTTAACCCGCCCCAATACGATAAAAAGTCGAGATCTTCTTCTTCCTGCCCCCAGTAATAATCGGTATAGTCAGGATCTCCAACCTTTTCGCGAATTTCGTAAACCCCCCAATAATCACCGTTGATGTAAACCACGCAATGATCGTTAGCCCGGTAATCCACTTTCATATGCGCCTTTTCGGCTAATGTTTGCACAAATGCATCACGGAGATGGCAATTGGGGTTTGGGGCTCCACTGAAGGGATAATTATCAGATGCTCCAGCCTTGAACATGATGCGTTGAAACTTCTGACGGGTCTTTGTTGGAAATATCTGATATTCTATTTCATTATCATAACCATATTGATCGCGCACCACGAAATCTACTCCTTTTTGTGGATAGGCCCAGCTGTCATTCCCGTGCGGATCGGCCTCTCCGTATGACTCCCACTGAAACACCCCCGATGCATCAAAATACTCAATGCCGGTCTTTATTTCAAACATACTGTTATTAAACAGATTGGTATATTGATCTGAAATAAGCGATACAACGGGTACGGTATGGCTAATGCCGATAAAATAAGAGTTATTTTCAATAAAACCAGGAGTAAATGAACTGCCCGCAGGTGGGTAGGAACGTGCCCTTACCACCGTACTCGTTGAAATGTTTATTGGAGCGGCATAAACAGGAGAAGCGGGACCAGGCTCTGATCCATCGAGCGTATATCGGATCGTAATTCCTGCATCTGTGGTGTTCATTGTAAGGGTTTGTGCCGTGGCATAAATGCCAGGCGCAAGATTCATCTGCGGGTTTTCGGTGTATCCGTCGAATGCATTGGCAGAATTGGCCGTACCCGGCGTTGGGTTAATAAGCACTTTCCAAGGTCCGCCATCAGGATAACGACCACGACTTTGATTGACCAATGTAGGTTGAAGGGTATAACTATCGAGCATTGCTGCTCCAATATCAGAGAAAAGCACTGTTTCACCTGACGTTTGCGTGAGTTTAAAATTGGTATGAAGCGGCCCGGTGGTTAGGTCGCGACCCGAACAGAAAAAGATACGATACGTGCCTGGGGCTATAGTTGTACCCGCTGGTATTTGCCATTTTGTGGGATTTGCGGGATTGTCACTTAAGAAATGATTGCTGATATCCGCTACTCCAGGTCCTGCATTGTACAATTCAATCCAATCCTCATATTCACCAAAACCATCGGCAAAGTTGGACCTGTTTGATGCAGATACTTCATTTATTAGAACTTGCGCGCTGGCAACTCCAGAAAACAAAAACACAAAAACTAAAAGCCGAAACACAAATTATGTAACCTGAATATGAATTTAAAGTTCAAATTTAATTAAGTTGGCTTAACATTGATGTTATTTGTCAAATTTATTCGATTAAAACACCCATTTTGCCCATCTGATAGTCACGAAAAGCCTGCATAATTTCGGTTTCGGTATTCATTACAAATGGACCGTGTGCTGCAATCGGTTCTTTTATAGGTTCTCCCGAGAGCAGCAATGCCTTACTTTGTTTTTTGAAAACAAGTTCAATTACTTTTTCAGCATTGTCAAAAAGCAAGGCGTTGTACTTTTCAACAGGTCCGTACTCAGGAACCTCGATTTCGCCGTCGAGTAAATAAAAAATAATCGTTTGACTTTCGGGGAACGAGACTTCTAATTTACCTCCTTCAACACCATGTACAAAAGCCGCATTGAGAGCAAAACTATGCTGAATCGGTCCTTTAGTTCCCAATACTTCGCCCGCTGCCACTGCTATGATACAGTTGCCATCGTTGGTTGTAACTCTTGGAATCTGGTGTGATGAAAACGGATAATATTCGGCGGGCTTCATTTTGTCTTTAGCCGGTGTATTTACCCAAAGCTGAATTATTTCTTGGCGGCTGCCTGTGGAATGAATGTTTTCGGGTGGACGTTCGCTGTGTGTAATTCCACGCCCTGCATTAATCCATTGTACTCCGCCTTTTTCAATGACTGATGAATTCCCCAAACTGTCGCGATGATGCACAGCACCATCAAAAATAAACGTAACGGGCGAAAAACCACGATGCGGATGGGGGCCTACCCCTTCGTTACGTAAATCGGCTTCGGGATGAATGTCTATTTCTGCATGATGCAATAGAATAAACGGATCGGGGTATTCTAAGAAATGAGAAGGAAACGGCTGTCTAACAAAGATTTTACCCATAGGAAATTGCTTCGCATAGAGCAGTGCTTTCACCTTTCTTCGTTCTGAATGTGGCATATGCAATAGTATCTCATTTTAACCTAATATTAGGCTATATTTGCCCAAATTTGATGTATGAAGAATATTAATTTAATATTTAATGTGGTGCTCACTATGGCAGTAGCCGTTCTGTTTGCACTTTATTTTTCAAAAAACGAACCCCAGACTACTCCTGCAGCTGCTTTGGCGTCGGTGCCCGACGGAATGCGAATTGCGTATTTTAATTCCGATTCAGTTCGTGAAAATTATAAACTATTTGCTGACGAAAAAGTAAAAATGGAAGCAGAAATGAAGCAGGCTCAGTCGCGTTTGGTAAGTGAACAGAAAAAGTTCGAAGCAGATGTGGCAGAATTTCAGCAAAGGGCCGAATTTTTAACCATAACCGAACGTGAGAGTCGAGAGAAAAAGCTGGGGCAAAAGCAGCAGGAACTTATGATGCTTGAGCAAAATTTATCTGATCAGCTAGCAACTAAAGAAGCTGATGTGAATAAGCGAATATTCTCTAATGTGGAGAAATTCCTTGAAGCTTATTCTAAGAAAAATAAGTTTAATTATATCCTGTCCTATACACAAGGCGGCCAAATTTGGTATGCCGATAAAAAATTTGAGATTACCGACGATATGCTTAAGGAGTTGAATGAGGAGTACGAAAAAAATAAACCAGCCGATAAATAATCGGCTGGTTATAAAAAGTGCCCAGGACAAGACTCGAACTTGCACAAGCTGAGCTCACTACCCCCTCAAAGTAGCGTGTCTACCAATTTCACCACCTGGGCAGGGACGGCAAAAATAGTAAAAATTCGATTTGCCAAATGAATTCACCCCTTTTCATCTGTGGAATGCCCGGCAGCGGCAAGTCCACTCTGGGAAAAAAAATCGCTGCTAAGCTGGGTGGCACATTCATCGATTTAGATAATCTCATAGAGCAGCATACCGGTATCCATCCCGCTGCATGGCTAACTCAACATGGAGAGACTGCATTTCGCACAGTCGAAACCGAAACGCTTCAAAATCTGGAGTTAAAGCCCCTTACTATTATTTCATGCGGAGGCGGAACACCTTGCTTCAACGATAACTTACACTGGATGCTTCAAAAAGGGAAGGTTGTTTATTTGGACGTGCCCATTGGAATGCTGGTGCACCGCCTGCAACAGGCCAATGCCAGCGAGCGTCCCTTGCTAAAAGGGGCACTTACATTCGAAGGGATCACTTCGATCTATCAAAATCGTAAAGAATGGTACGATTGTATTCCATTAGCTTTTAGGCCACATGAAGAAAAATTGGAGGATTTGCTGCTTAGGCTGGAATTTTAATCCTATTTATTCCGATAAAAATGAGCGAATTATCCGCTATAAAAAACTTTGGACCCTACATGGTAAAAATCATGAATGCCATAGGAATATACACTAAAGAAGAGCTCCTTAACAGTTCGTACTCAAAAATTAAAAACGAGCTTAAAAAGTTGGGTATACGCCCTCACCTGAATATTTTCTATGCTATCGAAATGGGCTTGCAAAACCGCCCTTGGAACAGCATCACTCCCACCGAAAAAAAAGAGGTTAAAGCCTTGTTGGAGCAATAAATTATTGTCTTTCTATTTTAACCCCTAAAGGCAATTTTCCCTTAAATGAATTGAATAATTTCAACAGATAATTGTTCAGAATTATCCAATTTAACATGACTAATCGGCATGTGCAGATTATAATTTCGTAAAACAACTAAAGAAATTATGGTGCGTAAATTTTTCATTTCCCTTGTCTTGCTTTTAATACTAAGCATTATTTCATCACCCTTATTGGCTCAGCCAGGTAGTATAGACAACACATTTAATACTAATGGAAATCCTTCAACGATAATTAATGCTGTTCATGTTTTACCTAGTGGTAAATTATTGGTTGGTGCAACGAACGATTTAAATCCGAGCCCCAAAATTAGTAGGCATAATGCGGATGGCACAATTGACAATACATTTCAGCCCAATTTCACTTCATGGAATGGAACCGTAGAGAGTATCGCCACAACTTCCAATGGAAGTATTATAGTCGGTGGCAGTTTTAACGTACAAAGTCTCGGCGTAACTCGATCAAATCTAGTTCGGCTTTTTCCTGACGGTGGACTAGACACCAGTTTCAAGGCATTTGTAGCCAATTCATGGGTTACCAATGTTGTGGTGCAACCAGATGAAAAAATAGTAGTTCTAGGCTATTTTACTACATTTAATGGAGCCCCACAAAACCGTATCTTAAGATTAAATTCAAATGGCACTGCGGATATTGCTTTTAACCAAAATGTAGGTTCAGGCCTAAGCTTTGGCGCCTCAAAGATTCACCTCGATGCAAATGGAAAAATCACCATTTGGGGGGCCTTTACCTTCAATAATACAGACCTTCCCGGTGGATTAGTACGACTCAATTCAAATGGCACCATCGATAATACCTTTTCGATTGGTTCAGGCCCTGGTAATTTTGAAAACATTTATGATTTTGCATATACAACAGCCAATAAAATATTACTTGCAGGTACATTTTCAACTGTAAATGGTACGCCTGCCAACGATTTGATTTTACTCAACTATGACGGCACACCCGACCCCTCTTTTTCCAGTGGTGTAGGACCAACCTGTTGCGGTATATTAAATGTTATCGAAGAACCCAATAGTGGGAAAATTATTATTGCCAACGGCTTTTACGATTATAACGGCACCTTACGCGCAAATCTAGCACGATTAAATTCGAATGGTACTTTAGATGCAACATACGATCCAGGTGCCGGATTTGTTGACAATTCAACTATCAATACTTTGATGTTTGACAGTAATGGAAAGCTCTTAATTGGTGGAGGCTTTAACTCCTATAATAATATCAGTAGAATTAATCTGGTTCGCATTAACGGAGGCGAACTTGTGGCACCACTAGAAATTAGCATCATTGGCACAGCTACCGAAGCTGGAACTTTTTCTACCGACTATCAGATGACCACTACCGATGGCATTAATTATTCAAGAACAAATTTACTACTGGCAGGCGACCCCAATATCAGCAATCCTGAAACAAAAGTAAAATTCAGACAAAACTACAACTGGGCCGTAAATTGGGGGGCCTCAACGTTCCCCACGGGAACAGGCACACAAGATGGTCCTGACATTCCAATCATGACACCAGGGTTCTACACCGTTTCCATAAATATTCAAACTGGTGCTTATACTTTTACACTTACTGCCCCCCCGCCTTCAATAGGTATGATTGGTAGTGCTCTAAACGGATGGACTACTGATGTTTTTATGGAACCTGTGGATGGTAAAAATTATATTGCTTATGGAGTAAACCTTAGCGCCGGCGAAATGAAATTTCGTCAAGACGGCGCCTGGGCCATTAACTGGGGAGCCAATGCATTTCCTCAGGGATCAGGTTTTCAAGACGGACCTAACATTCCTATACCTAGTGGTGTGTATTCTGTTTCGTTTAACCGAAAAACGGGTGCTTACAGCTTTGATGTTACGGTAGGAAATGAAAATGCAAATAATGACAACACATTTAATGTTGCGCCACAACCATGCGGGGAAACCCTTAGTTTAAAGGGGCTATCGATTGGCAATTACACCTACAGAATTTTTTCTGTTTCAGGTAACATCGCCGAAAGTGGTTCATTGAATTCAAGCAATATTGATGTAAACAAACTGCCCAAGGGTATTTATGTGCTTCAGCTTTCAGAAACTTCAGGCAAAACATATTCGCGCCGATTTGTAAAATCTGAATAAAACATAGTTTGCCAATCCGTTGCGGCTGGTCTAATTCTGAGTGTAGCCTTAAGGCAAAAACATTACCTTTGCCCGAAATTTAGAGAACTCTTTTATGGCACAGTTCGAATTGGTCATGCCCAAAATGGGCGAAAGCGTCGCTGAAGCTACGATCATTAAATGGCTTAAAAAACCAGGCGATTCCATTGAGCTTGACGAACCCGTTTTGGAAATTGCTACCGACAAGGTGGACTCCGAAATCCCTTCACCTGTTGCTGGGATACTTGAAAAGATTCTGTTCGAAGAAGGCCAAACCATACAGGTAAATGGAACCATCGCCATAATTAAAACCCAAGGAGCAGATAATGCGGTAGCTGCAGCTCCGACAGTAACCCCAGTACCAACTGCATCGGTTTCTGTTTCTTCGCCAGCGCAACCTGTTACCTCGGTAACTTCCGATGTGCCTCGTTCACAAGGCGATCGTTTTTATTCTCCCCTGGTGCGTAATATCGCCAAGCAGGAAGGCATTAGTATGGATGTGTTAGCCACTTTAGAAGGAAGCGGTAAAGACGGAAGGCTCACCAAAGAAGATTTACTAAAACACATCGCTAACAAAGGAACCAAGGCTCCTGCACCAGCTCCTTTGGCGGCTCAAACACCAACTGTAGTTCCTGCGCCTACTCCACGTGCTGAAATTACGCCTCCTGCAATTTCGGTTTCAGGCAGTGACGAAATCATCGAAATGGACCGTATGCGTAAGCTTATTGCCGACCACATGGTAATGTCTAAAGCTGTGAGTCCGCACGTTACCTCCATGGTTGAAGTGGACGTAACCAATATGGTGTTGTGGCGTGAACGGGTGAAAAAAGAATTTGAAAAGCGCGAGGGGGAGAAAATCACATTTACCCCAATCATTCTCGAAGCGGTGGCAAGAGCTATAAAAGACTACCCAATGATTAATGTATCGGTTAACGGTACTCAAATCATTAAACGTAAAAACATTAACATAGGTATGGCCACTGCCCTACCCTCGGGCAACCTTATTGTACCTGTGATAAAGAATGCCGATTTATTAAGCCTAACTGGTCTTACTAAATCGGTAAATGACCTGGCCAACCGAGCACGTAACAACAAACTTACTCCCGACGACATTGCTAACGGTACCTTTACCGTAACCAATGTGGGCTCGTTTGGAAATGTTATGGGAACCCCCATCATTAACCAACCTCAAGTGGCCATAATGGCTGCCGGTGTAATCAAGAAAAAGCCAGCAGTTATTGAAACTCCGCAAGGCGACGTTATTGCCATTCGTCACATGATGTTTTGCTCACTTTCATACGACCATAGAGTTGTAGATGGGGCCCTAGGTGGCAGTTTCCTACGAAGGGTGGCCGATTATCTGGAAGCGTTTGACTTAAATCGGAACATTTAATGAAACTGAACATTACCAAGCCAATCGTATTCTTCGACCTCGAAGCTACCGGCACCAATGTAGCGGCCGACCGCATTGTTGAAATTTGCGTACTTAAAGTTAATCCTGATGGGAGCGAGGAAATAAAAACCCGACGTATTAATCCAACTATACCCATTCCGGCCGAAGTTACCGCCATTCATGGCATTTCGGACGTAGATGTTAAAGATGAGCCTACTTTTAAAGCTATTGCAAAGGGACTTTTAGAGTTTATTGGCAATGCTGATTTGGCGGGCTTCAATTCCAACAAATTTGACGTGCCCATGCTCATTGAGGAATTTTACAGGGCTGGTATTGAATTTCCAATGGAAAATCGGGTTCTGGTAGACATTCAGAATATCTTTCATCAAATGGAACAACGTACACTGGTGGCTGCAGTTAAATTTTACTGCAATCGCGAGCATGTTGGCGCACACGGTGCCGAAGCCGATGTTAGGGCAACCTACGATGTTTTGATGGCACAGCTTGAGCGCTATAAAGATGTTGAAATCACCGATAAAGAAGGTAAAACCTACACCCCTGTTTTGAATGATGTAAAAGCATTATCGGCATTTTCGACCAATAAGGATTGGGTGGACTTTGCCGGACGAATGGTATATGATAAGGAAGGAAAAGAAGTATTTAATTTTGGAAAGCATAAAGGCAAGCGTGTGGAAGATGTATTTAAAGCAGAACCCAGCTATTACGATTGGATTATGAACGGCGATTTTGCGTTATCTACCAAACGAACCATTGAAAAAATTAAATTAAGAGCGCTTCAAGCCAAGTTTGGTCAATGAAAATAATATGCATTGGGCGCAATTATTCGGAGCATGCCCGCGAATTAAATAATCCTGTACCCAGCGAGCCGGTATTTTTCTTAAAACCCGACACGGCCATTCTTAAAGATAACGAGCCCTTTTATTTACCAGACTTCTCAAACGACGTACATCACGAACTCGAATTGATTCTGAGAGTTTCGAAGGCAGGCAAAAGTATTGCACCCGAATTTGCCGATAAATATATCGATCAGATAAGCGTAGGCATTGATTTCACCGCACGCGATATTCAACAGCGATGTAAAGAAAAAGGGCTGCCCTGGGAAAAAGCCAAAGCTTTTGATGGCTCGGCCCCAATTGGTAAGTGGCTGCCTTTCGAAGTCGATAAAATTTACAATTTCAGCCTGGAAGTAAATGGAGTTCAAAAACAAAAAGGCAGCAGCGCTGAAATGATTTTCTCGTTTAGGCAAATTATTTCCTATGTATCGCAATTTGTTACTTTAAAAACAGGCGATATTATTTACACTGGAACGCCAGCAGGTGTTGGCGCTGTTGACATTGGAGATCGCCTTATGGCCTATCTTGAAGGTGAGTGCCTTTTAAATTTTGAGATAAAGTAAGTACTGCAGGTTTAAGCAAATCAAACTGAAGTTTTATCCAAATTAAAATCAAGGGGAACACCTTTACAACATAAGGATAAATCCACTCAGACCTTATACTTCTCGGAAAAAGCTCTGTTGAACTCAATGAAGTAAATAAAACTGCTAATACAATTAGCCCCTTATTAAGCTTATCGTCACTATTTACAGCAAACCACAGAGCTGCACCCGTCATTCCGATGATAACGGTGGCCGATTCGGTCATGTGGTTAAACAATATCACCCAAAGCAACACCAATGCAAGCAATACATACAGGGTGTTTTCCTTTTTACGCAAAATATACCCGCATCCTAAACACAAAAAAAAGGTGATTACTCCCAACGCTAACACAACTAATTTATCGGGATTTAGATTAAACCAACGATGTAGCCAACCCATTAAGGAGAACCCATAATTCGAGGCATGATCGGCCTGTAAGATAGCGAACCATTGCTTATACAAGTTTATCAATCCATCAAAGTCAACTACCAAAATCGGCATAAATGCCAATGCTGCAAACCAGCACACACTCCAAAAAACCATTCTTAATTTGCCCGGATAAAAGAGAAACAGGCTAAACGCTACAATCCCAAAAAGTTTGATGTAAAAACTTAAGGCGATGCACAAAGCCGCCCAAACAATTTTATTGCGTTGTAGCATGGCCAAAGAAAAAATCATTAAAGCAGCCATTAAACCATTGGCCTGCGAATTTTGTAGGCTTGTTGCCAATTCAACCACCGACAAAAAAAACACCAGCGATTTCTGATACTGGGTTAGGCCTTTTAACATAAAAATGGCCCAAACCAAACCAACCGCATTAAGCCCATTCCAAAGTATAAGTCCGATACTATCAGGGAACAACGAAAAAAAGCCAAAAAACAAAGCAAATGTGGGGCTGTACTTATAAATATCAAAATGTTCCTGAGGGAAATATTGATAAGGATTTATGCCCTCCAACATATGCGAAAATGAATACTTAAATAGCACAAAATTATTGTAATGGGTATGCACAACATCGTTGGTAACTTTGGTGCCTAACAAATAGGATTGAACCGAAATGCCCGTAGAAAGCAAGAGCGCTAATACAAACCAGCAAATGGGCTTGGTGATTAGATTTTTTAACCTAAAGCTCATTTAATTACGACAAATTCTGTTCGGCGATTCTGTTTTCGACCCGCCTCGTCGGTGTTGGGAGCAACAGGTACCGTTTCGCCATACCCTTTAGCATTGATTCGTGTTGACTGGATCCCCTTTTCAACCAAGAAGTTCTTTACGGCAAGAGCTCTATCTTCAGACAATTTAAGATTGGCTTCATCTACCCCAACATTATCGGTATGTCCGCCAATTTCAATTTTAAGCGTTGCGTTATTAGACAAAAACTCAAATAAGGTATTGAGTTCGGTTTCGCTCTTGCTGTCAAGAGTAGCCGAACCGCTCTCGAAAAAAATATTCTTCAGCACGATACGTTCTCCTGTGGCAATTGGCACCATATCAATAACCGCCTCAAATACCTCATCGGCATTAAGCTGAGCGTCTAGTGTGAAATTTTCAGAAAAGAACAAAAAGCCCGAAGCGCGTGCATTAACCGCATAAGAAGCTCCGGCCGGTAAACTAATTAGAAAAGCGCCTGTTACGGGATCGCTTATACTAGAGGCCATCAAACGGCCGGATGCAATGTCAATTACCTCAAAACGAGCGCTTACGGGGGCACCGCTTGTCTTATGTCTTACCTTACCACGCATATAGGTGGTAGCTCTAGCTTGGGCCTGCTCAGGTAATACGAAGGAGTAAATATCTTTCTGACCCAAGCCTCCCGGCCGATCAGAACTGAAAAATCCGCGTTTACCATCGGCACTAACAATCATATGCGATTCGTCGGAAGGCGTGTTTACCGGATACCCCAGGTTAACAGGTGCCCCCCAATTGCCATCCGACTGTCGCTTACACATAAAAAAATCTCTACTACCTAAACCAGGTAAGCCGGCCGATGAAAAATAAAGCGTTTGACCATCTGGATGCAGAAAGGGGCCCGACTCATCCTGATCGGTATTTATGGAATCTCCCAAATTAACGGCCAAACCCCAAGTTCCGTCATTCTGGAGTTTCGACGACCATAAATCGCCCATACCTTTAGTACCCGTGCGACGGCTTACAAAAATAAGTTCCCTTCCATCCGGAGAAATGGTTGGTTGTGCATCCCAGGTAGCACTGTTAACCAGTTCACCCAAATTAATAGGTTTAACCCAGTTAGAGCCATTACGCTGCGACACATAAATATCGCAGCTTCCAAAACCATCGGGACGCTCGCATGCAGTAAAAAAAATCATGCGACCATCGGGAGAGAGGCAGTGTGCACCTTCATTGCCGTGCGAATTAAGTGGCGAACCAATACTTTTGGCCGGCGTCCAGCCTTCGGGGCTCATTTTAGACACATAAAAATCTTCCTCAAATTTTGAGCCTCCATTATTGGTTTGCTCGTCGGAAGGACGCAGACGGGTAAATATAAGTTCACTTCCATCAACGGTGATGGAAGGGTGATAATCGCTATATGGCCCATTGATACCCGCTCCCAAATTGGTGGGATCGAAAGGCACCGGATGAAGCATGGCAGTGGCAGAAAAACGGGCGCTCTTTAACAACCGTGTTGCCTTTTTTCGATTCTCGTTAGATGGTTTTGGCAGCGCCAAAAAGTACTCGAGATGAGCCGCGGCAGCGTCAAATTTCATTTGAGCAATCTCGGCTTGAGCCCATCTTAGATACATGGGAGGATATTTATCTTTCTTAATCAAATCGGCAGCGGAGTAAGCCTTAATGGCCTCATCGTAATACGTTAAATCAAGACAAACATCTGCAAACGTTAATTGTGCCTCGTAGAAAGAAGCATCCTCCCTGATGGCCGATTTAAGTAAATCATACGCCTCGGTATTGTTTTTAAATTGATATTTTTCAAGCCCGTCTTTAAACAAGCGCACCGCTCGTTTATTTTTCGAACTCAGTTCGGGCTGGGCTCCCAGACTTAATGAAAGGAAGAGAAATATCGAAGTTACAATACTTTGAAGTCTGGCCATATCATTCTTAACGCATCAATTATACTGAATATTACCGTCTTTTATCGCTAAATCACTTTTTTTCCAAATAATATTGGCGCAATTTTTTTTGAACAACATACCCAATAAAGAAAAAGGCAGAATCGCGAAGAATTCTGCCTATGGAATTAAACAGTCTTTTGTGTGCTACTCTCTTTTTAGCGTTACATCGCCCGAATACGCTTTTTCATTTGTTTTTAACACGTAGAAATAAACGCCTTCGGGATTAGTTGTGCCATCCCAATTATTTTGATAATCAGCAGACTGATAAATTTCTGTTCCCCAACGATTAAATATTTGCAAACTGGAATTGGGGAAAGCCGCCAAGCCCGAGATGACGAAAAAGTCGTTAAACCCATCTCCATTTGGGGTAAAAGAATTAGGGATTTTTAAAGAATTTGACACTACAAACACCCTCGAAAGCGTATCGCTGCAACCCGCAACATCAGTTACGATGAGGCTTATGTTGAGTTCGCCTTCCGTATTAAAAGTATGAGCGGCATTCTGACTTGAAGCATTATTGTTATCACCAAAATTCCATAACCATGCCACAGGATTACCTGTAGATACATCGGTAAATTGAACATTTACCCCTGTTTGAGCACCGCCTTCGGGATCGGAGTTAAAATTGGCCTGCGGGCCTGAGAGGCTAAGGATAATAGCATCCTCGAAGCTACAGCCATTGGCATCGGTCACCGACAAAAAGTAGCTACCGGCCGAAGCAGTAATAGATTGAGCAGTATCGCTGGTACTCCATAAGTAGGTGCTCATGTTGGCGGGCCCCTGAAGCACTAATGAATTACCATTACAAAGCGACTGATCAGGACCTAAATCAAATTGAGGCAATGCAAATAATTGTACAATAACCGAATCAATCACCGGACTTACACAACGGTCGATGGTAGCTGTCAAGAAATATGTACCTGCAATAGGATCAGCCAATGCGAGACTGTTGCCCGAAACCTGACCTGAAGGGGTGACCCAATTATAAGAAACGCCTGGCTCATTATTACCATTCAACACCAGCGAATCGTCGCCACATAGCGTGAAGTCGCCTGATATTTCAGGAGTCTGAGGAAATGGGAATACATTAATCTGAACCGAATCGCTTACCGAACATCCCTCTGGGGTTTCGAGTTCAACCCAATATAGGCCCGTTTCGTTTACAGAATACTGCGAATTGGTGCTATTATCCTGCCAAACATATTCTACATCTAAGCTTGTAGAAGCATCCAATGTTAGGTTTGTGCCTTCACAAATGGTAGAATCTTCAAAACCAAAGTCAAATTCGGGCGAGAGATTCACCGTTACGTTAACCGAATCTAAGAATGAAGGACAACCATTGTCCACATAAAAAGCATAGTACATGCCCGTTTGCTGGGTAGCTAAATTTTCAAATAATGTTGAAGGAAAATCACCGCTAGTGGTATCACCATTAACAATCCAGTAATATTCAGATCCTCCAGTTGCATCAACCTGAAGCTGTAAATTATTGCCTGTGCATGTATTTAAGTTTTCAAGATCCTGGCCATTGGTACTAAGAACAGGAGTGGGCGGACTTGCCGAAAACACCAAATCAACAGAATCTCGTGAAGAGCAATTGAATTGATTAGCCACCTCTACCCAATACAAGCCTCCAATAGTTGCTGTATATGTTTGATTGTTTGACCCGTCTTGCCAGGTGTATGTAAGATTATCGCCCGCACCAGGATCCATGGTAATGGATGAAACATTACATACTGTATCGGCTAAACCAATATAGGCTTCGGGAGTTGGATTAACCGTGATCTCAACGGTATCTGGAAACGATTCGCAACCGTCTTTTATGCTAAAGCCTAAATATGTACCTGTCTGATTTACTGTAGCGTTGGCAAAACCAAGCGTTTGCCCGAAATAAAGCGTATTGCCCGGCCCCAGCCAACGGTATCCATCCACATCGGTTACATCGTTAAGTTCAAGCAAAATAGATTCGCCCGAACAAAGGGTGTCGGAAGAAACATCGGGGCCAAAGGGATCGATGCTGGCTAATGGGGATTCGGGACGTGGCGAAGTCCAAATTTGTATGGAATCTCGAGCCCTGCACCCTTGAAAATCGGTTACTTCAACGTAATATATTCCTGAGTCGCCCACAATATAAAATGGCTGTGTTGTGCCATCCTGCCATTCAAACAAGTATGAACCCGGTACCGTAAGAAGTAGTTGTGTTCCCTCACAAATGGTATCTCTGGCAGCTTGAATGGTAACCGGTGGCTGATAATTCGTAACGGTTATGGTATCGGTTGCAAAACATTCATTTCCACTCAATACCTCCACGTAATAGGTACCTGGATCGAATACAATAATTTTTTGTGTGGTATCGCCGGTACTCCACAAGTAAGATGTCTTACCTGGCCCTGCGTCCAAAACTGCAGAATCGCCCAAGCAAAGTTCTCGACTGATACCTAACTCTAAATACGAGAAGTTTGTGAAGTATCCGTAATTACAACTCGCTCCTGCTTGATAGGTAAGCCCCATGTGAAATAGTTCCTCACTAAAATTTTGAAGCAAAGTTCCTTGATTAACGGGAATTTCGGTTGTTGTAAAGGATTTTCTCATGTAAACCCATTCGCCGTTTGTTCCAGGAACAGGCTGAAAATCGGCAGCTGTAATGATATTGGGATTCCCATTGAGCAGGAAATTGCCTTCGCTACCAGCCTTAATGGTAACATTAAGTTTAAAATTGGCATTCCCCAGGCGGTTAAACCCAACCTGATTAGAACCTGTACATTCAAGCGAAGGAACTACCGCACCGGCAATTTGGTCGCCAACGCCTGAAATATGCAACACATAAATGGGCTTGCTACCGCGGATAAATCCTGCCGCTGCAGTAAACGAATAAACATATTGCTGACCTGCATTGAGCGTATCAACTGCCACAGGATTCCCATCCGCAAATATTTCAGTAGTATCTTCGGTAGCGCAAACAATTACTTTGTCGAGACCGTTGGCCAGGTCGCCCCGCACCACTATGTGTTTAAAGCCACAATTCTCCACCGAAATAAGTTGATCGGCGGCTAAATCGGCACCGCCCTCATCGCCAAGCGGGGGTGGATTCAGGTCAATCATGTCGTCCTTAACGGTTACCGCTACGGGTTTATCGGACTCAATTTTAGTTCCACCCGGTTTCGAAGCTCCTAAATAATCCAATGCTTCGCAGTAGTAGGTTTGCCCACGATTTAACTGAATGGTAAATGGCACCCCTGCAAGATGATTTGTAATATCAATAGATGGAGTTATTGTAACGGTTGTAGTGTCTTTAGTAGCTACAATAGCAAAACCGGATTTGGGCTGCGGAATGTATGGAGAACCACCAAGTGTGCGGGCATTTTCCCAAAAGGTTTGAAATGGCGTGTAAAACAATGTTCCGTTGCCATTTTTACCCTTCAATGCAATAATATCTTTATTGTTGGCCGCACCCAACTCATAATAAGCGGTAATAGGAGCGGTTGAACGAACCAAAATACCAGTATTCATTACCGAATCTACCTCTTTGGTTTCAATTTGATTAATAAAAGAAGTAAGGTTAACCGTTTGTGTTGAATTTGCGGCTAGATTGACAACAATTGGTGTAAACCCAATAAGATTGGCCGGCTGCAAAATGGTAACTTGCGCCGGATCGGTAAGGGTCGAAACAACCACTCTTATGGGCCGGTCTCTGAAAGCGCCACCGTTAATTTCTCCTTGTGTACCTTGAGTTAAATCGGGTGGTGCAAACCAAAACTCCTGATCGATTTGTGCATAGGTGTTTATTCCAAGAAAAAACACGAGAAATACCGATAAAATCGATGCTTTAAAATTTTTCATTTCGCTTAGGGATAGTTCCATTATTAAGAAAATTATTCCTCAATTTTTAGAGCCTTGATTAATACTATAGTTTAAGTAAAAGGTTTCAATTTCGCCGCAAAAATAACTCTAAAAAGCCACACAAAAAACATATAAGGCATTAATTCTTACGCTTTAAGACGCTAAAAGAATTAGCTATAATTCGTATATCGTTAATAATTTTATAGTCTTTTGCGTATAAAATATCGGCCTGTAGCTTAACTTCATCATCTAAGTTCTTGGCATCAAAAGGAGACGTATTAGATAAAACACCATCAGGCAAATAAGGCAAGTGCGCGCTGGCATTTTTTCCGGAATAACCAACCCAGGTTTTTTTTCCTGCAAGACAATTAAGGGCCGATTTCATAAAATAAGTTGATCTAAAAAACACCACTAGTAAGGGCGATAAACCAAGAAAAAAAATGGAGGTTAGAATATCAAGTAATCGTTTTTTACGTTTGTTTTCGCTGCGAGATATGGCATTAAGTCCAACCAAATAATCCCCATCTTTTTGAATAGAGTTTGTTCCAATAATGAACAAGCTCTCTGGCGGTGCAATTTTATACGTTATATCTGGCTTATTAAGCAGTATCATGTAATCCATAATCTCGCCCGAACCCATAGATTGAGCACAAAAAATTAACTCGTTAATTTTAAAGATATCCACTAAGTCGTTTAACCTGCTGGTATCTGAAGTATATCCATAAGGCAAATTTTCGATTTTCCCCGGATAAACTATCCCTGTATAGGCAGGTTTTTCTGAGGAATAATGGATAATATTTAAAATCTTGTTGGCTTCGTCTAGTTTACCAATTACCAAAATTCTTTTGCCTAAAATTTGACCACTGGCAATTTTTCGGTAAAACACCAAATGAATCAAGGTGCGAATTAATATCAGCCCCAAACATGCCCAAGCCGCACCCACCAGGGTTAGAAATCTTGAAAACCTATAATATTCAGGTAACAACGCATATATCACCAAAATTAATAAGGTGCCCCAAAAAATACCTTTTACACCATTAAGCCATCGATAGGGCTTATCATATCCGCCTTGTATCCAAACACCACCTATCCAAATAATTGCATATAAAGGAACCACAACCCATAAAAAAATATAGGGATAATAAATTCCACTTTTTTGAGCCCAATAGATTTTAAGCAGTGCCGTACCTCCAAAAAATGTAAGCGCGTCGAGACACGGTAGAGCAATGCGCAATAAAACACGCTTAATTATTGATAGGGCAGCCCTTGCCCAAACCGCTATTTGAATTAAAAATGCAAAAACCTGAGCCCTGTTTGGCGAAAAATGCTTTCGGGCAAAAATGACCATCGCCTGATAAAATATGAATACATAATTTATGGATGACTTTTTTGTGCTCTCGCCACGATAATGAATAACACGGGTTTTAGGATGATAATAAATTTTGTAACCCGCCTGTGTAATGCGATAACTAAGGTCAATATCTTCACCATACATAAAAAAATCTTCATCGAGATAGCCCGATTTTTCCAGCGCATCCTTACGTATAAACATAAATGCGCCCGAAAGCACATCTATACTGTGCGTACCTTCTGCATCGAGATACCCTAAATGATACTTCCCAAATGTTGTCGATTTGGGAAACAAGCGGCTTAAGCCAAATATTTTATAAAATGCCACTGCAGGTGTTGGCAGGCCTCTTTTTGATTCAGGCAGAAAATTGCCTTGCCCATCAATTAATTTTACTCCACAGGCACCTGCTTCGGGGTGCGAATCCATAAATGTGATGCAGGTGCTAAAGGTATCTTCCTCAACAACGGTATCGGGGTTCAAAAGTAATACGTAGCGCCCACTCGCTAATGCTATTGCCTGGTTATTGGCTTTTGAGAATCCTACATTGTCTTTGTTTTCGATAAGATTTACCAAAGGAAATTTTTCCTTCACCATGCGTACCGACTCATCAACGGAGTGGTTATCTACAACAAACACTTCGGCATTGATGCCTTCCAATGCCTTGAATACCGATTTGAGGCATTGTTCAAGAAAATATGAAACATTATAATTTACAATAACAACAGAGAGCAGCATCGTAAATCAAGGAATATGCATGTATTTGTGAGCCTGAAGCGAAATGCGCCAAACCGGATTTTCCTTTATGTAATCGATAATCCAAGGCATATTTTTTTCGGCCTTACTCCATTCGGGCTGCAGGTATAATTTGCACTCACTATTCACTTTAGCCCTGAACTGTTCGGCCCAATCCAAATCACTTCTATTAAAAACAATCACCTTAAGTTCGTGAGCCAAGTCGAGCATCCCCTGAAGTGGCGCCTTAAATTTCTTTGGAGAAATACAAATCCAATCAATAGTTCCATCGAGCATGTAGGCTCCGGAAGTCTCCAAAAAAATGCTTATGCCAAATTCTTTTAGTCTACGAGTTAATGGCTCCAAATTATAAAGCAAAGGTTCACCTCCTGTTATTACTACAGCTTTTGCAGACATATTAGCAGCGCGCACACTAATTTCTTCTACCGTTTGAAGTGGATGTATTTGGGGATTCCATGATTCTTTTACATCACACCAATGACATCCCACATCGCAGCCCCCCAATCGGATAAAATATGCCGCAAGCCCGGTATTGAATCCTTCCCCTTGAAGCGTGTAGAATTCTTCCATCACAGGTAAGAGCGAACCGCTCAATAAGGCTTCTCGCTGTTCGGCCGAAAGTGTCGTGTCTAATGCCCTATATTCCTTTTCCACGCTTCGAGAGTATTTTGCATTAATGCTGCAATCGTCATGGCTCCAACACCGCCAGGTACGGGCGTTATCCAACTGCATTTAGGAGCTACCGAGTTAAAATCGGCATCGCCTACAATTCGGTAGCCCTTAGGATGATGTGCGTCAACAATACGGGTTATACCTACATCAATTACGATAGCCCCATCTTTGACCATATTTCCTTTTAAAAACTCAGGCTTTCCCAAGGCGGCCACTACAATATCGGCAGTGCGTGTAAAATGTTCCAAATTCCTTGTCTTACTATGGCATAAACTTACGGTGCAGTTTCCGGGTTCGGTATTGCGGCCGAGAAGAACGCTCATAGGACTTCCTACAATGTGGCTTCGTCCAATTACTACGGCGTGCATACCCGACGTACGAATGCCGTAATGTTGCAACAGCATAATTATTCCTTTAGGCGTTGCAGGAATGAAGCCCGGCAATCCCAACATCATACGCCCCAAACTTTCGGGATGAAAACCATCCACATCTTTTTCGGACTTAATAGCTAAGGTTACATCATGGCTGTTAATGTGATCAGGTAAAGGAAGCTGAACCAAAATTCCATCAACCGTTGCATCTTCGTTAAAATTTTGAATGGCATTAATAAGCTCCTCCTGAGAAACCTTTGCCGCAAATCGTAATAAGGTAGAATCGTAGCCTAGCTCAGCACAGGTCTTTACCTTTGATGCGATGTAGGTTTCACTGGCACCGTCGTTCCCCACGAGGATAGCCGCCAAATGTGGCTTTCGAGTTCCTCGTGCTACCGCAGCCGAAACAACTTGCGCTATTTCTGTTTTATATGCGCTTGCACACGCTTTTCCATCGAGAATTTGCATGATTTAGCGTCGCATTTGGGGCATGTTACGCATCATTGAAGCCATCGCCGAAGGATTATTCATCATGCGCATCACCTTTCGGGTTTCTTCAAATTGCTTGAGCAGTTTATTTACTTCCTGCACATTGGTGCCGCTGCCTTTAGCTATACGAAGGCGGCGGCTGCCATTTATTATAGATGGGTCTTCACGCTCGGCAGGTGTCATTGACATAATCATGGCTTCAATGCCTTTGAAAGCGTCATCGCTCACCTCGGTATCTTTTAGTGCTTTTGCGGCACCAGGAATCATACCCACCAAATCTTTGATGTTACCCATTTTCTTGATTTGTTGGATTTGCTCGTAAAAATCGAGAAGCGAGAAGGTGTTTTTAGCAATTTTCTTTTGAAGCTTTCGAGCTTGCTCCTCATCGAAGTTTTCCTGAGCCCGCTCAACGAGTGAAACAATATCGCCCATGCCCAAAATCCGATCGGCCATTCGGTTTGGATAAAAAACATCGAGGGCCTCCATTTTTTCGCCGGTTCCCACAAACTTAATGGGCTTGTTCACTACCGAGCGAATGGTAAGCGCCGCACCACCACGCGTATCGCCATCGAGCTTGGTAAGTACCACGCCATCGTAGTTAATACGGTCGTTAAAGGCTTTTGCTGTATTTACTGCATCTTGGCCCGTCATCGAATCCACTACAAATAACGTTTCCTGCGGCGCCACTGCACTTTTAACCGCTGCAATTTCGTTCATCATCTCTTCATCAACCGCCAAACGGCCGGCAGTATCGATGATAACTACATTTTTACCGCTGGTTTTGGCATGCTCAATGGCGCGTTGCGCAATGTGAACGGGATTCTTACTTTCCTCATCGGCAAATACCTCCACTCCGGTTTGCTCTCCAAGAACTTTAATCTGATTAATAGCAGCGGGACGGTAAACGTCGCCCGCAACCAAAAGCACTTTTCGGCCTTTTTTCTGTTTAAGGTAATTGGCAAGCTTGCCCGAGAACGTGGTTTTTCCGCTACCCTGTAAACCGGCGATCAATATTACGGCGGGTGATCCGTTAAGATTAATTTCGGATTGAGCACCGCCCATAAGCTCGCTGAGCTCATCATGGGTAATTTTTACCAATAACTGTCCGGGCGAAACCGCATTAAGCACATTGGCGCCCAAGGCTTGTTCTTTAACCCGATCGGTGAATTCTTTGGCGATTTTATAGTTGACGTCGGCATCGAGCAATGCCTTTCGAATTTCCTTTACGGTTTCAGCAACGTTAATTTCGGTAATCTTCCCTTGTCCTTTTAATACTTTAAAGGCCCTATCAAATTTCTCACTTAAATTTTCAAACATAGAAATCCATATTTTTATTAAAGGGTCACAAAATTAAGAAAACCCTTTAAGTATTTGTATCGCAATAAACCTATATTACTACATTCTTTCGGGCATCTCAATACCCAATAAAAACATAGCATGTTTTAGTGTTTCGGCTGTTTTTTTAGCTATAATGAGGCGTAAATTCTTTTTATCAATATCCGACTCTTTTAAAATAGAAAAATCATGGTAAAATTGATTAAAGAGCTTTGCCAGTTCAAAAGCATAATTGGCAATTAATGAGGGATTGTAGCTTTTAGCCGCATCGTTTACCGTAGCATGGTAACGCTCTATGGTACGGATGAGCAAATTATGAGTAGGTTCAGATTCAATGGTAGCACCGTTTAATGAAACATTATGCGCCTCCGACTTTCGTAAAACACTTTGAATGCGCGCATAGGTGTATTGAATAAAAGGTCCTGTATTTCCATTTATATCAATAGACTCAGAAGGATTAAACACCATCCGTTTTTTAGGATCAACTTTGAGAATGTAATATTTGAGCGCAGCCATTCCTACCTGGTGATGAAGCACTTGGGGCAAATCTTCATTGCCTTTACCTAATTCTTCCGACTTTGCCTTAGCCTCAGCAATAACCTCATCCATAAGATCGTCGGCATCAACTACCGTTCCTTCTCTGGATTTCATTTTTCCGCTGGGCAAATCAACCATGCCATATGAAAGATGATAAATGCCATCTGCCCATGGATAGCCCATTTTGAGAAGTGTTTCGCGCAATACTTTAAAATGGTAATCCTGCTCGTTACCCACCACATAAACGTAGTTGTTGGCATGATAATCCTGATGGCGCAGCAAGGCTGTACCTAAATCTTGTGTCATATAAACCGAAGTGCCATCGGAACGGAGCAGCAACTTTTGATCAAGACCAACATCGGATAAATCAATCCAGATCGAAGCGTCGTCCTTACGATACAATGCCCCGTTTCGTTCGCCTTCATCAACAAGCGTTTTGCCCAAGAGATAGGTTTCTGATTCATAATAGGTGCGATCAAAATCAACGCCTAAGCGTGCATATGTTTCATCGAATCCAATGTAAACCCATTGGTTCATCATTTTCCAAAGCGAAATAACTTCGGTATTTCCGGCTTCCCATTGACGAAGCATCTCTTGCGCTTCCATCATTATTGGACTCGCATTGGAAGCCATTCGCTTAAGTTCGGCCTTTATTTCGGAGCTCTTATCTGCATCAGCAGTACTAAGCTTATCAACTAGGGTTTTAGCTTTGGACGCCATTTCAGGCGATAACTTAGCGTAATCTGAGGCAATAATTTGTTCAAGAATAGGAGCCGTTTGAATTTGCAGATGCTTATCAAAGAGCACATAATATTTGCCCACCAAATGATCGCCTTTAATTCCTGACGATTCTGGAGTTTCGCCATTACCAAATTTCTGCCATGCCACCATTGATTTACAAATGTGGATGCCCCGATCGTTCACAAGATTCACCTTAACCACCTCTTTTCCGCTCGCTTCGGCAATACGGCTCAACGAAAAACCAAGGAGAATATTTCGAATATGCCCAAGATGCAAAGGCTTATTGGTATTAGGGGAAGAATATTCGATTAATAAACGTTGAACATCTGAAGGTTTTTGACGTTCAGTCGGGCTAAAACTCTCAAGAAAAGCACACCAATAGCTAAAATGGAGGGTAATATTTAAAAAGCCATTAATTACAGAAAAGCCCTTGGATTCGGGATAAGACTGACAAAATGCGACCCCGATTTCTTCGGCCGTTTGAGCAGGATTTTTTTGAGAATAACGGGTTAGACCAAAACACACTAAGGTAAAATCACCTTCAACATCTTTACGGGTTTCCTGTATTACGATAGCGGTATCATCTAGGCCAGGGTAAAGATTATTGAGGGTGGCTTTTATAGCATCAGCAAACCATAACTGAGGAGAAATTTTCATAATCTAATGTGATTGCATAGCAACATCCGTTGCCGACTCAAGTAACTTAAAAGCAGTTTCTGCCATTGCATTTTCGGTATCTAAAGTGGGATTTATTTCCACAAATTCAAGACAGCACAGACGCGGATCGGCGCAAAGTGTATTGAGCAAATCGCGAGCTTCTTTATATCTCAATCCCATTGGGACAGGGGTTCCTGTGCCGGTTGAAATTTTCGGATCCAGCGAATCCACATCAAAGGAAACATAAATTTTATCGCAATGTTTCAGATATTGTAAAATCTCTTCTGCTGTTTCAATAGCTCCATTCTGGCGTACTTCCTTTGTTCGAAAAACACGCACATTATGCTTCTCGATTAAATAATCTTCCTGTGCTTCGGTATCTCTCAAACCCACATATACCAAATCGGAATACTTAATTTTTGGAGTAATTCCTCCAATATTTTTAAGCTTTTCCCACATGGAAATAGTTTTCTCGTCGATATCATTAGATTGCGATTCCAAATTATCTTCAGCCAATGCTGTTGCCAGTGGCATACCGTGAATATTACCTGAAGGAGTGGTGTATGGCGAATGTAAATCGGCATGCGCATCGATCCAAACAACTCCTAAACACAAATCAGGGAAGGCTGCTTTAATTCCGGCAATGGTACCACCGGCTGTACTGTGATCACCGGCTAATACTACCGGAAACTGACTGGGCTTTTTACAAACTTTTGCAACTGATTTAGTAAGGCGCTCATATATTTTATTAATTCCTTTGATTCGTTTAGCATACTTGAAGATAATTTTTTCGAGTAGCATCCAGTTTTCATCCTCAACTTCTATACAAGAGTGTTTCTTAAAATAGTCGCTTTGTAAATCAATAGCCGCAATTTTTAAGGCATCCACCCCCAAACTTGCACCACGTGTTCCGGCACCAAGCTCAGAGCGGAGTAATATAATTTTTGGCTTTCGCATAAAATTCATTTAAGTTACTTCCCGCTGAAAATTATATAAGTAAGTTACTTACTTTTGCAAAAAATATCAAACCTATTAACACCGCCCTAAAGATGGACATGAAGAATAAGTACGAAGACCTAATCAAACAAACCTTTGAGTTTCCACAAAAAGGTTTCGAAGTTCAGGATCATGAGCTATTTTTTAATGAAATTCCGCTTATGGATATTATTGAACAGTACGGAACTCCTTTAAAAATAACGTATTTGCCAAAGATCAGCGAGCAGATACAGAAAGCAAAAATAATGTTTAATGTGGGAATGGCAAAAGCCGATTACAAAGGCAAGTATGTTTATTGCTATTGCACCAAAAGTTCGCAATTTTCATTTGTTCTAGAAGAAGTTCTTAAGAACGACGTCCATATTGAAACATCATCGGCCTATGATATGCCCATAATTAAGGAGCTTCATGAAAAAGGCCTGATTTCAAAAGATAAATACATAATCTGCAATGGCTACAAAAGGCCTATGTATCAAGAGTTTATTGTTGAGCTGAAAAATGAGGGCTTTGAAAATTTAATTCCCATTCTCGATTCAAAAAACGAAATCAATTATTACAAGGAGCATTTAAAAGGAAAAACAAAAATCGGCATCCGTATCGCCTCAGAAGAGGAGCCAACATTTGAGTTTTACACTTCACGTTTGGGCATTCGTTACAAAGATATTTTACAGTTCTACGAAGACCATATAGAGAAGGACAAGCGTTTTGAGCTAAAAATGCTTCATTTTTTCATTAATTCAGGCATCCGAGATACCGTTTACTATTGGAGCGAACTTTCAAAATGCCTTCAGGTATATTGCGATTTAAAGAAGATTTGTCCCGAGTTGGATTCATTAAACATTGGAGGCGGTCTGCCCATCCGCAATTCGCTGGCTTTCGAATTTGACTATGAATACATGATTGAAGAAATTATTCGCCAGATTAAGAGTTTTTGTAACCAACAGGGCGTAGATGAGCCTAATATTTTTACTGAATTCGGTTCGTTTACTGTAGGAGAAAGCGGTGCTACACTTTTTTCGATTATTGATTTAAAGCAACAGAATGATACCGAAAACTGGTACATGATTGACAGTTCGTTTATAACCACGCTGCCCGACACCTGGGGCATTAACCAGCGTTTCATTTTGTTAGCTATTAATCATTGGAACCGTGAATACAAACGTGTAAATCTGGGTGGCTTAACCTGCGATAGCCTCGATTACTACAATGCCGAAGCCCACATAAGTCAGGTGTTTTTACCTAAGGTTGAGGAAGAAGAAATCTCCGAAAATCCGCTTTATATCGGATTTTTTCATACCGGTGCTTATCAGGAATCTTTAGGTGGATACGGTGGCATACAGCATTGTTTGATTCCGGCACCTAAGCATGTAATTGTTTCTAAAGATGAAAATGGAGCATTGAGCACCTATATTTTCGGAAAAGAGCAAAGCTACAAGTCCATGCTAAAAACACTAGGATACTACTAGTTTTTAAATTGTAATCATTGTACATTTAAAATCTAATTTATTGCTATGATTCTTATTCGATTTACATTTCTAATTGCGATATTCTGCTATATCATTCCGCTAAAAGCACAGCTATTTGAAGGAAAAATCCTGTATGAGATTGAGACCGGCAAAGATTTGGACGCCAGAGCGCAAATGATGATGCCTAAAAAGTCGGCCTATTATGTTAAGGGAAACAAATCCAGAATGGAGGCTGAACTGCCTATGGGAATGAGTAATATTACCATTACTGATTTGGAAGGAAAAAAAACCACCAATCTGCTCAACTTTCTGGGAAACAAATATGCCATTGAGGAGCCGTTGAATGAAGAATACGGCGTTGAAACAAAAAATTATAAGGTGCTTAACACTAGTGAGACCAAAACTATAGCCGGCTATTTATGTAAAAGGGTCCAACTCTCCTATATTGATACCTCTACCGGAGAAGAAAGGAATGCCGATGTTTGGTTTACAGACGAAATCAATACCAATTCGCGTTTAATTGAACAACGTTTTGCTCAGCTTAAAGGCACCCTCATGGAATTTTCGATAACGCAAGAAGGATTAACTATGAAACTTACTGCAAAGGAAGTGATACCCCAAGAGGTTGCTGATAAAATGTTTGATATACCAACAGATTACCAGCGTACTACACGAGAAGAGCTGATGCAGAAGTATGGCGGCCGTTAGACGTGTTGAAAACTAGATGAAAAAGGAATTACGGTAGCATTAAACATTCGCTCTTGCATGCGAATTTTGTATAGAATCACCCCTTAGAATGAGCGTAAAAGCCAACCGAATTAAAACAGAAGAAAACAAAAGCAAGGAGCAGGTTACTGACAAAAAAACCAAGAAGCCTAAGGCCTCGGGCGTTTTTGATTTTTTTAAATCGGAATCATTTATCCGAATTACGGGATTATTCTTGCTCATTGTTTCGCTTTTTCTGATTTTTTCATTCACATCGCATGTTTTTAATTGGGAAAATGATTACGATAAGGTAAAGGATGTACCTTGGTATAAACTCATTTCCGACTCAAAAAACGAGGTTCAAAACCGTATGGGCGAGTTGGGAGCATTTGCATCCTACATCCTAATTAATAAGTGGTTTGGTATTTCGTCCTTTCTTATTGCTTTCTGCTTATTTATAATGGGCTTTAAAATGTTTTTTGCATTTAATCTGCTGCCCATTAAAAAAACCCTGTTCTATTCGCTTTTCTGTTTGATCTTTTTATCTACCGGAACTGCTTTAATTTTTGCGAATGATTTGGTTTATGGTGGATTTGGATTTCATCTCAAAGAATACCTCACAAGTGTAATTGGTGTGCCGGGGACTGCGTTTGTGCTTGTTTTTGGTTTGATTGTTTTCTTAATGCTAGAGTTTAAGTTTTCATTCAAAATACCTGAAAAAAAATTGGCTGTAGTTCCTCCACCTGCAGTTGAAGAAAGCAGTATGAATAAATTGAGACCGGAGGTTACCATTTTAAATGCAGAGGATGAAAACGATGAGTTCGAAGAAGATGAAAATGAGACGGATCTTGAAAATGGCAGCGAAGAGGAAACGCCCTTTGTTTTAGAGGTTGAGGGGCATCTTGCAGATCACGAATCTGCTACCGAGGGCATGCCGGCTTTAGAAATATTAGAACCCATTAAAGATCCTGAAATCGACGATCTAGATGCATCAGAACATCAAATGTTAAGTGAAGAAGAGAAAGAACGGATGAACCTCACCGACATCCTTTCTGAGAATGAAGACTTTGATGTGGAAGCTTATGATCCTACTAAAGATCTTTCTAATTATAAATTCCCCGATCCAGACTTGCTGGACAATCACGGCAGTAACAAGGCTCGTGTAGACAAAGCCGAATTAGAGGCTAACTCTAACCGCATCATTGATACCCTTAAAAGCTATGGTATCGAAATAGCTAAAATCAGCGCCAGTATTGGCCCAACAGTTACACTTTATGAAATAATTCCTGCGGCTGGCGTGCGTATTTCCAAAATAAAAAATCTGGAAGACGATATCGCGCTTAGTCTATCTGCTCTCGGCATACGTATTATAGCACCGATGCCGGGCAAGGGCACCATTGGCATTGAGGTTCCCAATCAGCATCCCGAAATTGTAGCTATGAAAACGCTCATTACGAGCGAAAAATTCACCGCTACTACTATGGACTTGCCAGTTGCTTTGGGAAAAACCATTTCAAATGAAAATTTTGTGGCCGACCTTGCTAAAATGCCCCATCTCCTTATGGCAGGTGCTACAGGTCAAGGTAAATCGGTTGGACTGAATGCAATTCTGGTATCCCTGCTTTATAAGAAGCATCCTGCACAAATTAAATTTGTGCTTGTTGACCCCAAAAAAGTTGAACTTACGTTATTCAGTAAAATCGAGCGACACTTTCTGGCTAAGCTTCCTAATAATGAAGAAGCCATCATTACCGATGTAAAAAAGGTGGTGTACACGCTAAATTCGCTATGTGTATTAATGGATCAGCGTTACGAGCTCCTTAAAATAGCGATGGTTCGTAACATTAAGGACTACAATGCCAAGTTTTTAGAGCGCAAGCTCAATCCCAAATTGGGACACCATTTTATGCCTTACATTGTTTTGGTGGTGGACGAATTTGCCGATCTTATAATGACCGCCGGCAAAGAGGTAGAACTCCCTATAGCCAGGCTGGCACAGCTTGCCCGTGCTATTGGAATACATTTGATTATTGCCACACAGCGTCCTTCTGTAAATATTATTACGGGAACCATTAAGGCTAACTTCCCGGCTCGAGTTGCTTTTAGAGTTACCTCTAAGATTGATTCTCGTACGATTTTGGATTCGGGCGGTGCCGACCAACTTATCGGCAGGGGCGACTTACTTTTCTCAACAGGTAGCGACCTTATTCGTTTGCAGTGCCCATTTGTTGATACTCCTGAGGTAGATAGAATCTGCGATTTTATTGGCAGCCAGCAGGGATATGCTTCGGCGTTTATTCTACCGGAGTACATCGATGAAAATGCCGAACCTGAAGATGATTTTGATATTGGCGACCGAGATGTTATGTTTGCAGAATCTGCTAAGATTGTGGTAATGCATCAGCAAGGTTCGGCATCGCTGTTACAACGAAAACTAAAATTGGGATATAACAGGGCAGGCCGAATTATAGATCAATTAGAAAAGGCAGGCATTATTGGGCCGTTTGAAGGTAGCAAAGCTCGAAAGGTGATCTTTAAGGATTTGGTTTCATTGGAACAATTTTTGAACGACCAAAACAGCTAAACAGATTAACGATGAAAAAAATATTTGCAGTCGTATTATTAATTGCATGTCAACATATTGCAATTGGCCAGCAGGACAAACAGGCTAAACAGATTTTAGATAAGCTCAGTGCTAAAACAAAATCGTACAGTTCCATTGTGACTGATTTTTCATATTCTTTGGTTAATAAAGACAGAAAAATCAATAAGGTTCAAAATTGGAAATTGTGGCTAAAAGGTGAAAACTACCGTTTGGATATGGGCGATCAAGTTCTGATTTGTAATGGGAAGCAAGTGTGGAAGATCCTTAAAGGAGATAAAGAGGTTGAGATCAGCGCCCCAAGCAGCGGAGAGGATGCCTTAAATCCAAGGAACATATTTACCATGTATGAAAAGGGATTTAAAAACAAGTTCATTAAGGATACCAAGGTAGGAACCAAGGATGTACATTTAATTGAATTGTATCCTTTAAACCCAAAGTCAAAAGATTACAATACTATTAGGCTTTATATAGACAAAGCAGCCATGCAAATTGTTAAGTCGGAAATTCTTGGTAATAATGGGAACGTTTATACCTATGAAATCAAGAAATTCAAAACCAATGAAGCAACAGACGTTGGCTTATTTCAATTTAAAACGTCTGAATTTCCTGGTTATGAAGTCAATGACCTGCGTTAGCCTCATTTGTTTTTTTTAAACTCTGGGAATTCCCTTTTTAAGCTGATTTAAAGTTGCCGCTTCGGGGCTACCGGGTAATGGAGTATAATCATATTGCCAATTAGCCTCTGCAGGTAAACTCATTAATATAGATTCGGTGCGTCCTCCGGTTTCCAAACCAAATCGGGTACCCCGATCATATAATAAATTAAACTCCACATAACGTCCGCGACGCAATAATTGCCATTTTCTATGGGTGTCAGTAAAAGGATGATTTTTATGCCGCTCTATAAAATGTACATAAATGGGCGCAAAAGATTTACCAACATCTAAAACAAATTGGAACAGTTCGTTTTTTGTAGTGTTGCGTTTTTCGCCATCCAGACGATCAAAGAAAATACCTCCAACTCCACGTGTCTCGTTACGATGTGGTAGGAAAAAATAAGTATCAGCCCAGTTTTTAAATTCAGGATAATACTCTAAATTATAGGTATCGCATACTCTTTTTAGCGTATCATGAAAATATCGGACGTCGTTTTCATCCACATAATGAGGGGTAAGATCAATACCTCCTCCAAACCAATACTGCCCATTCTCGGTTTCGAAATAGCGAATGTTCATATGAATGATAGGGACAAACGGATTTTTGGGGTGAAGAACAATAGAAACACCCGTTGCGTAAAATGCATCAGCACCGACACCTAATGCCTTTGAAGCCTCCTTACTTAATTCTCCAAACACAGCGGAGAAATTAACTCCTCCTTTTTCTATTACCGTGCCTTGCTCCATTATGGCAGTTATTCCACCACCGCCACCATCTCTTTTCCATTCGTCACGCCTAAATACCCCTAATCCATCAGCCTTTTCGAGGGCATCAATTATTTCATTTTGTAGTTTGCGAAATGCCGTTTCAACTTCAAGCTTATCTACCATTAATTTACTTTCATGTAAAAATACTCCTTGATCTGAATAATGGGCAAGGATACATTTTCGATTCCGCCCTTAGTGCTATGACGTTGAAATTTAAAACATGTACCCAAACCGCAATAAGGCTGTATCTGAGTTATACAGTCGGGATTCTTTTTTATTTGCGCAACAGCACGCCCAAAATATAGCATAATATCGTAACCCAAATAAGAATAGTTGCCCGGGTCGCTATTATACTTTGCTTTATATTTCTTTTGAAAATCGATGGACTGATAGCGATCGTAGTCAATAAAATTTGTGGAAGCATATATGAACTTCAAATCGTTTAAATGATCCTGATCCAGCTTATCGAAATCGCTCCATTCATTGAGTCCGGCAAGAACAACATCATATCCTTTTGCTGCATTAACGAGATTTAAGCAAAACTCAATTACCTCGGCCTGTGCAGTAGAAGGAAAGAATACTATATTCTTTTTGGTTTTATCAAGGGCCGCTGAAACTTTTTCGAAAGACGCATAATCTGCCTCAGTTAAAGTGATTTTTGAAGCAGAAGGAAATGATTTTATTTTTGAGCTTAATATATTGGCTAGCTGCTTATCGGCTTCGTTGGAGTTTCTAACAATGATAAAATTTGAGTTATTATTGGCATTTTTAAGATGTTCGCAAAGCGCCGAAAGTTGCATCTCTGCATCGGGACTAACCTTGCAAACATGAGGTGAGTTTGACACTAAAGCCTCACTTGTGGAGAATGGTGTTACCGTAAAAATATTTTGGGTGGCAGAAAGCTCCGCTATCTCTCTGAATTCAGAGGCATATAAAGGTCCAATAAGCATATCTTTCTGCAACAAAGCAGGGTTTTTTAAAAGGTTTTCGATAGCTGCAGTATCTCTCTGCGTATCAAAAAGCTCAACCTCCAAGTTATATCCTTCTTTTTCGAGCTCATCAAATGCAATGGCACATCCTCCATAAAACTCTAGTCCGGTGCGGCTGCGTGAAGCAAGCAAGCCTCTCCCGCTGGAAAAGGGTAATATAAGTCCAATTTTATACAATGCGGTTCGGGTTGCACTATCAACCAGGCAATCCGATTTCTTTATTTTAGGAAGGCTATCGGTTGATGTAATCTCCGTTTTTTTTGGGGGGACATCTACTGGTGCCGCCTTAGGCTTTGGAAACACCGTTAATTTCATACCCACATTTAATCCACTTTGAATAATTGGATTTTGCTGAGTAAGCTCATCCACTGTTAAGTTATAGATGCGCGAAATCCCATAAATGGTTTCGCCGGATTTCACCTCATGTATTATGGCTCCTGAAGGAACTTTAGGAACCGGTATGCGCAGCTGCATGTCTTTCTTTAATCCGTCCTTTAATTGAGGATTAAAGAAAATTAGTGAATCCTGGAGGATATTATGCTGCCGCGATAACGAATACAGAGTTTGACCTTTCTCTACTACGATAAAGAAAAACTCTCTTTCGCCAGACGCAACCTGCGAAAACAGGTTAAGTGGCAATAATATAATGGCTAACTGAACTATTAAATATTTAATTTTCATTCCCATTCAATGGTTGCGGGTGGTTTTGAGCTAATATCAAAAACAACCCTGTTAACACCATGTACTTTATTAATAATATCGTTTGAGATTTTAGCCAGCAATTCATGCGGAAGATGTGCAAAATCTGCCGTCATTCCGTCAACAGAAGTTACTGCTCTAAGGCAAATCACATGCTCATAAGTGCGTTCATCGCCCATAACTCCCACACTTTTTACAGGCAAGAATATGGCCCCCGCCTGCCAAACATGTCCGTATTGATGCGAATCGTGTAAATGGTTTATAAATATTTCGTCGGCCTCCTGAAGTATGCGCACTTTATGCGCATTAACCTCACCCAAAATCCTTATGGCCAGACCGGGACCAGGAAAAGGGTGTCTATTCAATATGGCTGACTTCAGACCGAGTGAAGCACCAACCTTTCTTACTTCATCTTTAAAAAGCAAGCGCAGCGGCTCGATGACCTTTAATTTCATAAAATCAGGCAAACCACCAACGTTGTGATGCGACTTTATAGTGGCTGATGGCCCTTTTACTGAAACCGACTCAATTACATCGGGGTAAATGGTGCCTTGCCCAAGCCAACGTGCATCTTTAATTTTTTGGGCTTCTTCTTCAAAGACTTCAATGAACACCCTACCAATTACTTTACGCTTTTGCTCAGGCTCTTCGATTCCCGCTAATGCTGACAAAAATTTATCAGAGGCCGAAACACCATGCACCTGAAGGCCCATTTCGGAATAATGATGCAATACATTTCGATATTCGTCTTTTCGAAGTAATCCATTGTCAACAAAAATGCAAAAAAGCTGATTGCCAATAGCTTCGTGAAGCAACAAAGCGGCAACCGAAGAATCAACACCTCCACTTAAGCCCAACACAACTCTATCGGTACCAACTTGTTCTCGAATAGCATTAACCGTAGACTCAATAAAGGATTCAGGAGACCAATCGGGCGAGCACTTACAAATAGAAAAGACAAAGTTTTTTAACACTTGTACCCCACATTCTGAATGCGTTACCTCGGGGTGAAATTGGATGCCGAAAACTTGTTCGGCACTGTTTTCAAAAGCAGCAATCGGAATGTCCTCCGAACTGGCGGTTATTTGGTAACCTTGGGGCAAATTAATAATGCTATCGCCGTGCGACATCCATACGAACGATTCAACAGCTACTCCTTCGAGCAAGGCACCTGCATTACTCAGTAATAATTTGCTTCGACCATACTCACGAATTTTTGAACTGGCCACTTTACCGCCCAGATAATGCGAAATGTATTGAGCGCCATAACAAATACCTAAAATGGGAATCTTCCCAATCCATTGGCTGAGATCAACCTGAGGAGCATCGGAGTTTAACACCGAATGAGGCGAACCCGAAAGGATTATTCCTTTAACAGAATCGTCAATTCCTTTGAAATTAAAATAGGGTATTATCTCCGAATAGACGTTTAACTCCCTAATTCTTCGGGCGATGAGTTGGGTGTACTGAGACCCGAAGTCTAAAATAAGCAAGCGTTCCTGCATGTGCAAATATATTGATGGCAATCAAATCTTTTTCCACAAATTGAAGTTTCCTGAATTTTGATTTGATTATTTGTATAATGCAGGTAAATTCGCAAGTTGATAGATTTGATTTTTTACACATGAAAAACATTTTAGGAGTGTTCATTGCCTCAAGTTTAACGCTATTCACCACATTTAGCGAAGCTCAAACATGTATTGAAGTTGATGGTATTTTGGTTGACGCATGTACTGCTGATGAAGGCTTAAATGAACAAGTACTGTTTCGAACAGGAGCAGCACCGCTTAATGTTTCTGATTTACAGTTTACATGGCCTAATACCTCAAATACATGGCAAGGGATCTGTCAGGATGCGGGAACTGCCGCAAAAGTAAATCAGCTTTCAGCAACCATTACCAATTCATGCGGTTCTGTTGTAGAGCCAACAGGAGGTATAATTCCCGCTAACTCAAAGGTGTTGCTGTTTACCAGTGTTAATCCAGATGTTAGCGGTATTACCCTCGAGGGACTTACGGATGTGCTTTATGTAATTTTTCATTGCGGCGCCACATCTGTAGGAAATTTTGCAAACTCTGGCTCAGGCACGAGAACATTAACGATAAATGTTACAGGAGCTAATGCCTGTACCGAAGAAGTTACTTACGACAGGGCTCTACTCGCTGGTCAGAATGGAGCCGGTGTACTTTTCGAAGATAACGGACAAGCTACTTACAGTGTAATCGGCTGCTCGTTTTTTACAGGTACATTATCGGCTGCTTGGACCAGTCCGGGAGCATTATGCAGTAATGCCACACCCATTAACTTAAATACGCTTGTAACCGGCACGCCTGGAGGCACGTTCTTCGGACCCGGTGTTACCAATGGAATTTTTAATCCGACGGGCTTGAGTGGAAATATTGTAATTAGTTATGTACTGGGGACTGGCACATGTACTATCGAAAACCAACAAATTGTCACAGTAAATCCAAGTGGATCTGCGAGTTGGACCAATCCAGGTGCTATTTGCGATCAATTTACGCCTATCAACTTTAATAATTTTATTACCGGTACCCCCGGCGGAACATGGTCGGGAAGCGGATTGGCGGGTCCAATATTATTTCCTGAGGGAATCAATGGCCCCATTCAGGTAACCTATACAGTGGGCAATGGAACATGTGTGAGCACATCAACGCAGATTTTATTTGTTGGTTCCTTTTTGCCGGGTCCCACAGTCACAGGAGGGCCAAACTTTACGTTTTGCTCTGATATAACCACAAGTCCAACCATAACTGCAGTGGGGTATTTAGAAACTGCTGTTGATTGGTACTCCGATATAAATCTTACCAACCTCATCACGAGTGGAAGCACCTATAATCCTCCATTAGGTCAAAACACTACCGTGTATGTAAGTCAACAATACGCTGGGTGTAATACAGGCATAACAGAAGTTAACATAAGCTACAATCCGCCACCGGCACCCCCTCAGATTTCTCAGACTTCGGTAAATTTCTGCCCGGGATCGCCACTGCCTACGTTAACAGCGACAACAGGAACACCTACTACAGTAACTTGGTATAATGATCAAACGCTCTTTCAAATTATTGGATCAGGACTCAGTTTTCAACCCTTAGAAAGCCAAGCTCCTGATATTTGGGTAGTAGCGGGGACTGGTAATTGTCGAAGCACCCCCGTTCAGGTAACTTTAAACGGACAAACACTTTCGGCTGCATGGACGGCGCCCGGAAGTCAGTGTTCAAATGCAGGATCAATTGACTTAAACACGCTCATTACCGGCAACACGGGTGGCACTTGGTCGGGCGCGGGAGTAAGTGGCAACACGTTTAATCCTGCAGGCCTAAGTGGGTCTATTGTGATTACCTACTCAGTTGGGACAGGCAGTTGCACGGTTGAGTCACAACAAACAGTTCAAGTTTTAAGTTCTGGGGATCCCACATGGAATAACCCTGGAACATTGTGTAATCCAGCGGCAACAATTCAACTAAACGACTACATTACCGGAACAACAGGAGGCACATGGGCAGGTACCGGTGTAGCCGGTTCATTTTTATTCACTGATGGCATAAACGGACCGATTTCAATTACATACAGTGTTGGATCTGGCAGTTGTGCCAGCTCTTCAACACAAACTATTACAATTGTATCAACGGTAACAGCCCCTATAGTTGATGCCACAATAACCTATTGCGAGGGTCAGGTAGCTGCGCCAATTAATGCGGGCGTACTGCCCGGAGCCGAAGTAAGGTGGTATTCAGATGCTGCGCTTGGCAATGAGATTTTTTCGGGGAACGGATTTGTTCCACCTGCAAATATCAATGCTACCTATTATGTAACACAAGGCTTTTCGGGTTGTACAAGTGGAGCATCGCCGATTAATGTAGTGTTCGAGCCCGCTCCTGCAGCACCAAGTACGCAAACCAGTATTATTTATTGTACAGGAAGTCAAATCCCACTTTTAACAGCTAGTGCATCAGGAACCATTACATGGTACAATGATGCAGGACTTACTCAAATTCTTGGAACAGGTACAAGTTATCAACCCAATAATACCGAAGGATCCGATATTTTTATTCAATGCGTAGAAGGAGCCTGTGCAAGCGATGTAGTTGAAATTACATTAAACGAAGAGGCGCCTGTGAGTGCGGAAATAATCTTTAATGGCGAAACCGAAACCTGTAATTTTCAGCCTGTAACCCTTCAATCTTCCGCTACAATTGGCAATAGCTGGTCAACAGGCGAAACATCAAATACGCTTGTGGTAAATCAGGCCGGAACCTACACATTAACGGTAACAGGCGCATGTAATGTAGATACGGATGAAATAACTTTAGTAGATAATGGCGTTCAGGCCAACTTTACGGTAAATGATTTAGCTGGCGTTGCTCCATTTACGGTTACAGCGTCAAACTCAAGCAATAATGCCGATTCATTTATTTATACATTAAATGGTTCAAGCGGCTCTGTAACCGACAATGTACCGTTTGTTCTTGCCAATGAAGGTTTGTATGTTTTAACATTGGTTGCATCCAATGATGAAGGATGTGTAGATTCGTTAACCCGATATATTGAGGTGGTATCCGGATTAGTGGAAATTGTAATCCCTAACAGTTTTACGCCCAATGGAGATGGATTTAATGATCTTTTTAAGCCCGAATTAAAAGGGTTGACATCGTTTGACTTTGCCGTGTTTAACCGATATGGAAACACGATTGCGACTTGGAAAAACGCCCAATTTTCATGGGATGGGAACCATCAGGGTATGGCATCGCCTGATGGAGTGTACTTTTATGTGTTACGTGGAACTAATTTCGATGGCGATTCTATTGAGCGTTCAGGCTCCATAACGATTAAGCGATAATTATTTCTAAAGAATTTTTAAAGCGCTCTTACAACGGGGCGTTTTTTTTTGCACTTTAGCGCTTACCTAATTTTCGGATAAACCTGCTCTATGAAAATCAACCAATTTATTTGTAATGACGCTAGCACATGGGTGCCTCAACTTGAAGTAAATACACATATACAGCTGCTACTGGTTTTTGCCGCTCCAAAAATGTTTCAAGACAAGCAACGATTTAAGGAGTTATTAAAGGCTTTTCCCAATGCTGGTATAATGGGATGCTCCACTTCGGGAGAGATTATGGGGCAAAACGTTCATGACGATACTGTGGTTGCTACGGCCATTGAGTTCGAAAAAACCCGTATAGAATTTTCACAAGTGTTGTTGAACGAAACAGCAGACAGTTACCTCTGCGGAAAAAATCTTATCCATCAACTCGATAAAAAAGACCTTAAACATGTTTTAGTGCTCTCAGATGGGCTGCATGTAAACGGGTCTGAATTGGTAAAAGGTATGCGCGAGAGCCTTCCTGAGGGCATTACCGTAACTGGAGGTTTAGCCGGTGATGGAGCCGATTTTAAAAACACTTATGTGTTATCCAGAAACGGTGAAGTGATGGAAAAAGCGATAACAGCCGTAGGATTTTATGGAGACGCTATAAATGTAAGTTATGGGTCATATGGCGGGTGGGATCCATTTGGAGTGGAACGAAAGGTAACCTCCAGCAAAGCTAATGTCCTGTACTCAATTGATAATCAGCCGGCTCTTGAACTATACAAGTCATTTTTAGGTGAGAACGCACAACATTTACCCTCCTCAGGTCTGCTCTTCCCATTGAGTCTTAGAACAAAAGAAGATGAACAACCTGTAGTACGCACCATCCTTGCCGTAAACGAGGCCGAACAAAGCATTACCTTTGCAGGCGATTTGCCCGAAGGTTCGTATGTTCGGCTGATGAAGGCAAATACCGAACGCCTCATTCAAGGCGCAATTAGAGCCGCTGAAATTACCAGTAATGGAATGAAATCGGACCATACAGATTTGGCTATACTGGTAAGTTGCGTTGGACGTAAACTGGTTCTCAAACAGCTGGTAGAAGAAGAAGTTGAAGGAGTTTATCGCCTGTTAGGCGAAGGACACCACAGCACAGGCTTTTACTCATACGGAGAAATCTCACCTTTTTCGGATAATGCCGCCTGCGAATTGCACAACCAAACTATGACGCTTACCGTTCTTTCCGAAAATTAAAGGCAACAATGCATCGCCTGCTTCAACGACAATTAAAAAAATTTTTTCCGAATGCTGAGCCTCAATCTGCAGAATGGGATGCTTTTTTAAAAGCAGTAAGTGAGGCCTATACCAGTTATGATTTAGACTACGAACAGCTGGAGCGAACCTTAGAGGTGAGTTCAAATGAGTTATTTAAATCGAACCAACAACTTAACGAACTTAACGCGTCGTTGGAGTCGAAAGTTAAAACGAGAACCCGCGAATACGAGCAGCTCAATGAAGAACTTATAACTGAAATTGAAGCCCGTAAGATTCGTGAGGAAGAGCTCAACAAAACCGATAAGCTCCTTACGGCAACCAATAACGCGTCAACCGTATTATTGGTTAAGTCATCTTACGAGGAGGCATTGTCTGATGCTCTTAATTCGGTATCGCAAGCAATCGGTGCTGTTGAGGTGTTTTTATGGGAGAAAACTGATAACGGCGAAAGCGATACGCTCTTTATTGAACGTATTAAATGGAAGCATGACAACCAACGCCTCATCTTTAATTCCGATACTTCCACAGCCAACTCCATTGACATTTTAAGCTCTTCATATTTTAAGTTTTATGATGCATTAATAGCGGGGCAAACCATCTCAGCTGATGCCACCATAAGTACAAATGGCAATAACGCTTTTCATCTAACCCCTGTACATTCAGGAGGGGTATTATGGGGCATTATCGGGTACATATTCCCTACCGAGTCAACGGGTTTAAACAGTATTGCCCGATCCATTTTAAATAATTTTTCAAGCTCGCTAAGCGGAAGCCTCCAGCGCCGAAATCAGGAATTATTCTTGTTTAAAAATAGACAGGAGCTAGTCGAGGCTCAGGAAATGGCCCAAATGGGAACCTTTGAAGTAGATATGGAGAACGGTCGAATTCAGTTTACCGATAATTGTCCATCACTACTCGGAATGAGAAAAGAAGATGTAGTTTTCGATCTTGAATTTCCATTATTACTGAAGAAAAAATTACTCAATGACGATAAATTGGTATTGGACGAAATTTGGCAAAAACTTCAACTAAAGGAAGAAGTAAATACCGACATTCAGATTCAAAAATCCAAAAATCAAATCTCGAGTTTAAATTTTAACATCCGACCTGTTTTCGACAAACAAAATACCATAGTAAAATTAACCGGGACACTTCAAGACATAACCGAACGTACCCAAAATGAAAATCAAATAAAGGAATACGCCTCCAGTCTAGAAAAAATCAACAAAGAACTTGACCAGTTTGCCTACATTGTTTCGCATGACTTAAAAGCTCCATTAAGAGCCATTAACAATTTATCGGTTTGGATTGAAGAAGATTTGGAAGGCAAGCTCGAAGGGGGAACCAAAAAGAACTTCGAGATGCTTCGGGGGCGGATTCTACGACTGGAATCGCTTATTAATGGAATTCTACAGTATTCGAGGGCAGGAAGAACCAAAAATGAGTATCAGTTTATTGATATGAATGTATTCATCCCTGAAATAGTGAATGAAATAGCTCCCCCCTCCACATTTAAGGTGAACATTCAAGAGCATTTACCCTCAATTTGGGGCGAAAAGCTGTTACTCGAACAAATCTTTGCTAACCTAATTAGCAATGCCATTAAATATAACTCGTCCGAAAACCCCGAAATTTCAATAAAAGCAGCTGAAAGTTCAAGCCAATATGAATTCAGCGTGACCGATAATGGACCGGGAATAGAACCGGAGTTTCACGATAAAATTTTTGTAATATTTCAAACCCTGCAGGCTCGAGATGTAATAGAAAGCACTGGTGTTGGACTTGCCATTGTAAAAAAAATTATTGAAGAGCAAGGCGGTCATGTATGGGTAGAGAGCGAAAAGGGGAAAGGCGCTACCTTTAAATTTACCATCCCAAAAATCGAAACCAATCCTAACACAATAAGCTAATTGCCATGGCAGAAAAGATGATTAACATATTACTGGTCGAAGACGACGAGGTAGATGTAATGAATGTAAAACGAGCCTTTCAAAAAAACAACCTCACCAATCCACTATATCATGCTGGTAATGGTATTGAAGCATTAAGCATGCTTCGTGGCGAGGACGGACAAGCCGCTATACCCATACCTCGTATTATTTTATTGGATCTTAACATGCCTCGAATGGGTGGAATTGAATTTTTATACGAATTACGAAAAGACGAGCATTTAAAGAATATTTCCGTTTTCGTTATGACAACTTCTAATGAAGACAAGGACAAAGTAGATGCCTACAAATTAAATGTGGCTGGATATATTCTAAAACCCCTGTCGATGGAGAACTTTGTGAGTGCGGTTTCTATACTTAAAAACTACTGGACCCTTTGCGAATATCCGGGGTAAATTATTGCCTAAGATTTTGAAACCCCTTTTAAGATTGTGCGTATAGAAATTGCCTTTAAAAAGGTTATTACAACACACATGAATCAGGGAAATACTATACGGATATTTTTAGTGGATGATGATGAGTTTGACGCCATGGCTTTTGAACGGGCGCTTAAGCGTTCGGGCTTAGACTTTTCATTAACGCATTGTAACAGAGCCGATCAGGCATTTGAAGTATTATACGATATCGAATTCGATCTCGTGTTTTTAGACTATCAAATGCCAGGGATTGACGGTTTAACGCTTCTTAAAAAGCTAAAGGAGTCGGGTATATCAGCGCCCATCGCGGTACTTACATCGCAAGGCGATGAAAAAATTGCCGTTGAAATGATGAAGGCGGGCGCCTTCGATTATTTCCCAAAAGATGAAGTTAATCCAGAAAATATTACCAAAATAATAAACTCGGGCTTGCGCTTAAGAGATGCAGAACATAAAAAGCTGGCCGCCGAAAAAGCATTGGTTGAAAACAACACAAAACTCAATGCCATATTGGAAAGCACCAAAGCAATGGTATTTTCGGTTGACTGGCATTTAAATTACACAGCCTTTAATTCTGTTTTTTGCCAAGCCATTCATAAACTCAATGGCAAAACTCCGCAAGACGGGATGTGTGCGCTTGATTCATTTACAAATGATGATGAACGAGAAATCATAAGAAAAAACCTTGAATTGGCCATGTCGGGGCAGCATCTTAAAGTTACCGAGGAATTTGGTCAAGGTTCGGAACAATCCATCTTTTACGATTTCTTATTTAATCCGATAATGGGAGCCAACGGACGAATTGAAGGGGTTGTAGTGTATGGACAAGACATCACTGAGCGTAAAAAGGCCGAATGGGATATTCTCGAATCTAAGCTGGAAGCAGAGCGCACAGCTAAAGCAAAATCAGAATTCCTTAGCAACATGAGCCACGAAATACGTACGCCCATGAATGCCATAATAGGGCTATCTGAATTGCTACTCAAAGAAAATATGAGCAACAAACAGCTCGAAAACATACGATCCATTAAATATTCGGCCGATAATCTCTTGGTGATTATTAACGATATTTTGGATTTCTCAAAAATTGAATCGGGCAAAATGGAGTTCGAAAACATTCATTTCGATCTCATCTCAAAGCTACACGAAATCAGAAAAACATTTGTTTTTAAAGCCGAAGAAAAGGGCATTGCCCTAAAAATTGATTGGGAGCCCAATACCCCACAATATTTGAGGGGTGATCCATTCAGGCTCAATCAAATTTTATTGAACCTGCTATCGAACGCGATTAAATTTACAAAAGAAGGCTCGGTTTATTTAAGAATAAAAACGATACAGGAAGTAGGAACGAATATTAAGCTTGCATTTGAAGTGGAGGATACCGGAATTGGTATTCCCAAAGACAAAATAACGTCTGTTTTCGAATCCTATACACAAGCGTATACCGATATCACGCGTAGATTTGGAGGCACTGGCTTAGGCCTGGCAATTACTCGACAACTGGTTGAGATGCAGGGAGGGAAAATTTCGTTGGAGTCGGAGGTTGGAAAAGGAACGGTATTTCACTTCGAACTGGATTTTGAATTAAGTCAGTCTGATAATCCCGGAACCGAAGAAGAGCAAATTGCTGAATTGGTCGAAAAACGTGATTTCAACGGAATGAAAGTGCTGCTGGTTGAAGATAATCCAATGAACCAATTTGTGGCCAATCAGGTGCTTGACTTATGGAATGTTAAAGTTGATTTTGCAGACGATGGACTACAGGCGGTGAACCTCCTTAAGGAACACGATTATGCGCTCGTACTAATGGATTTGCAAATGCCTGTAATGAGTGGCTACGAGGCTACTGCATACATTCGCGATCGCTCCAACCGCTTGAGAAACCCCGAAATTCCAATCATCGCACTCACCGCCGATGCATTTCCAGAAACACGCAAAAAAGTTCTTGACTCAGGGATGAATGATTTTGTAACCAAACCTCTGGAGCAGAATGATTTGTACACCAAAATAAAATTGCACGCGCTAAAGCCCATTACTGCTTAAGCAGCCCTTTGTGTAACTTTACCCAAGTTTATGAGCAAAGTTACACTGCGACGGTTGGATATAATGGATTTGCCTTTTTTATTAAAGGTTGAAAGCCATCCAGAGGTGATTCGGTATCATTTGCCCAATACGCCTGTTCCGAATGTTGACGAATTGGCAGCATACATTTCACAAGAAAGCGATTTCGAAACCGATCTGCAGATACGCTATGTGATTTGCAATAATGAACAGCCCGTAGGATTTATTGATTTATTTGATGCGAATTTTAACGAACGGTGTGCCCATGTAGGGATAATTATAGATGGCCCATTCAGAAATAGAGGTTTGGGCTTCCTCGCCTTAAAATTGCTTTTGGAAAAGGCCAATGAATGGGGTTTGGTATGCTTAATGGCCGAAGTTTATACCGATAATCGGGCATCGCATCGTCTTTTTACGAAATCGGGGTTTAAAGAAATATTGCAAAGCGATTCAAGGGTTTGCCTTGAATACAAATTGGATTAATAAATTTGCGGAAAGCCCCTTTTGTGAAACGAATACTCAGCGCCTTATCCATTGTTTTTCTTGGTTTTTTGGGCTTTTACTGCTCCAGCGAAAAACAGGCTGCAAAAAATCAAACCTATTTAAATCTGCACGACTCCGTTCGCTATGTAGGCAAAACCGTGTGCTTAAGCTGTCATGCAGGGGCGCATCAAGGATTTCTTGAAACCGGAATGGGGCGTTCGCTTTCAAATGCACATCCCGATAAATCTGCGGGTCGCCTGGCCAAACAAGACCCTGTTTATGATAAGGATCTGAATTTATGGTACCAGATGAAGTATTCCTCCGACAGCATGTATGTGCTGGAATATCGACTCGAAGGCACTGACACCGTCCATAAACGAAAACAAAGCATATCGTATATTATTGGATCGGGACAACACACCAATTCGCATCTGTTTAATTGGAACGGGTATGTTTTTCAGGCGCCCTTAACCTTTTACACCCAAAAAGGGATTTGGGATTTGCCGCCGGGATATGAAAACGGATTTAACTCGAGATTTAGCCGACAGATAGGACTGGAATGTATGGCCTGTCATAACGCCTATCCAGAATTTGTTGCCGGTTCAGAGAATAAATTCTTAAACATCCCCGAAGGTATCGACTGTGAACGTTGTCATGGTCCGGGCAGCATACATGTACGCGAAAAACAAGCAGGGATATTAATTGATACAGCAAAGCATATTGATTATTCGATTGTTAATCCGGGCAAATTACCCATTGATGCACAGTTCGACCTTTGTCAGCGCTGCCATCTCCAAGGAAATGCTGTATTAAAAGAGGGCAAGTCCTTTTTTGATTTCAAACCATCCATGCGGCTCAATGAGGTGATGGATGTTTACCTTCCTCGTTATGAAAACGATGAAGAGCATTTTATTATGGCCTCGCATGCCGACCGATTAAAAATGAGCAGCTGCTTTAAAGTTATGGCTCAACGAAAAGGCAGCGCCAATAGTCTGCGTCCCTACAAAAATGCGATGACCTGCGTTACCTGCCATAATCCGCATGTGAGCGTTCAAAAACAAAACGAGGGACATTTCAATACTATTTGTGCTTCTTGTCATACAAAATCAGATCAAAAAGTGTGTACTGAAGACGTCATGGTTCAGAAAAAATCTAACAACAACTGCGTGAGTTGTCATATGCCTGTAAGCGGCTCAATGGACATACCGCATGTACGTGTACATGACCATTATATCCGTAAAAACGCGGCAAAAGAGAACGTTAGATCAGAGAATACCGGAAGTTTTTTACGGCTCGAATGTATCAACAACACCCAACCTGACGAGCGCAGTAAAATTATTGCCTACATACAACAGTTTGAAAAATTTGATCCCGGCAAAAACTTCTTACTTGACAGTGCAGAAACATTATTGAGTAAAGCAAATACTCAAAACAATCGCCTTTTAAAAGAATCTATTCATCTCCATTTTACCCGTAAAGACTATGCTAAAATAACCTCCTTGGTGCAAAAACTTGGAAATAATAAAGTGCTGGGACAAATCTTACTCAATAAATCGCTAAACAACTTAGATGCCTGGACCGCCTATCGCATTGCCGAAAGCTACTCCGAACTGGGATTGGTTGACCTCGCATTACCCTTTTTCAGCAAAGCCTGCACCCTAGCCCCGTATCAGTTCGATTTTGCTAATAAATATGCGTCTGCATTATTTAAGAGCGGTCAAAAAGATAAAGCCGGCAGCACTTGGTTTAAATTGATAAACGAGGCCCCGTTTTTTGCTGCTGCATGGTGCAATTTAGGATATGTTAAATTGCTAGAAGGTGACAGTAAAAAAGCTGAATTATACTATAAAAAAGCAATCGCACTCGATCCCAACTACCACCAAGCCTGGATCAATTTAGTGGGTCTTCAAATGTTTAACGGTGATACCGAAATGGCTCAAAGAAATATTAAAAAACTTATACGATATTTCCCTCAACAAGAAGAGTATAAATTACTTGAAAAAGAAATTATGCGTTAATTGTATATTTTTATGCCTAAGAAAAAAACTATAAAGAAAACGCCCGCTAAAAAAGGGTTTATTCAAAAAAATAAAGCCATTCTGATGATGTTAGCCGTTGCGTTTTTCTTTTTATTGGCCGGCAGCATTTTTTTTATTTACCATAATGCCTTTAAATCAAATCTGCGTTTTAAAAAACCAACTGAATTTGTGTACATACGAAGCAACTTCAAATTTGATGATGTGGTTCGTTATTTATCGTCAGAAGGTTTATTGGAAAGCGAAGATACGTTTAGATGGATGGCTGATTTTATGGGTTATACTCATGCGATAAAGCCGGGACGCTACAAAATAAAACCTGGTATGTCGAACCGTGAATTAATAGCGCTTTTACAATCGGGTCAGCAAGAACCGGTAAGGCTTACCTTTAAAAGTATTCGAACCCGCCATGAGCTGGCTTCAAAAGTTTCGAAATACCTTGAGGCCGACTCTACAAGTATTATTCGGTATATGGATTCGGAAGAATTTCAAAAAACATACGGCCTTAATGCCGAAAACGCATTAAGTCTTATAATGCCAAATACTTATGAGTTTTATTGGAATACCTCGGCCGAAGGATTTATGAAAAAGATGGCCGGATACTACCAAGATTTTTGGGATAACAAACGCAAAACGCAGGCACAAAAACTGGGCTTGCGGCCCGATCAGATTTCGGTTATAGCATCCATTGTGCAACAAGAATCAAACAAGAAGGATGAGTGGCCCACCATTGCCGGGGTTTATCTTAACCGCCTCAATTGTGGAATGAAGTTGCAGGCAGATCCCACTGTCAAATTTGCCTTGGGCAACTTTGGCCTACGACGTATTTTAAAAGAACACCTCAGCGTTGACTCGCCCTACAATACGTATAAATACGAGGGCCTTCCCCCCGGCCCCATTTACATGGCGAACAGCAGCTGCATCGATGCGGTACTTGAGGCCTCACAACATGAATTTATTTACTTTTGTGCACGGCCCGATCGCTCGGGATACCACGATTTTGCAAAAACCTATTCTGAACATTTGGCCAATGCCGCAAAATATCACCGAGAACTGAACAGGCGGGGTATTTAATAATCAATGAACGAAAAATGACAAAAGCAATAAAATTTGGAACCGATGGCTGGCGTGCCATAATTGCAGATGATTTTACGGTCGAAAATGTAGCACGAGTTACGACCGGCACCGCACTTTGGCTGAAAAATAATTTCAGCAACCCATCAGTTGTTATCGGCCACGATTGTCGCTTTGCAGGAGCCTTATTTGCCGATACTGTAGCGCGTGTAATGATTGAACATGGCATTGAAGTTAGGCTTTCCAAAGGCTTTGTATCCACACCCATGATTTCACTGGCTGCAAAACATCATAATTGCAGCCTTGGAATCATCATTACTGCAAGTCATAATCCTCCATCCTACAACGGATTTAAATTAAAAGGACATTATGGGGGGCCATTACTTCCCGAAAAAATAGATGAAATTGAGAAGCTCATTCCAGATACAGTGGACGAAACGTATACGAATGTTTCATTTGAAAAAGCTGAACAACAAGGTCTTTTGCGCTGGGTGGCCCTGGAAGATGAATATTGTGTTCATATAGAACGCAGTTTTGATTTGGATGCAATCCGAAACTCCAATCTAGAATTGGCTTATGATGCCATGTACGGTGCAGGGCAAAATGTAATTCGGCGATTGCTGCCCGACACCACGCTATTGCATTGCGATTATAATCCATCGTTCGATGGACAAGCACCAGAGCCTATTGCTCGAAACCTTAGCGAATTCTCCGAAATGATACGTATTGCCGAAAATATTGACTGCGGTTTGGCTACCGATGGCGATGCCGATAGAATTGGACTGTTCGACAGTAAAGGCAATTTCGTTGACTCGCATCACATCATTTTATTGCTCATCCATTATTTGGTGAAATATAAAGGCTACAGCGGCAAGGTATGCACAGCATTTTCATCCTCGGTTAAAGTCAAAAAATTATGTGCCCATTATGGGCTAGAGCTCGAAACCGTTAAAATTGGCTTTAAATACATAGCCGGCATCATGATACATGAAGATGTTTTACTGGGGGGCGAAGAATCGGGTGGTATTGCTATAAAAGGCCATATTCCGGAACGCGACGGCATATGGATGGGATTGGTTATTTGGGAGTTTATGGCTAAATCGGGCAAAAAACTAGAGGAGTTAATTCAGGAAGTATATGAAATCGTTGGGCCCTTCAGCTTCGACCGTAACGATGTTCATCTGCCCGAAGCGGTTAAGCAAGATATCATCTCGAAATGCAAAAGCCGTGCTTTCAAAAATTTCGGACGCTACACGGTTCAGTCTGTTGACGATTTAGATGGATACAAGCATTTCCTCGATGAAAATTCATGGGTGATGATTCGTCCATCCGGAACCGAACCCTTACTGCGTATTTATGCTGAGGCGACAACCATGGATGAGGCGCAATCCATATTAAGCGAAACTCGCAAAGTACTGGAGGTGTAAGTAAATGTCACAAAATAAAAATGGGTTTGATCATTGCTGAACAAACCCATTAAATAATATAAGTTGAATCTTACTTAGAAAGCGCATTAACGTGACGGGTAAGTTTACCCACCAAGTTTCCCGCTTTATTTTTGTGAATCACATTGCGCTTAGCAAGTTTATCGAGCATTGATGTTACTTCAATAAGAAGTTTTGCAGCTTCCTTCTTCTTTGAGGTAAGGCGCAACTTCTTCATTGCATTGCGTGTTGTTTTATGAACATAACGATTCAACACCCGCTTAGTTTCGCTGGAGCGAATACGTTTCATTGCTGATTGATGATTAGCCATCTCTTTATTAGTATTTGTAGCCCGTAGGGGAATCGAACCCCTGTTCCAAGAATGAAAATCTTGTGTCCTAACCCCTAGACGAACGGGCCAATTTTTAAAATTGGACTGCAAATTTAGTGTAATTAAGCTTTCATGCAAACGCATCTATGCTGCAAGTCAATGATTTTCACGTAACCATCTGTTTTACTGATTTATAAAATTAATTTGACTGCATTATTTATCAAAAACGGCACCCTGCAAATCGTTTAAAAATGTACATTTGCCCAAAAATAACCGTGAATTCAGAAAATTACCCTCCTAAAAAAGTGTGCTTCCATACGCTTGGCTGCAAGCTTAATTTTTCGGAAACTTCTGAAATTGCACGCTCCTTTAAAACACTCGGCTATCAAAGGGTTGATTTTGAAGAGGTACCCGATATATATGTAATCAACACCTGCTCGGTTACCGAAAATGCCGACAAAAAATGCAGATCGCTGGTAAATAAAGCCCTTCGGGTTTCACCTAATGCCTTCATTGCCATTATAGGTTGTTACGCACAGTTAAAACCCGATGAAATTGCAAGCATTGAAGGTGTTGACCTGGTTTTGGGGGCAAACGAAAAATTTAATCTCCCCAACTTTCTAACCCAAATAGAGAAAAAACAGCAGGCCGAAGTTCATGCCTGTGCTATCAACGAGGTTAAAACTTTTATGCCTTCGTATTCGGGAGAGGATCGCACACGTGTGTTTTTTAAAATACAGGATGGCTGCGATTATTCATGTAGTTTTTGCACCATACCCCTAGCTCGTGGAACCAGCCGAAGTGCTACCATTTCTGAAACTATTGTTCAAGCACGAAAATTAATTGCCGAAAAAAATGTTTCGGAATTGGTGCTCACAGGAGTAAATACCGGCGATTTCGGACGAAAAAACGGCGAAACTTTTTTATCCCTTCTCAAGGAATTGGACCAGCTCGATCGTATTGAACGTATTAGAATTTCATCGGTTGAGCCCAATTTACTCAGCGATGATATTATTGCCTTTTGTGCAACATCTCAAAAATTTGTACCCCACTTTCATATTCCGCTTCAGTCGGGCAGCAATAAAATATTAGGTGCAATGCGCAGACGTTACCGCAAAGAACTTTACACACAACGCGTAAATGAAATTCTTCGTTTTATGCCCGATGCCGCTATTGGAGTGGATGTAATAGTGGGCTTCCCTGGCGAAACGGATGCTGATTTTTTGGACACCTACAACTATTTAAACGAACTCCCCATTGCCTACCTGCATGTGTTTACTTACTCCGAAAGAGACCATACCGATGCAGCAGAAATGACCGAAGTAGTGCCTATGCAAGTGCGAAATCAACGCAGCGAAATGCTGCGCATCCTCTCCGAAAAAAAGCGTCACGCATTTTACGAACGCTTTGTAAATACAGAGCGAAACGTTTTGTGGGAGGCCGAAAAAGACGGAGAATGCATGTACGGCTTCACCGATAATTATATAAAAGTTCAGGCTCCTTGGAGTGAGCCCATAATTAATAAAATAGTTCACTGCCGTCTTTCCAAGTCCGAAAACCAAGGGCTTTTAATGGCTTCATTACCAGTTTCGGATTTAATTTCATAAATAATGTACCCTACCATAAGCGAGTTTCTCAAAAGTATTGGCATCAACCTTAAACTCCCCATTCAGACTTTTGGATTTTTTGTGGCTATTTCATTTGGGCTCGCTGCCTTTTTGCTTGCTAAAGAATTGCGCCGAAAGCAAGGTGAGGGCTTGCTTACAGCAGGCAGCCGAAAGCGCATTATTGGCGCAAAAGCAAAGCCTGAGGAATATATTTATAATGCTGTGGGCGGATTCTTGTTCGGTTTCAAACTGGTTTACTTGATTACAAACTATGCCCAATTTGCCGATAATCCTCAGGCACTCTTACTATCTTTTGATGGCAGCTTCTTGGGCGGTATTTTGGGAGCCGCAATTCTCACGTACTGGAAATATTACGAGGTTAATAAAGCGCTTCTACCTGAGCCTAAAATTGTAGTGGAGCCAGTAAATGCAGAAGATCATCTGGGCAACATAGTCATGATTGCTGTAGTTGGTGGTATTTTAGGCGCCAAAATATTTCACAACCTTGAAAATCCGAGTGAATTTTTTGCCGATCCAATTGGGGCTTTATTTTCGTTTTCGGGCTTAACGTTTTACGGAGGTTTGATAGTTGCCGCTGCGTTAATTATTCGCTACGCACGTAAACACAATATTTCGCCCGTGCATCTTTGCGATGCAGCCGCACCTTCGCTGATGCTGGCATACGGCATTGGACGCTTGGGGTGCCAAATGTCGGGCGATGGCGACTGGGGAATCGTGAATAAGGCTCCTAAACCCTCATGGATGAGCGGGCTGCCCGACTGGATGTGGTCGTTTAAATTTCCGCACAATGTTAATAATGAGGGCATTCCTATTCCCGGTTGCGTAGGGAGATGGTGCCACGAATTGCCCGAACCTGTTTTTCCAACCTCGTTTTACGAAACCCTAATGGCTCTTATACTTTTTGGAATTTTATGGGCAATTCGCAAAAAAATAACAACACCAGGCCTTTTATTTAGTGTTTATTTAATTATGAATGGCATGGAGCGATTTTTAATTGAAAGCATCCGGGTAAACGAGGTATATCACATTGGCGGTTTAGAGGTAACACAGGCCCAAATTATCTCGGTGATAATGGCATTACTTGGGATTTTTGGTGTGTGGTACACCCGTAAAAAACATCGCCAAGCATCAAATTGAAAGTAGCCTTATGGACTTAAACGCATTGTGTTCTGATGTTATAACCATTTGTAAAAACACAGGTCGCTACATACTTGAGGAACAACAAATTCTCAAAAGCGTGGGTTTTGATTCTAAAGGCATCAACGATTTTGTAACGCATGTTGATAAAGGCGCAGAAGAGATGCTCGTTAAAGAGTTTAAGCAGCTAATTCCAGGCTCTTGCTTTTTAACCGAGGAAAAAACAGTAGAACAAGAGGATAAAGCCTACCGTTGGATTATTGATCCCATTGACGGTACCACCAATTTTATTCACGGCATGCCGTTTTTTTGCATTAGTATTGGGCTGCAGCTAAACGGCGAAACTGTTATGGGTGTGGTTTATGATGTAAGCCATAACGAATGTTTTCATGCCATACAAAACGATATTAGCCGACTCAACGGAAATCCCATTAGCGTATCTGATTGCCAATTACTTAAAGATGCATTGTTGGTCACCGGGTTTCCATATAGAGATGAAGGAAAACTGAACGACTGGATGCGCTTGTTCCAGCATTTTGTAAAATCTACCCACGGTATTCGCCGACTAGGTTCTGCGGCATTAGACCTCGCCTATGTCGCATGTGGCAGATTTGAAGCATTTTACGAATATGGTTTAAGTCCTTGGGATGTAGCTGCGGGTGCCTTTATCGTGAAACAGGCAGGTGGAGAAGTAAGCGATTACTCGGGGGGCGAAAATTATCTATTTGGTAAAGAGTTACTGGCCGGAAACGGGGCTATAAATGATGAGCTACGCTCCATAATCAATGCCCACTTTAATCGGTAATGTCAACAGACAAATCCTTTCTTTTTATTGTTAATCCTATTTCGGGTGGGCGTGATAAGCGAAATATCATTCGAAAAATTGAGCATTTTGCGCATGAAAACGGCTTAAATTTTCGAATTGAAGTCCCCGAAAGTTCATTGAAAACCAAGCAATATGCTCAAGAGGCCGTTAGCAATAAAACCTTTGCTGTTGTAGCGTGTGGCGGCGACGGAACTGTAAACGACGTGGCCTCACAATTGGTGCATACCGAAACCTTGCTGGGCATAATACCCATGGGATCGGGGAATGGATTGGCGCGAGAAATGGGCTTGCCTTTCGATGTGGAAAAGGCTATAAAGCTGTTGGCGAAACACGAGCATTTAGCGTTAATCGATAGCGGACAGGTGAACGAACATTTCTTTGTAAACATTGCCGGCATTGGCTTTGACGCCCATGTTGCAAATCTTTTTTCAAGCTCCAGCCGCAGAGGTTTACGCACGTATCTGAATATTATCTTTTCCGAATTCTTTAACTACCCCGAAAAAAAGTACACCCTCATAACGGCTAATAATGAAATTGAAATAAGCGGATTTGTGCTTGCCGTTTGCAACGGAAAACAGTTTGGAAATAATTTTATTATTGCAAAAAATGCTCAAACAAACGATGGCCGGTTCGAAATAGTTGCTCTTAGCAAACCACGCTGGCATGAGTTACCGAAGTTACTTTTTGCATTGCAAAGAGGAAAAGAAATAAGCACATTACGATTTTTTAACTGTAGCGATGCATTCACCATACAGCGAACAGCCGAAGACTTTGTAAATATTGATGGGGAACCTGTGGCGATGGACAGTAGGCTTGAGATTAAAATTTTGCCGCAAAGCCTAAGGATTATTCGTAAAAAAATTTGAAATTAAGGTCTGTTTATTCAGCTATTGAAAGTAAAGCCATGAAAAAACTGCTTTATATTGCTTTGATTTTGATATCATTAGGCGCAATTATAATTTACGTATTACCCGAAAAGCGCAGGCTTCGTGATGCTATAGAAACCGAAATTCCATACGACTCCTGTAAGCATTTTTTTCAGAACAAGTCCCATTGGAACCACTGGATAAATGACACTAGCGAAAACGAAACCAGTATAGTTTCAAAAGCTAATGATTGGGGCGGCCACTGCACTGCAAAGAGGATTGAAAAAGGCTTCCTGACAAATATCGAATCTATAGAAACCATCCAACTCGTAGCAACCGATGGCGGTTGTAATATTCAATGGCAATCTGTTCTAGTTTGTAAATATCCCATAGGCCGTATTAATGGTTACATTGGGCAGAACCAAAGGCAGGCAGATATGAAAATTCGTTTAAATACGCTGGATTCGATACTGAAGGCAAGTTATCAAACGCCTCCCAAAACCATTGATTCAGAAATTTCGATCCATGAAGAATGAAACAAAGCGTGATCTTTTTTGTTAGAAAGTCAGCAATAACAGACGATGAACATTTTACACTCCATTATTTTAGGCAGTATTTTAAGTGGCTGTTTTAATACTGGCGTTAATAATACACACAACACCATGGAAGGGAACACAGAGATAAAAGACACGGCCATTTTGGGTGCAGGTTGCTTTTGGTGCGTTGAAGCCATTTTTCAGGAAATGGAAGGCGTTCTGGAAGTTGAATCGGGTTATACTGGAGGAAAAACTATAAATCCCGATTACAAATCGGTGTGCAGCGGGACTACCGGACATGCCGAAGTTGCACGAGTTGTATTTGACCCATCGAAAGTAACTTTCGATGAAATATTAGAAGTGTTCTGGCAAACTCATGACCCTACCACTTTAAACAGGCAGGGCGCAGATGTAGGCAGCCAATACAGATCGGCTATCTTTTACATCAGCGAAACTCAGCGCGAAAAAGCCGAATACTATAAAAAACAACTTGACGCTTCGGGGGCATTTCAACGTCCAATTGTAACTGAGATAACTGCTTTTGATGGGAAGTTTTATAAAGCAGAAGACTATCATCAAAACTACTACGCCTTAAACCCCGATCAAGGATACTGTCGCATGGTAGTTAGACCTAAGGTTGAAAAATTTAAAAAGGCGTTTGGGAATAAACTAAAGAAATAATCCTGAACTCTCTTCGCTTAACCAATTTTCGATTAAATTAAATCGGCCATGTATAAATTAAGCTGAAATTCTACACCCTTAATGGTTCGGGTAAAGTCGTCCATTTTTTCGAAACCATGCTTGGTAAGCAATGCATGGATGTAGTTGTTAGCGTAAATTTTAAGATGGGCATACCCTTCTTCAATTGCATGATGCCTAACATGGTTAATTAATCGAGAACCAATTCCTTGCCGCTGATGGCTGGGTGTTACATACAGCATAGACAATTCGCCCATCCCCGAAAAAGCAACAAACCCAACAATAGCATCACCATCGTAACAAACTGCTACATAATGTGAGCGCAGCAACTCCTGCCAATACGATTGACGCAGCACTCCCGATATCCATGCGGCTGCATGTTGAACCGATAAAACCTCTGTTAACCCCTCCACCGATGCCACAAACACCGAAACTACAGCCGGAATCTCACTAATATTTGCCTTACGTACAATCATTCGGGCTGCAAGGTATTTTGCCCCAGAATTACGTGCTTACCTAATTTTCTTTATTTCTAACTTGTGATAAAGTGCCTCGTACGAAACAGAGACTACATCCCTTTACACTTACGAATTCACAAAGTAGATTATTTTATTTTTTATGTATTTTTTGTATACTTATTGATTTTTATATAAACTTATTATACCGTATAAAAGCAAGTGGACATACGCTAATCCCGAATGACAAAACCGCAAAATTTAATCCACAGGCGATTGTTTACTAATTATGTTTAGACCTATGAAGGTAAGTGCCCCATTAATTAATAGAAGCTCGAAACCAATTTGATAACCTCCAAACCATTGTTCAGAATTGACAGAAAGTACCCAACTAATTATTGGAGCTAGAATACAGACCAGGGCAATCCACTTATCGTTAACGGAGCGCTTCATCAAAATGCCATACGCAAAAAGGCCAAGCAAAGGGCCATAGGTATAGCCTGCAGCAGTAAAAATGCCTGAAATCACCGAATCGTTATTAATGGACTTAAATATTAGGATAATAAGCAGCAATAGAACGGCAAAACACGTATGAATGAGCGAGCGAATGCGTTTTTTACGGTGTACCTCTGTAGATGCTACCGTATCAAAATGAAGTATATCGTAGTAAAAAGAGGTGGTTAGCGTAGTAAGTACCGAATCGGCCGATGAAAAAGTAGCAGCAATAATACCCAAGAGAAACACCCCCGCCGCAAAATAACCAAGATGATTCAACACTAAGAAGGGCAATACTGCATCCGTTTTTTCGGGCAACTGCAGACCTTCAGCATCTGTGTATAAGTACATAAGCGCGCCTAGCGAAAGAAACACCACATTAACTAACACCACGATTAAACTAAACCACTGAATGTTTTTTTGTGCTTCGGGAAGGGTGCGGCAGCTTAGGTTTTTTTGCATCATATTTTGGTCGAGTCCGGTCATTACAATAGCAATAAACGCCCCCGAAATAAATTGTTTCCAAAAATACAGCTTCGAAGACGGCTCCCAATGAAAGACCTCTGCGTACTTGCTGTTATAAATGTTAGATACCGCTTCTGTAAAGCTCCAATCTAATTTATGCATCAGTGCCACAGCGGTTAAAACAACGCCCAACAACAGAAACAACGATTGAAACGTATCGGTCCAAACTAGCGATCGTATACCGCCCTTAAGCGTGTAAAGCACAATGAGGAGAATGATCAAACTCACCGAAAGCGAAAATGGAATACCAAGCGGATCGAACAAAAATATCTGTAATACATTGGCCGAAATAAATAGTCTGAAAGCAGCACCAATGCTGCGCGATAAAATAAAGTAAACCGAACCCGTTATCTGAGCTTGCCCTCCGAAACGGCTGCCTAAAAAGGCATAAATTGAAGTAAGGTTCATTTTATAATACAACGGCAGCAAAACTCTGGCAATAACCTGATAGCCTATTAAATATCCCAAAACCAGCTGGAGGTAGGCAAAGTGCTTTATGCCAACCTCACCGGGCACTGAAACAAACGTTACCCCTGAAAGTGAATCGCCAATCATACCGAAGGCTACCAAATACCAAGGCGACTCTTTGCCACCCAAAAAATAATCTTCAGTTCCGGCATTACGGCTTTTCCACCACGATATTAGCATTAGTGTTAGAAAATAGCCCCCGATAAGAAGTAGAATAAGGCTAACCGACAGTTGAGAATTTTGCATATCCAAAACTATTAATCGCCTTTGGTTAAACTACGTTGAATTTCATGCGTTATTAAACCAAGAGTGTGAATAGTATTTTTCAAGCCTAAAAAGCCTAACTTCGCAACAATGCAGCAATTACCCTCTAAACTGGTCCAGGAAGCGGTTGATCAAATGGCTTCGCTCCCCGGCATTGGTCGAAAAACAGCATTAAGACTTGTTTTATCTCTACTTCAACGAAACGAAGAAGAAGTTGGCCGCTTTGCCCAGGCCTTTCAAAAAATGAGGGAAGAAATCTGTTTCTGCTCAGTGTGCCATAATATTTCCGATAGGCCCGTTTGTATGATTTGTTTGGACAACAATCGCAATAAGAAACAAATTTGTGTTGTTGAAGATGTACGTGATGTGATGGCCATAGAAAGCACCGGACAATACAAAGGTGTGTATCATGTTCTTGGCGGATTAATTTCACCCATGAACGGCACTGGCCCGGGAGACTTACACATTACAACACTCATCGATCGTATTTCAAACCACGATATTGATGAAATCATTCTTGCTTTAAGCGCTACTATGGAAGGCGACACCACTAACTTTTACCTTTTCAGGAAGCTTAAAGACGCTAATGTCGAAATCTCAACTTTGGCCCGCGGAGTTTCGGTGGGCGACGAGCTCGAATATACCGACGAAATAACCTTGGGCCGTTCTATTCTTAACCGAACGCCGTTTGAGATGAGCATGAATCGATGATACGTCAGGCACTTAGCAATTACCTCTCGCTTATAAAATTCAGCCATACCGTTTTTGCCTTACCCTTTGCACTTTGCGGTTTTGTGATGGGCATCTCGCAACATCATGTTCCCGAAAACTGGCCTACCCTTTTGCTTGGGGTGATATTATGTATGGTGTTTGCCCGATCGGCAGCTATGGCATTTAACCGCTATGCCGATTATCGCATCGACGCATTAAATGCGCGTACCGCAACGCGCGAAATTCCGAGCGGCATTATTGCTCCAAACAGAGCATTGTTTTATGTAATTTTAAATGCTGCTCTTTTTTGCCTGTGTGCATTTTTCATCAATAAATTATGTTTTTACCTATCGCCGGTAGCGCTGCTTGTAATTTTGGGATACAGCTACACCAAACGCTTTACCGCCTGGTGCCACATTGTGTTAGGTCTTGGACTGGCGCTGGCCCCAACGGGAGCCTATCTGGCAGTTACAGGCGAATTCGCATTTTATCCCACCCTGCTCTCGCTCGCCGTTCTCACGTGGACGGCAGGGTTTGATATTATTTATGCCTTGCAGGACGAAGCCTTCGACCGCAATCAAAACTTGCGTAGCATACCTGTGGCATTGGGCGCAAAAAATGCACTCCTGCTTTCCACTTTTCTGCATATTATTACTGCTGGTAGCATTATTTTTCTGGGAATTAATATGAATGTGGGCGTGTTTTACTGGATTGGCGCAGGTGTTTTTATGCTGATGCTTATCTACCAACACCTTATCGTGAGCCCCGATGATTTAAGTCGTGTTAATCTGGCTTTTGGCACTACCAATGGGATTGCCAGCATCTTGTATGGACTATTTTTTATCGCCGAAACATTGATTCCATTTCGTTGATAATTCGCTGAAAACTATCAGAAAATCAAAAGCGCCGATTGCGTAAAATTGAAACGATTTTAAAAGACCGCCGCCTTGAAACTTGCCATAATCGATATTGGTACCAACACTTTCAAACTCATGATTGTTCGTTTAACTGAAAACGGACAGTTTAAAGTTGTGTTCAAGGAAAAAATACCCGTAAAACTCGGAGAGGGCGGAATCAATAACAATCAGATTGCGCATGCTCCGTTTCTGCGAGGAATTAAGGCAATGATTACCCACAAAGAATCTATTGACCGGCATGGCGCCGAAAAAGTGCTGGCATTTGCCACTTCGGCCATTCGAAGTGCAAAAAACGGGAAAGAATTTGTGCGGAAGGTAAAATCCATCACGGATATCGAAATTGAAATTATAAGCGGCAATCGCGAGGCAGAACTTATTTACCGAGGCGTTAGAAAAGCCCTTGATATTGGGAACGAGCGGTGTTTAATTATGGATATTGGCGGTGGATCAACCGAATTTATCATCGCCGATCAAAATAAAATCTATTGGAAACACAGTTTTAACTTGGGTGCAGCTAGGCTGCTGGAGGTTATCAATCCTTCAGAGCCCATAGAAAAATCTGAAATCAAGCACCTTAAATCATACCTGCTCGATGAAATGAAACTTTTATGGGAAACCTGCGAAAAATTTCCTGTAAAAACACTCATCGGTTCATCGGGCTCATTTGATTCCATGGCAGAGATGATCTACCATCGATTCCATACTGATGAAAATCCGCTGGTTAAGACCGAATATCATTTCAACCTGAACCATTTTGAGGCCATGTATAAAACCATCATTGCATCGCCTGTGGAGAAACGTTTTAAAATAAAAGGATTAGCTACCATGCGGGTAGAAATGATTGTTGTGGCTGTAATCATGATTCGCTTTGTTTTTAAGCAATTAAAACTGGAACAGATGCGTCTTTCTACCTATTCATTAAAAGAAGGAATACTTTATGACTTTTTAGAAAAGGTTAAATCATGATATTTACACTTTGATTTTTAACCTCTCAACATATGGCGAAAATTTTAATTGTTGATGACGAACGTGCCATCCGCAGCACCCTCAAAGAGATTCTGGAATACGAAAAACATCAGGTAGAGGAAGCTGTTGATGGCGCCGAAGGTTGGGAAAAAATCCAAAAAGGAGGCTACGACATCCTGCTCAGCGATATTAAAATGCCTCGAATGGATGGCACTGAACTGCTCGACAAGGTCATCCAGATGGGCATGGATTGTCCGGTGATCATGATATCTGGTCATGGAACGATTGAAACCGCAGTAGAGTGCATTAAAAAAGGGGCTTATGACTTTATTGCCAAGCCCCTCGATCTCAATAGACTGATGATTACGCTTCGTAATGCCCTCGATAAATCCACGCTGATACAGGAAACCAAAACTCTTCGGAAGAAAATTAATAAAACGACCGAAATGGTAGGAAAATCGCCCTCCATAGAAAAGGTAAAAGATATTATTGAGCGCATTGCTCCTACCGATGCCCGCGTATTGGTTACCGGGCCAAACGGCACAGGCAAAGAACTTGTTTCAAGGCTTATACACGAAAAGAGCAATCGAAATATTCACCCTCTCATAGAGGTAAATTGTGCTGCTATACCATCCGAACTTATTGAAAGTGAATTATTCGGCCACGAAAAAGGGGCCTTTACATCGGCCATAAAGCAACGCAAAGGTCAGTTTGAATTAGCACATGGTGGCACCTTATTTTTAGATGAAATTGGAGATATGAGCCTTTCGGCTCAGGCCAAGGTGTTACGCGCCTTGCAGGAAAACAAAATCACACGTGTGGGGGGCGAAAAAGAAATTCCGGTGGATGTGCGCATTATTGCGGCTACCAATAAAAATCTCAAAGACGAAATTGCTAAAGGAAATTTCCGCGAAGACCTCTACCACCGCTTAAGCGTTATTATTGTTGATGTACCGGCATTAAACCAACGTATCGACGACATTCCCCTTTTGGCTGAACACTTCCTAAACCTTATTTGTACCGAGTACGGCATTCCGATTAAAGAAATTGAAACCGACGCCATACAGTCACTCCAAGAGCTTGATTGGACGGGCAATATTCGAGAATTCAGAAATGTAATCGAACGATTGATAATTTTGGGTGGACAAAAAATTTCAAAGAATGATGTGCTTTGCTACGCTTGGCCTCATAAAGCAAGCTAAAATTATGATAACCCGATTGCTGATTTTATTATTTGCAGGTTTTATATTGCCCACACGCGTTAATGCGCAAAGCCATGCAGTGCTTTGGATTGGAAACAGTTACATAGCCACCAATAACCTGCCCCAACTCACCTACAATCTCGCCCTTTCGGGCGGCGACACCCTAATTTTTGACTCAAACACACCCGGCGGCTATACATTTTTAGGGCACTCAACCAATGCGACCACCATTAATAAAATAAATTCAAATACATGGGATTTTGTTGTGCTGCAGGCTCAAAGTCAAGAACCTTCATTTCCCCCGTTTCAGGTTGAAACGCAAACGTATCCTTACGCACGAGCGTTAGACAGTATGATTCGTGCCAACAACAGCTGCACAGAAACGGTATTTTTTATGACCTGGGGTCGCAAATATGGCGACAGTCAAAATTGCGCCAATTATCCGCCCATTTGCACTTTCGAAGGTATGAATAACCGCCTCAATGAATCGTATTCGGAAATGGCCGACGATAACGAAGCCATTATGGCGCCTGTGGGTTTGGCCTGGAAAAAAAGCCGTGATACCGACAGTACCATTAATTTATGGAGTGCCGATAATTCGCATCCCAGTTTGAGCGGTAGCTATCTAAGTGCCTGTGTTTTTTACGCTACAATGCTGCGGAAATCACCGGTTGGGCTAAGCTATTATGCTGGACTAAATACCTCAACGGCTGAATATTTGCAAAACATTGCATGGCAAACCTTTTTAGAAAATGAGGCGCATTGCAATATTGGAAGTTGGGATCCGTTTGCCGATTTTACAATACTTGCCAATGGATTGAATGTACAATTTAATGCGAGTGAAATGCCAGGCGCAAGTTATTTTTGGGATTTTGGAAACGGTGAAACCGCTCTTGGAAATCCAATCACACATACCTTCAATGCCGCTGGGGATTATTCAACCACGCTAATTATTACCGACTCCTGTGGCATCAGCGACACCACGCAACAAACCATTGCACTTGACATCACCCCAACATCGAAAATTGAACTAAGTTCGACGTTCGATATCTTTCCAAATCCCTGCACCTCCTGGCTTAAAATAAATGCTGCTCAAAACAAGGGGTTTGAAATTTTAGTAATCAATAGCTTAGGGTCCATTGTTCACAAGCAGAAAATTGAGGAACAAAACTACACGCTCGACTTTTCGCCATTTGCCCAAGGTGTTTATACCCTCCAATGCCGCTCGGCACATGTACAAAAATACTTTAGGGTAATACACCAATAGGATGTAAAGTTACTTTCTTCCTGGCCTTAGTTTCTTAACTCGGCGCCCAATTGCTGATGAAGTGATTGAATAATTTTATCCATCATCTTCTCGATGATTTTATCATTTAGTGTTTGCTCATCATCTCTAAAAACAAACGATACGGCATACGATTTTTTACCATGAGGTAATTTATCCCCCTGATAAACATCAAAAAGATTTATTTCGCGAATCAGCTTACGTTCTGTTTTAAGAGCCACAGTGCGGATTTGCTCATAGCTTACCGCCTCATCGAGCACCATAGACAAATCACGACGTACCGATGGATATTTTGGCACTTCGGCATAAACGATCCGGGCATTCGCATAGCTTTTAAGCATAGCGTCCCAGTTCATTTCAGCGAAAAACACAGAATCCTCAATACCGAATTTCTTTAAAAGTGATGGTTTAACACTTCCTACACGGGCTAAACTTTGACTTGAGGCAAAAATTTCAACCGAGGCATCTAATTCCCCATCTTCTACATGCTTTTGTGTAAGTGATTCGGGGGCGATACCCAACACGTTAAAAACATGATTAACGGCACCTTGCAAATGAGCCCTTTGAACATTTTGCTGTTTCTGGACCCAATTCTCACTAAAATCCTTACCGCTCCAAACAAGAGCCAGGCAGGTAACCTCCTTAAATGGTAGTTTTAAAAACGGCGTCTCATTAGAATCGGTATTATTGCTCTTTCTGTAAATCTTGCCCTTTTCGAAAAATTTAACCGTGGAAATCTGACGATTTTTATTCCAGGCTACATTTTCCAACAAAGCCGGTAAAAGACTCATGCGCAAGGCATCGAGTTCGGAGCTCAGCGGATTGGCAATCTTAACGGCATCATCTGGTAATAAAGTAAGAGCATGCGATGTTAGCGAGTTGTTTAGCGCTTCCATAAAGCCCATTCCGCATAAATGTGCCGAAATACGTTTAAATAATTCATCGGCATTGGGATTGGATTCAGGCGCCAGCGTAACACGCATTTGACTGGGTAATTCTATGTTGTTATATCCGTAGATACGCAAAATTTCTTCGGTAACATCGGCCTCGAGTTCAACGCCTGTTTTAAAA
>JBKCHQ010000199.1:0-38245 GCA_046302715.1 Bacteroidia bacterium | reverse complement strand
TGGTGCAACTCGAACTTGAAGATACCTTAGGTTGTGTTTCTAACAGTATGGAAAGCGTGCTTCCGGGCACTAATCTTCCTACCATTACCTATCCAGCTACTGTTTGTAACGACACCATTCATTTTGTAAACAATTTTGCAGCATATCCCGGATATACATTTACTTGGAATTTCGGCGACGGAACAACATCAAACGAACCCAGTCCTTACCATTATTACGCTGCAGAGGGGGTTTATCAAGTAAGTTTAACCTACACCACTTCGCAGGGATGTGAGAACTCAATGACTTTGCCTAGTACGGTAACGTTTGCCAATCCGGTTCCTGCCTATAACACTACTGCCGATTTTGAGGGATGTGCACCGCATACCGTTTCAATGGCTAATTTAACGCCTAATGTTGCGCAGGTGGCTTGGTTCTATTCAAATGGATCTTGGGGCCTTGCAGCGTGGAACGGGAGTAATTATGTTAATCCGGTTAACAAAACATTTACCCAGCCTGGTGTTTATGGTTTCTATCAGCGTGTAACAAGCAGTCTTATCCCGGGGTGTACCGTAGAAACATATTTTGATTCAGTTATTACTGTACATGGGGCTGATGCAGCGTTTACCATCAACCAAACCGGTATTTGTCTTCCAATTCAGGCTGCGTTCAACCCAACGAGTGCTGATGCGGTAAGCTGGAATTGGGATTTTGGAAACGGAATTACTTCGACATTAGAAAATCCTGTTATTGATTTTGTTACTGAGCCAGCCGATTCGTTTTCGTTGACCATAACCACCATTCATGGTTGTGTTGATTCTACCACACAGGCAGGTCTTAACCTTCTCGATCCTCAAATTGAGGCAAGCTTCACCGGCTTTTGCAATCCTTTGCATGTTGAGTTTAGCGGTTCCAGCGATGGAATGATTGATTGGGAATGGAATTTTGGTGATGGCAGCACCGGTTCAGGCCAATCGGTTTCGCACGTATACACGCAGGACGGAAATTATCTTGCCACATTAATTGTAACAACCACCGATAACTGCCGCGATACCGTTACCATGGAAGTTCCCATTCTGGTTAATGGTCCTAATGCCGGTTTTTCTTCTCCTACACCTGCTGGTTGTGCACCGTCGGTGGTGGAATTTTTTGACGCCTCACAGGAAGCGGTTTCATGGCTTTGGAATTTTGGCGACAATACCTCATCTACCGAACAAAACCCCGTTAAACTTTACGATCAACCGGGAGTTTATGACGTGTCTTTAATGGTTACTGCTGCATCGGGCTGCACCGATACATTAATCATGAACGATTATGTAACCGTTTTGGGACCCGGTACATCCTTTTCGGTTTCGGCACAACACAATTGCATCGGAGCTAACGTTCAGTTTACCGACTTATCAAACGGATCTGTTGAATGGGAATGGAATTTTGGAGAAGGCTCTACCAGCAACGAACAAAATCCGACTTTTACCTATGCCGACACCGGATCGTATGTGGTGACGCTTTTCTCAAGCGATACTTTAGGTTGTAGCGCATTTTACACCATTCCACTTCCGATTGAAGTTCATCCGTTCCCTGTAGCGGCATTTACGCCTGATGTTATGGAAGCGTGTGTTCCAATGACCGTAAACTTCGATAACCAAACAACTGGTGCTGCTTCGTATTCGTGGACTTTTGGCAACATGGCCAATTCAGTGCAGGAAAATCCATCCTTTACTTTCCAACAACCAGGCACCTATTCAGTAGGGATGATTGCTACCACCGAATTTGGTTGTAAGGATACCGCCATCATCAACAACTTTGAGGCGCTGCTTGTGCCTATTGCACAATTTACTTTAGATCATGCCGAGGGATGCACACCGCTATCGGTTGATTTTATGAATTCTTCATACCAAACCGAAAGTCCAATCTATACCTGGACCTTTGGCAACGGAATCACCTCTGCGGAGTTAAATCCTACCACGGTGTATTACAATCCAGGTTTCTATTCTGTAAGTCTGGAGGTTCAAAACGCAAACGGTTGTGCCGACACCTTGCTTATTCCACAATTAGTTCAGGTTTTCGATACCTTACCTGCACCTGCAACCCCTATTTTACGCGTAACGGTTTCGAGCGGTCAGTCGGTGACTATTGACTGGGAGGAATCTACCGCACCTGATTTTGGAGCTTACGATTTATATCAACGCATACAAGGCTCAGAAAACTGGGAAATGATTGCTAGCATTACCGATCCACATACTATTTCGTTCATCAGTCAAGGCTTAAACACATTCGATAATGTATATTGCTACCGTCTGGTAACCCGCGACCGTTGTGGTTACACCGTAAACATGGACGATTTGGTGATTCACTGCACCGTTAACATCGAAACCACTACTGCCACAAACAATACCGTTGACGTATTTTGGACACCTTATGTAGGAAAAATGCCACAGCAGTACCGGGTTTACAGAGCTCAGCAGGACGGTAGTTTAGTAACTGATTTGGGCACTGTGCCTGGCGATTCTACCCATTTTAACGACAATACGGTTTATTGCCCAGAGCCTTATCGCTACTTTGTAATTGCCGAAGCATTAAACGGGCAGTTGCACGTTGAGTCATCCTCTGATTACGACCTTAGCGCACCTATTCAAAATTTGTTTGAAAACCAAAAAGTGGATCTTACCCGTTCTACCGTGGTTGACGATCGTTCTATTTTAACCGAGTGGACGGTGCCGCAAATTATGGGTCAGCGTGTTAACGGGTATAAGTTATATCGCTCTACCGATAACGTTAATTTTGAATTGATAGCCTCTCTTCCGGAGTATCAACTCGAATACCTCGATCTTCAGGTTGATGTGCATAAGCAAAAGTATTACTACGCAGTAATGGCTACCAATTCATGTAATTTAACAGGGATTGAGGGGCAAACCAGCGAAAACATCGTTTTGAAAGTTGAAGCCGAAGATGATTTACATTTCCGACTCGACTGGACACCTTACGAGAGCTGGGGGGCTCATGGTGTTGGTTTTTACATGATTGAGCGTCAGAACGACGAAGGCGATTGGGAAGTAGTGAAATCGGTTGGCGGATCTGTAACTACTGCTGTTGATGAAAATTAATAAGTTGCTTGGTCGTTCATATATAATTCCGCTATATTAGGGGCCAAAAGGTGCGATATGATCAAGTTCAAGAGCATTGTTCTTCAATTAAAAGAGGAGGAATTTAATGCCTTATGCAGGCAATTCGTAGAAACAAAGGCAGATAAATACCTGCGTTTGCTGCAATTGTATCGTGAAAACCGCTATACCGACGAGCAAATTCAAGAGATGTTGAGTGTTAATACCTCAGCGTATTACACACTAAAATCGCGTTTGTTTGATAAGATTCAGGACTTTCTCACCAACAACATGTCGACACCCATTATCGACTTGTTACGAAAGGTGGCGAATATTCCTACCTTAATTTACGATACCCACCGCGATACGGCCATTGCCATTTTAACGAAACTGGAGTCGGAGCTTCAAAATTACGACATGCCATACGAGCTTTCGTCGGTCTATAATGCCCTTAAAAAGTTACACATTCATTCGCCCAAATATTACGAATACACGCAAGCCTATAACCGACATTTGGCGTATACCATTGCTTTAGACAAGGCCGAAGACTTGCTCAATTCTTTCATGAAAAATCTGGGCGATTATTACGTTTCCCGAAATAAAAGTCAGGTAGATTATCTGGCCCTGGTAAAGCAAGAAATGTCTAATATCTGTAGCCTTTATGATTCGCATCACATGCAGATTTACAAAAGCATCGTGGATATTTCATTTGCCTTGTATGTACCTAATAACGATGCAGTTAAAGATGATGAGCCGGTAGAGGATGTGCTGTTGAACATGGAGAAAATCTTCAGCACTTATAACAAGGATACCAATTACCAGTATTTACAGTTGGTATTTAATTTCCTGGCGTTTGAATATTACCACAAGCTAAATCTCCCCAAAAAAGAGGCTAAGTATTTCGAAATTTTGGATAAGAAACTGCAATCGTTCCTATTGTTTAACCACTGCTGTTTTACCTCCAAATTCCTTATCTCAAAGATAGAACGGCACATGGAAGCAGGTACTGAGGGCGATCTCTATGAGTTTAATAAATCGGCTCTTCAAAATTACGAGCCCGATAAAAACGATGTGCCTAATTACATCAACTACGCAAAATACATTGCCGCTTCAGCCTTTTATGCCAAAAAATATCAGGAAGCGGTTCAAGTACTCAATGGTTTGATTAACGACGTTAGCTTTAAAAATTATCCGCACACCGAAATTGAGGTTAAGTTATTGCTGGCGCTCAATTATTCGATGATCAATAAATACGATCCGGCCACTTCGTTGCTGCGTTCGGTTACGCGTAAAATTCGTGAGATCGAAGATGATATGGGTTACGAAAACGCGCTCATTTTCTATAAGATTCTGTCGCTGCAGATGAGCTCATCGGCTCGTCAGGTGGACCAAAAAATCACCCAGCTCTTTGCCAAGTTCGAATTGCTCAACCAGAAGTCGAACCGAATGTTAGAATACATCAAGATTGATGAGGCGTTTATAAAACAGCTCAGTCAAGTTGTGAAGCGGTAATCGAGCCGCTTTTGTAAAGCTAATGGTATTGGGTTAAACCAGGAAGTTGGAGTAATTGCTTTAACGCTTGGTATAGTGTCGTTTACAGCTTCGCTAAATGATCCTTACTCAAAGGTTTATTTAAAAACGAGTACACTCCTTTTACCTGCATGGCACGTTTTTGATCCACAGGGCTTAATGAGCTGGTTAAGAATACAATTCTAACTTTCTCATAAATCTTCGGACAGGTTTTCTGAAATTCTTCGGCAAACTGAAAGCCATCCATTATAGGCATATTAATATCCAAAAAGATAACCTCAGGAAGTAAATCTTCAGGAAACTGAGCACGTTCAAAATTAGCTAAGAACTCAATAGCGCTTTTTGATGACGTATGAACATATATGCGATCGGCAAAATTGCACCCCTCCACCATTTTCTGGTTAATGAAATTGTCAATCTCGCTATCGTCGATTAACATAACGGTGGCATATTTTGCTTTGGGTTTCTTTATGCTCATATCCAATGAATTTTACGGCTTAAAAATAAGTAATTTAAATTCTGATTGAGGGTATTGGTTGAATTAAATTTATATCATGTGAGCCTATTCGTTAAAAAAACAGCCTAACCTGTACCCCGCCCACATGCACAGTCTTGGCAGTGCCCGACTTTCGGCCGTCGTAGTTAATGTTTATCTGCATGTTGTTGGATAAGGTACGCTGGTAGGATATGCCCCAAGTGTAGTTTTGCCCGTTACTTAAGCCTTCCATAATTTCAAACGCCACCGGAGTGTTGGTTTGGCCGTTATATTTAATGAGGATAAAATTTAATCGTCCGGTAAAACTGCCTTTCTCGGCTTCGCTATATTTTACATCCACACCTGCCGATTGACTCAGCGCGTTTTCGCCATTTGGGGCCATCGTGTTTTTCTTAGAACCATATTTATAGTTGAGATTAAGCCGAAACTTAACATTGGGCTGGTAGGTAATGGCCGGAAAAACTTCGAAGTATTGAATCGAAAAATCGCGGGTGCTGAAAAAATCTGCTTTGCTCGTTTTTTGACCGTTACGCCCCTCTGTATTCAAGGTAAAACGATCGCCGGCATTCCAGCGTAGCCGATGATTGGCAAAACGATTGCTCCTCGACTCTAATCCATTGTTGAGCAGGGCTTTGTTTGAATTCTGCTGCCAGTTAAATTCAAGGCCCACTTTGCCTTGGCTGCGATTAAAAAACAGCGAATTTCTTAAGGCCTGATTAAACGAAATCAAATCGGGATCTTCAATGCCGTAGGTAAATGGATTAAAGGCCTTTACTTCGTCTTCGGTTTGACTGCGGCCGTCAATTTTAAGCGCACTTTGAGCAGAAATACGAGCGATTAATTTCTTGATGCCTTTTTCTTTTTGCCATTTGCTGGGAGCTTTGAGCATCAAACTTTGGCTAAACTGGTTGGAATATACCTTAATAAAATCAGTGGTGGGAATAAAAACACGGATGTATCTTGCCTGATCGGGGAAAGCTGCCAACTCAAACTCGTTCAGCTCCTTGATGCCGTTATTGTTATAATCGTTCCAGCTGTAAATTCCTTGTCCGGGCTGCACTTCGAGGTAGCTAAATTCTTTTCGGCTTTCGAGTCCGCTACCTGCTTCGTAAAATAAGGACGAAACCACGCTGCCTTTCAATCCTTTTACATTTACCTCAAGCCGATTAAGCAAGCTTCGTTCGGGGGCCTGGCTGCTTAATGTCGTATCGCGAATGTAGAGGTTGCGCACAGCAGTTAAGGCTCGAATTTGCAAGGATTTGCTCTTGCTCCAATCGGTTGACACGCCAAAACTTTCGGCCAGCGCATAATTTTTAAGTCGGCTATTGAGCACGCCATCATCGCTGCGTTGCCGGTAAAATACATTAAACTTCTGTCGGGCGGTGTCTCTGTTTTGTATGAAAACTTGACGATCAAAAAATGCGTAGGAGCTTTTATCCAAGCTATCGTTTTGTAAAAGGTTTTGCTCCAATTCGTCTTTATAACCCAATTGCACTTTCCATATTTCTTTGCTTACTAATGATTTATGACGGTAAAAACGTGCGTCTAAAATTTCGGCCTTGTTTTGTGTAATGCTTCCCAGGTAATTAATGTTCCATCCTTTTTTCTGTATCGTAGCATTTAAGCCGTGTTGCTGAGCATTAAAGGTGTTTTCTTTTTGGTACGCGGTAAGCAGATAGCTTATTTGTCCAAGATTTTGCTTTGAAAAGGCGATATTAAATCGCGGTAAAATTTCGTTTTGGGCGCTAAGCGATAAAAAGCCGCTGTTCCAGTCGCGATCAAATTCCACATTTCGAAAGCGTTCCTGCGGCGAAAAATTTCGATTTACATATTCCAAACTCAGGCTACTCGCCATTTGCCAAGGCAAGCTGTCTTTTCCAATGTTACGCACATAATTAAGTGCGGTTCGGCCCGCCCAGCCCATGTCGTCCTCGTTGTCTAAGGCAGAAAATGTATTCTTATCGTTTACCGAATGCGCCAGCTCGGTTTGAAAGCTTAAGCCTTCTGTTAGTTTAACATCAACGCCAAGGGTGGTGAGCTGTTTTTTACCCGGTGGAACCAACTGATATTTGGCTACATGTGTGCCTTGTGGGATGCCATTAACGGGCGCCACCCATAAATATACTCTGCCGTTGGCCGCCGAGCTGGTTTGTATATAATCGCCTTTGTTGATTCCTACTTGAGTAAAAATAGCGCGGTAATGTGCCGAGTCGGGATGGGTACTGTAAACCAATACGTTTTGATATACGACACCGGCTACAGTGGTGTCAATTTGCTTATACAAAATAGCGTCGGGCGAAAAGGCTACACTGTCGGCCGATGGCACTAGGGCTTGAGACAGTGAGTCGCCAGCTTGGGTAAGCGCCTGTTTTTGTTCGTTACTTAGTTGTTGCTGCAGGGGCTGGTTCTTCGAATCTTGTTCGAGGTAATAATTTATTTTGAGCTGAACGCGTTCTGTAGCCACTTCTTGATTAAAGTACACTAGGCTGCGTGCGTAATTGCGGTCGGTATATTCAAATTCTACAAAAATGCGCAGGTCTTTGGTCATCAGTACTTTTGCCGTAAACGAAATTTCGGCATTGTTATAATCAATAATGTAATCATTTTCCTGACCACGTTTTAGTAAACGTCCGTCAATATATACCTTCTCCGAGCCTGATAGGACCACGATGTATTGCTCGTTTTGAATCCCTTTTAATCGGTACGGACCTTGATTGCCTTCGATGCCCTGTATGGAATTTCGGGCAAATCGTCCGCGGGCCACGGCAATACTCGCCCCGCTTTTTAGTTTTAGTGGGGCTTTGTTTTTAAAAGGTTTTACTTCCTGGCGTGTGGTAAAACTACCGCCTTGCAAACGTTTATTAAAATTCATGAAATACGACTCGGGCCGCGTTATTTGAAAATCGCCCACGATGAGTTTGGAGCGTTCGTCCGATAATTGAATAAATACTTTATCAAAATCCTGCAGTTGTTGGGTATTCCCATCGGGTTGTATGGGGATATTTTCGTCGGTAATGGCTGCACTGATGTCGATTTCGGGCGAAAGTTTCCCCGAAAGTTGGAGGTTTAATGCCGAGTTTACCGCCAGATCTTGATTATTGCCTACGCTGATGCCACGCGAGAGCGAGCCCGATTTATTGAGGCCCGAGAACGATGCCTGCGATTTGTCGCGACTTTGTGGGGTGTACAAAAATGGATTGCCAATACCCCGTTCGGCCGCAGTGCTTATTCGACGATTAGGGTTGCTGTAAACTTTCGAAAATAAAAAGGGGAATACCCGATATTCTACATCCAGCGTATCGGGTTCTTTACTTGAATTTTTTCGAATTATCCATGCCTTTTCGGCGACGAGAATATAACGCTCATTAAAATTACTCTTGTTCAAAACCTTAAATGTACCCGCCTGAATACTTAACGTATCTAATGTGGTGGTGTCGCCAAATATTACTACCTGCTTTTTTCTGAGCGAACTCAATTGCGCCTGCGCCTTGGGCATCAGGAATAAGAAAGTTATGAATATCAATAAATTAAAGCGGTACACAGAATTCCTCTCGGTCGAATATACAACAATTCATAACGGAATTGGGGCCAAGTTGTGCTGCATTTCGGTCAATTTTATGTTAATTGGCTACATAATTTAATAAAAGTCATATATGCGAGTAGCTACGTATAATGTTAACGGATTGCGTTCGGCGCTTTCGAAGGGATTTTTAGATTGGATGCAGGCCAGTGATGCCGACGTTTTATGCTTACAGGAAATTAAATCGCAGGAAGATCAATTAGATCTGGATGTGTTTCGTTCAGTGGGCTATGAACCTTATTTATTTCCGGCCGAAAAGAAAGGGTATAGCGGCGTTGCCATTTTAACCCGTCGCAAGCCCGATGCTGTGATAAGAGGGTTGGGACATGATTTATACGATTTTGAGGGGCGCTCAATTCGACTTGATTTCGGCGATTTATCGGTTATTTCAACCTATTTTCCCTCGGGTTCCAGTGGCGACGAACGTCAAGTGGTTAAAATGCAGTTTCTGGAGTATTACCAGGATTACATGAATACATTGCGAAAGCAACGAAATAATTTAATTGTGTGCGGCGATTTTAACATTTGTCATCAGGCCATCGATATTCATAATCCGGTTTCGAATGCTAATAGTTCGGGCTTTTTACCTGAGGAACGCCAATGGATGGAGCAGTTTTTAAATTCTGGTTTTGTAGACACGTTCCGTGCGGTGAATTCAAACCCGCATCATTATACCTGGTGGAGTTTTAGAGCAGGGGCACGCGCTAAAAATCTGGGCTGGCGCATAGATTATATTTGTGCGAGCGAAACCTTATCCGATAAACTTGAGCATGCGTTAATTTTGCCCGACGCCAAGCACAGCGATCATTGTCCGGTGGTGGCCGATTTTAGGATGTAGTTAAATTGAATAGGTTAAACCGAATGTTGTTTTTAACAGCCGTTACAATCAACATAATCACCATGCACCCATCCTTCGGTTCCGTTACGTCTTCGCACTAAGTACCAAAACTCAACCGTATTTCCCCAATCGTCTTTTACATCATGAGAACGAATAATTTTTACGTTTTCACCATTGTTAAAAACAGCCAGGATATCTCCATTTCTTGATGGTCTTGAACGCATTCTAACACTTGTTCCATTAATCCAGCAGCGCTCATCTTTAGTATATTCAACCGAAGGCAATGGTTGTACGGTTGAACAAACCGTATACAAATTAAGTGTTAATGAGAATAGTATAGATGTTATCATAGAATTATAGTATTAAAATGCCTTCAAAATTAAATCGTTTTTAAATTATTTAAACCCTTTAATTAATCTATTTTTTCGCTGCTTATATCGCAGTGTAGTATTATACTGTAGCGTAAACATTCTGGGGCTCTCGGGTTTGGCCGGTCTGATGGTTATAAATTCGTTGTTGATATTGGTAACTTGCAAGCTCAAACGGCTTCCATTGGCAAACTGATATCCCATTCGTGCATCAATTACATAGCTGAAATTGCGATTATTAATGCGGTAGTTTGCCAGCCCGGGAACAAAAAACTCCAAAATAGGATCGATCTTCTCCATAAAACTATACATGCGTACGCCAGCACCTAGCATAAAACCTTTTTTCAGAATCCAGTCGGCATTGAATTTAATCATATGCCTGTAACGGTAACGTAAAACCGGGTTTGATTGTGCCGTATTGGTAGTGTCGAAATTATTGATGGCATACTGAATAAACGGCAAGAGCATGTCGAGGCTGTCGTTTTGCAATTGTTCTGACGGCAGTTGGGTGGAGTCGGGAATGCTTAAATCTACTGGATTTATATAGGTGTAACCGCCCGAAATGCTTACATCATGTCCTGCTATTTTACCTTCGCTAAATGCCGAAAGTTCAAAGCCTCCAATAAGAGCCCGTGTTATATTGATGCTCTTAAATCCCAATCCGTATAAGGGATCATTTATCGTTCCCCATTGAGCGAACGAAAACTCGGTCATGTTAGAGTAGGCGGTAACAAAAAATGCCAGATCTACAAAACCAACCCATTCATCGCGGCTAAATTTCTGTTTAACGCCCAATTCGGCATTCCAACCGGTTTCGGGTTGTAAATCGGGGTTGGGGTAAATGTTAATAATGTCGATATTATATTTTACAAAACGTTCGGCCGGAGAGGGGAATCTGAAGCCTTCGCCATATGATCCGCGCAAATAGGTATTTTTAGCAGCACGATAGTTAACACCATATCGCATAACAGGTATGGAACGGGTCACAAACGTATCGATTCTAAATAATTCGTAGCGGCATCCGGCCGATAACTGAAAGCGCCCCCATTCTTTATCGAGCTGAGCGTATATACCAGCGTAGTTTCCGGTGTGCAAGCCGCCCAGGCCATCATCACGAAATCTGAAATAGTTGCCCGACAATCCGGTATTGAGATTAATGCCCCAAAACAACTGCCGCTGATATTGGTAATCGCCGTTAAATAAATGCGTTGCAGGTGTCCATGTTGTGAAGGCGCTCTGATAGGTAGAATAATAGCGCATCCTCAAGGTATGTCGCCCGTTTGTTCCGTCATCGAAGCTAATCCAGGGGTCGATATTCAGCCAAACATCGTTAAAATCGAGTTTGGTGGTTTCTGCATATGGCTGAAAGGCATCGGTGGTGTCGTTTTTCCAGAAGAGAAAAAAGCCATTTTTGGTATGCATTACAGTTCCCTCTAAGCCTGCCGAAAGTCGTTGTTTTTTACCAAAGCGTTTTCTGAACTTCATCGTAACACGCTTCCGATCTTCGTACTCTCCATTCAGCCAGCTGGTATTGTTGAGGTAATTGCCCGAAACAGCCATGTCAACACCATGCTTTAGTTTTTGTAAATGGGCAAAACTAAAACCGTATTGCCGCGGATATTCGTCGCCCCACCAGCCTGTAGCCGGCCCCGTAGTTTCGGGTACAAGCGATGCAAAAGTACTGATGCGTGTTTCCGGTACCGAGTCGGGCCATAGCGTGCGTAAGTGGATGACCCCATTTAAAGCAGAGCCTCCATATTGTACAGACGATGCACCCTTTACCACTTCAATCTGGTCGGTAAGCTCAAGCGGCAAATAATTCCACTTAATATCATTGCGATCGGCCGTTATGAGGGGTTGATTGTCTACCACCAATAAAACCCTTGATCCGGCGCCGTAGGCATATCCGCTTCCACCACGGATGGAGGCCTGGCCGTCTAAAATGTTAACTCCCGAAAGCCGTTCTGCCGCGGTAGCCAAATTGGTCGTAAATCGTTTGTTGAGGTCTTCCGATTTTATGACATCAATACTCACCGATTGCAGCTCCAAGGGCTGAATATATCTGTTTCCGCTTACTACATAGGTGTTGAGTGTAGTGCTGTTAGGCGCCAATAGTACTGGGATTACTCCTTCTTGACCACCTTCTAATATCAGCGAAGTATCTTTATAACCAAAGAGTTTAAAATTAATTTTACGGGTGTTCTGTTCCTTGTTGGGAATCCGAATCATTCCTTCCATGTCGGAATAGCCCAAAAACTGACCTTTTTCGGATACAATTACTCTGAATAATGCCTCACCATTTTGTCCATCTGTAATTTTTAATTGCACCTGCCCACATAGCGGTACCGAAAATAAGAGGGTGAAAACAATTAGGAAGCGTTGCAAAAGAGGCATAAAATCAGCGAACAGCTTATTCAACAATCAATTTTTGGGTGTAGCGATGATTCGCCTCAATGATGTTGAGCAAATAACAGCCGGGTGGTATATTTTGAAGATCGAAAGCTTGAGTTCCTCCTGTTCCTTGTTGCGTGCAAATAAGTTTGCCTTGCAGACTCATCAGTTCGATGGTAAAACTGATTGGCGATGTAGCGTGTATAAATACACGTTCATTGGCCGGATTTGGCATTACAGTAAATTGAGTTCCCAGCACTGAGGTTATACCTGCAGTATTTACCGAAATACATGCAGAGGTATCGCTGCAGGCATTGGCCGAAACAATTACCGCATAATTGCCCGAATTGGTGGGGCTGAACGTTTGCTGGGTAGCTCCTGAAATTTCGTTTCCGCTGTCACAATCAATCCACTGGTAGTTTACACCGCTTGCTAATGAAATTAATGTGTTGCCTGCTGTATTAACGTTGGTATTTAAATTTTGAGCGCTCACCACCAGTTCAACTAAGGAATCACAAACTCCCGAAGTTTCAAATTCCTGATAATAGACGCCCGGTTCGGTAATGGTGATGGTGCCGAACGAAATAGAATTTCCGCATAATTGAGCGGTTGAGTTTTGGTAATTGTTAATGCCATTTGTATAGTTGGAGCTTTCGCCGGTTAAAGCCAATCCCGAAAGTGTGGCATTAGGAGCTCCTACTAAATTTACAATCTCTGTAATGCTGGTATTATCGCCTGCCGGCATACCTTCATTAAAACGCAAACAAGCCAGTAAGCCTGGCGAAGTTAATGAAATGGCTCCAGAATATAGACATGCAATTTCTTCGTTTGACAGGGCTCGGTTCCAAAGGCCAACCTCATCAATTTGCCCATCGAGTGCATAATTAACGGTAGGATTAAAATAGAGGAAACCTGCCATGAGATCTCCGCCGGTTTCGCCCAGAAAGCCTGATGCGGGGAGACTATCCACCTGCACACCATTGATGTATAATCGAAGCATGCTGCCGTTATAACTCATCGCAAAATGCTGCCAAGTGTTTAAGGTAAAATCACCGGTGTGAGCGATGGTAAAGGGAGGATCGAAATTGCTGTTTCTGAATCGGGCTTCGATTTGATTGTCTGAAAGCTGCAGTATGTAAAAGTCAGCCGAAACATCGTTTCTAAATCCAACAATTCCGTCGAAATTTGGAAATGCAGGCGCCGTATTTCGCAAATAGGCCCAGCAGCTCAGCGTTATTTCAGTGCTCCCCGTTAAGAGATCGAGTGCCCCAGGAATACGGATTTCATCGTCGGTACCGTCTAAATTGAGTGCAGCCTGATAGGTGGTTTGTTGCGCTAAAGCAAAATGCAGCGAAACCAATAGTTTAAATGCAATTAACAATTTCTTCATACAGCAAGATTACCCAAAAATTCAAAAATATTTGACGGATGAAAAGCATTTATTTCACAAAATATTCAGACTATTGTGTTGAAAATAGGGTTGACTGACAGTTTCAATGTCAATAACCTATTAATGATGCTATGAATTCTGACTTTAATGCCGTGATAGATGCACAAAACAAGGGGTCTAATGATATCCTGGTGGAAAAAGGCCACCAGATACATGTCGTGATTCTTTCCATAGTTGCAGTATTTTCGGTAATCTACTCTATTGTAAATCTTGTTTTAGATAAAAATCTGCAAGCTCTTATATGCATTTGTTTGTTGCCGCATACGTTTGTGATGTATTTACTTTACAGAAATGGATATAAAGCACTTTCTAAAATAATCAACCTGTTTGTTGTAGTTTCTGCCATATCTATGCTATCCTTTATTGCCGGCAAAGAAACGTTTGTGTTGGCCTTTATTATTCCGGTAATGATGAGTACACTCATCGTTTTTCAGGGAAATGAGCGGAAAATGGGATATGTTTTGGCTTTAATTGTTTTAATCATTTATTTTTTAGTCATACTCTCCGATTTTCGGATGGGCCCTAATATTGTTCTTACACGGGAGGAGTTAGAGATAGAATGGATTATGAATTTGAGTGGAACCGTTTTGGTGGTATGTTTTGAGCTAATCATTGTATTATTGATAAGCAAAAGAATTCAAGATGATCTGTTGCTTCAAAAACGCAATATTTCAGAAAATAATGAAAAATTATCCAATACCGTTGATACGCGAGACAAATTGATTTCGATTCTTTCGCATGACCTGCGCAGTCCTTTGATTTTAATAAGCTCAGGTCTAAAAATGGTGGAAAGTAAACTCGTGGCGTCAGATCAAAAAGTAATCGTAAATGAATTAAAAAACAGGTCGGATCTAGCATTGGGACTTTTAGACAACATGCTTTTATGGTCAAAAAATCAATCCGATAAACTGCAATTTAAGGCAGAAAAATTAGCCCTTAGCGATATTCGAAAAATGACGAATAACCTATTGCTTTTGCAAGGAGTTAAGCAACTTGATTTTGAAATACGCATGCCTGCGACAGGGTTTGTTCATGCGGATAGAAATATGCTGGATTTTATTTTGCGCAATTTGATTTCAAACGCGGTTAAATTCACCCCCGATAAAGGTCGCATCCTTATTCAGGTTGAAGATAAAACTGATTCATATCGTTTCGTAGTGCGCGATTCAGGAGTGGGTATTCCGCCCGATCGGCTGGAGCAAATTAAAAAGGGAATTTCCTTCACAACATTGGGAACCGCGCACGAAAAAGGCCACGGAATTGGATTAAATGTAATTTCAGATTTTTTACACCGGCACGGTTCTGCGCTTGAGGTAAATTCAACCCTAGGTAAGGGAACTGAATTTTGGTTTGTGCTCCAAAAGGAGCTTAAGGACGCGGAATAAAAAAATGATTTATACGCATCACAGGCGATGGATTTAGCGTACTGTCTCGCTCAATAATAAGTTCATTTTTTTTGCGTATTTGTATATCGCCGTAGGTGTAATTCTGTTTGTTTTCTTTTGAAGGAATTAAACTCAGTCGGTATTCGGAGGTAGTATCTTCGGGGGTAAAATGCAGGGTTACCAGCGCGCTGTCGCCATAAATGTGGAAACTTTCAAAGGAATTTACGCCCCCCAATTCCTCGGTAAATTTGCCCACTTTTTCGAAACATAAGGCCGTTTTAAGAAGGTGCAACTGCTCTGCATGTACAAATACCGAAGCTTCGTAAAGCGATCCAACCTGCAGCGTGTTGGGTTTGATGGCTATAAGCTCGATAATATCAAATGCGCGCGCCTTTCTTTTTGCAGGGGTGTAACGCATCGTACGAATAACGTTGAAGGTGTCTTTCTGGCTGCGGTTTAGTGCTTCTAGGATAGCATGGTCGGAGTTGTTATTCTGTACCTTTAGTAGTGCATTAAAGGCTGCTTTTTCTTTTTCTATATCTATAATTTGAGGATGCGCCCTTAAATACCAGTTGTGCTGATACTCAGGCCATGGATCGGTTTTTAATACGTAAAGACGCGTGTTTTTTGGAAAGTCGTTTAATACGTTTCGCTTAACATAATCGGGCGCGAAGAGTGATAATATATCGAATGTTTCGTTGAATGAAACTCTAGGATTGGAAGAGCACACCAAAGGCTTGCCGCTCAACATAGCTGCACTATACGCCATATTTCGCGCATTGTTGGAACAGTTAACGTAGAAATAATCAGTGCCAAAATGGAAGAACGGATACGTTACCCATGCTGCAGTTGCTTTAAAATCATTGGTTTTAAGGATGGGTAAAATGTTGAAGGGATCGCTTCGGGTTAAGAAGTTGACATTTTTTTGCGCTTTTTCTGCGGTTCCCGTTTGAGGAATCCAACCTTCGGCAACAAACAAACCAAAGCAAATAATGGATAAAGAAAATGGCCAAAATGAGGTATAACGCGTATTCAGGAATTCGGTAAATCTACTGAGCTGCACAAAGGCGAAGGGCACCAGTGTAAAGTAAAAAATCCAGGCAAAGCGGCCGGGTGCTCTAAACTGTTCCACAAAAGGCAGCTTTTCGAGCAGCCACTCTAAATTGAGATAAAAAGGAAACCCAAACGAAAATGCCAAAATGATAATAGAAGCCGGAAAAAGCACGTTCCAAATGGACGAATTGCTAAGGTTTAGTTGCTTCCATTTTACTATGCTAGCTATTATATAGCACAAACAAATAAACATAGTAGCCAAGCCCACATAGGCGGCGCCTTCCCATTGTTGCCCTTTTACCTTGATAATTTGACACATAAAATGCCGAAAAGGGGGCAGTGCCGAAACGAAAATATTTTCAATCCCTGAGGTGAAAATCAAAAAGCCCACCGATTTATCGGGGCGGTTAAGGTGGGTATCGGTGAGTTTAATAAAAAGCAAATAGCACAGTGGAGCTATAACTCCTACCAACAAATAATAAAGATGTTTTTTGTCCCACCTTTTTTGAATTCCGTTCCAAAGCAATCCTATAAAACCCATACAAAAGGGCAGAAGCGAAATCATCATTCCATAATACGGATGTAAAAAGAAAATGATGAATAGATAGGAAAAAAGCAGCAGGGTATTTCGGATATTGGCGTGTTCCCAAACCCGAATAATGAGCAAAAGTGCCAGTGGAATCACCCATACATGGCTCAAGGCAAAATGCCCCAACACCCGAAACAAATTCGGTTGCAGCCACACCATGGAGCAAGCGCCTAATGCAGCCACAAAGGGCATGCATTTAAGTTTTAGCAATAACTCGTAAATCACATAAAGACCGACTATTTGTGATAAAAGTAAAATCAAATTTAGCGTGCCTACCGGATACTGCTGCACCCAGGGAATCCAACCCAATAAGAGCGAAACGATGGGATGGCCGTCTGTAAAACAAACATGTTCGCCATACGGATAGTTTGAACCGCCAAAATGCAGCCAATTTGTATCGTATTTAACATGCCAGGTAAACGTAAAATAGTTTTTTACAGCGTCGCCCTCGGATCCAAACAAAAAATGATCGGGAGCTATCAGAACCGGACCATACAGCATAACAAGCACCGCCATTGAAAAAGCCAATGCCGCCCAGCGCCAATTTTTATGATAAGCCCAGTGTTGTTTAGTCAAGTTGTCTATTGGCAAGGTGTTGGATGAAATATAATTTCTTGTAAGACGTGCTTTTAAATGGAAATATTGAAGTTATCGCTGTCCAGCCCTACCGGAAACTGTGTTCTGAAGTCTTTCAGCGCGGTGTAGTTCAATGTGATGAGTTCCACCCGATCGCCATAACGCTCGGTGCGTGAAATTTTTTCACCAACATAATCGAGTACGGCGGAGTCGCCCGAATAGTTGATGCCGTTTGCATCGCTACCAATACGGTTTACGCCAATTACATAGCTTTGATTTTCGATGGCACGAGCCACCAGCAGCGACTTCCAGGCGTGGGCTCGTTTTTCGGGCCAATTGGCAATGTAAAGCAGTAAATCGTATTCGAAATCGTTGTTCTGGTAACGGTTTCGCGACCATACCGGGAATCGGAGGTCGTAACAAATGAGCGGACAAATACGCCAACCTTTATATTCAAGTATCAATCGGCTTTTGCCTGCGGCATAATGCTTATCCTCTCCGGCCATTCTAAACAGATGCCGTTTATCGTAGAAATAAAAAGTGCCGTTGGGCAGCATCCAAATTAGTCGGTTGTGAAATGTACTGCCTTCTTTTACAATAATAGATCCCACAACGGCCGCCTGAAACTTATCGGCCTTGGCATGCATCCATTCCAATGTTGCACCCGATGTGTTTTCGGCCCAGCGTGCGGCATTCATGGTAAAGCCCGTGGTAAACATTTCGGGGAGCACAATTATATCGGTGTTTCCGGTAATCTGATCCATCCGCGATGCAAACCAATTGCGGTTTTCGTCGGGACTTTCCCAAATTATTTTGCTTTGTACAATGCTTATATTAAGTTGATTGTTCATAGTTTCATGAGGAGTTCGCCTGCTTTTTCGAGCTCCTCGTTGTTTTTGGCAAAACAAAATCTAAGGTGCGAACTCTTGGTTTTTTTATGGTAGAAGACAGAAATGGGAATACTGGCAACACCGATTTCGCGGGTAAGACGCACAGCAAATTCGGTATCGGTTTCATCCGAAATGTTGCTGTAGTCGAGAAGCTGGAAATAGGTGCCTGCGGTTGGTTTTAACGTAAACTTTGTTTGGCGGAATACATCTACAAAAAAGTCTCTTTTAGCCTGGTAAAATGCCGGTAAGCCTTCGTAATGTTCACTGGATTTTAAGTATTCGGCAAGGGCATATTGGATGGGCGTATTGCTCGAAAACACCAGAAACTGATGCACCTTTCTAAATTCCTGCATCAGGTTTTCGGGCCCAAGGCAATATCCCATTTTCCAACCCGTGGTGTGAAAGGTTTTGCCAAATGACGAAATTATTATGGAGCGCTCTGCCAGCTTGGGAAAGCGCAAAACACTCTGGTGCGCTTGTTCATCAAAAATGATATGTTCATACACCTCATCGCTAAGGACAACGATATTGGTTTTATGCACCAGTTTTTCGAGTTGCTGCATATCGGCTGCATTCCAAACGCTGCCGCTGGGATTGTGCGGAGTGTTAATTATAATGAGCCGGGTTCGCAGACTGATGAGCTTTCTGAATGCTTCCCAATTTATACTGTAGTCAAGGGCATTAAGCTGAAAATAAACCGGCGTTCCACCTGCCAGTTCCACCGCAGGGGCATATGAATCGTAAGCGGGTTCGATAATAATAACTTCGTCACCGTCCTTAACCAGTGCGGATATGGCGGTAAATAATCCTTGTGTAGCACCCGATGTAACGGTGATTTCATTTTCGGGATCGTACGAAACACCGTAAAGTGCGGCTGTTTTTTCGGCAATTGCTTCCCTAAGTTCATAAACACCCGGCATGGGCGCATATTGATTTAGCCCTTTGCGCATGTATTTTTCGACCAGCGATATAAGTTCGGGCGAACAATCAAATCCCGGAAAGCCTTGCGATAAGTTGATTGCGTTACACTCGTTGGCAAGCCTCGACATTACCGAGAATATGGAGGTTTTTACCGCCGGAAGCTTGGAATTTACCATCGAAGGGTAATGGGGCATACTTTCCTGATTATTTTGAACTCCGTAAAATTAAGGGATGAAAGTTATTTATAAGCATAAAGCCGTAAATTTGGTAACTTAAATCTATAAAATGATCGTTGATAAAAACTCCGTGGTATCGGTTTCATACCACTTAACTGTAAGCACCAATAATTTCGAAACCGAAGAAACCGTTGAGGAAACTTCTGAGGGCAATCCTTTTACATTTCTTTATGGATCGGGCGGTTTGCTCGAAGAATTTGAAGGCAATCTTAAAGGCCTGTCCGTTGGTTCATCGTTTGATTTTAAAATTACAGCGGCCAACGGCTATGGTTTTTCCAATAAGGAGAATGTGGTGCGTATTCCGCTCCAGGCATTTGTAGCCCCGGGAGAGGAACTCGACAGTGAGATGGTTGCTCCGGGTAATTTTTTACCTATGGTAGATGATCAGGGCAACCACATGCAGGGTTTGGTGCTAGAGGTAGGAGCTGAGTTTGTAACGATGGATTTTAATCATCCACTGGCTGATAAAGATCTTCGTTTTCAGGGTTCGGTTATTGAAGTTCGTGAAGCTACGGCCGATGAAATTGCACACGGTCACGTTCATGGTCCGGGCGGCCATGAGCACTAAATAGCGGTTTTTACTTTTGGGGATGACTTATTTCGTCCAAAATTTTTGCTAGTACTTTGGATTGCTCTTCGCGGGTAAATTTCAAGGCATAGCTACGATTTGGATGTTCTATCACGTTTCTATCTTCCAGAAACGCGGTAAAATGCTGCTCTAAAATTTCGAGTGTTTCTGATACCGTATTGGCAATAAAGCCTAAATCATAGGCTCCAAAAGTTTCGTCGAGCACATCGCCATCCCCCGGACAAATCAACACAGGCCGACCTAAACCGAGGTATTCATAAATCTTACTTGAAGGAATACCCTTGGAATCGCGATGCGATACCATAAGTAATAAATGCGATTTTGCCTGCATGCTGAGTACCTCTGAACGTGCAATGCGTGGACTCATCCACACCACATCTTCATATCCCTGCATAAGTAAAGTTACCCGAGCCGCCACATCCTTCAAAAAAAGTATACCCGGAAAGCGAAGTTTAATGCGGTTGCGATGTTCGGGATGCTTGTCAACCAAAAGCTTAAACGCATCTAAAAAGATTTCAATTTGTTGAGAAGGATAAAGCATTCCGTTGTACAGCACGGTAAACTCATCAAATGGTTCGAGATTTTCATAGGTGATGTAATCGTTTGGGAAAAACCCATTTTCGAGCACATGGCCATGTACACCGGTAAAAGCTGAAATTTTATCGGCATAATGTTTAGAAATAGTGGTGATGCAGGCTGCTGTTGCAATGTATTTTTTTTCGCTTCTCCTTTCGAGCATACGTAAAAAGGCATCCATTGGGCCACGCGAATCGTTTACGGTTGAGGTATTCCAATCATCACGGTAATCGGCAATCCAAGGTAAATGGTGTTTTCGTTTTAACAAGTATCCAAATCGAAATAATTCGAAAGGATTTCCAGATACTATAATTGCGGCAACATCTTTATTCTTCGAAAGATATTCGTCTGCAAAACGATACAAATTGGCAAAAGGAATGAACGATGAGCTGAAGTGATGGCCAATTAATTCTATCAATGAAAGCACCTTGCGAACAATTACAAACTTTGATTTTCCATAACGAGAGTAAATGCGATCGCGTAAATTTCCTTTAAAAGGCAAATAGTAAGCAGTATAAGCATCGTTATGCTCCGTAATAAGCTCTTTACCCGATGCGTGATGCATATCTTCGGGGCTATTTATAAACTGTTCCCAGTTTCGCGTTACAATTACTGGCTCATATCCAAAATTTTTCAGGTACTGCGCCCAGCCTAAACTGCGTTGCCCAGCAGTTAAATTGCACGGCGGATAAAAATAGGTGAGGATGAGCACTTTCTTCATTGCCTAAGCTCAAAGAGTGAAAGGAAATTGGCTCCGTTAGAACGCACCGAATATTTTTCTTCTATTTTCCTACGCGTTTCATTGCCCATATTTCGGAGCAATGATCGGTTGTTCATTAATTCGAGCAAATGATATTTCCATTCCAACGGTGTAGCGCAGATAAATCCGTTAACCCCATGGTCAACAATCTGCGAGTTTACACCTACGGGCGAAACTAGCGCCGGGATACCCAGCGCCATATATTGTAAGGCTTTGAAGCCGCATTTGCCGTTTGCCCATTTATCATTCACCAAGGGCATGATACCCACGTTAAACGTGAGCAGGTCGTCGATTTCAGCATCCTTTTCCCACTTTTTAAAAACCAGCGATTTAAGTTCGAATTCTGGTTGTATGTCTGAAATAACTTTGAAAACAAAACGATGTGTCGTTTCAAGTTCTTGTAATACGGGTATAATTTCGCTGATGTATCGTATGGTTGAATGGCTGCCGGTCCAGCCGATTACAAATTCATCACCCTGTTGGTCTTTAACCCTGTTGTGATAGTTTTCGGTATCAATTGTAGTGGGATTATACACAACACGTGGAGCATAATTTTCAGCAAAATTGCAGAGGTATTGGTTTCCGCATGAAACCTTCCACGAATAGCCACAAATGTGTTTTACATTTCCATATCCCTTTAGAAAGGAGAAAAAGCTGTTGGCTTCAGAATAATTGGGAATCCAAATGGCATCGTCAAAATCGTAAATGATTTTTTTTCGAAGGATGCGTGCGGCGGTAAATTCAAAAAAAGGAAGGCCTACCGGACATGCTTCGCGGTGAATAAACAAGAAGTCATATTCTCGAAGTTTGAATAGCAATAAAATGCGACGAAAGATGCCTTTTAAAATGCCCGATGCTTTTAATAAAAACCGCCCGGGTTGATATAAAATTCCCCAGATTTCGTCGGTTAAAAACGGCATGCAGTCAAAACGGTAGCCTTTGGCATTAAGTAAATTGTAGTATTGTTCGAACCTAAAACGTTGGCTGGGCGCTTTTCCGGTAGGGTAGGGCACTACAAACAGAATTTTTACACCGTTCATGGTCGAAAATTATTCGATGATGTTGACTTCCCGCTCAAGCACGATTCCAAATTTTGATTGGATGTCCAAGACAATTTCTTCAGATACATTCCAAATTTCTTTCCCTGTAGCTGTGCCATAATTAACCAATACCAATGCCTGTTTCTCATGCACACCTGCATCACCGCGTCGCATCCCTTTCCATCCCGCTTTTTCGATAAGCCATCCCGCAGCAAGTTTTACGGTTTCATTTCCCGTTGCGTGTTGAGGCATACCCGGAAATTGCTCTAATAGTGCGTTTGCCTTTTCTTTTGAGATAACCGGGTTTTTAAAAAAACTTCCCGCATTACCCAATAGCGCAGGGTCGGGAAGTTTGCTTTTACGAATAGCACATACCGCTTCGCTTACCGCATGTATGTTCGGTGTTTGAACGTTCTTGTGCTCCAGTTCTTTACGAATATCGCCGTAATCTAAATGCAGGATGTGTTTTTGGCGTGTAAGTTTATAGGTAACATCTAAAATGATGTATCTGTTTTTATATTCCTGTTTAAAAACACTTTCACGATACCCGAATCGGCAATCGGCATTCGAAAATGTTTCGATGCGCCCATCTTCGATTCGGTATGCCCGTAGCGAATGAAAAACGTCCTTTATTTCAACACCATATGCACCTATATTTTGCATAGGGCTGGCACCTACACGGCCCGGAATTAAAGACAGATTTTCGAGGCCTCCCCAGTCGTTTTTCAAACACTGCAGCACAAAAGGATGCCATTCTTCACCGGCACCCACATTTACATAAACATGCTCGTTGTTTTCGTCTATTTTGTGGATACCTAATATCTCGTTTTTCCAAATCCATCCTTTGGGCGGGTTAACAAATAAAATATTGGAACCACCACCGAGCACCAGTGCAGGCGGTTCGGCATTCTTCTGACGAATTGCATCGAGTTCATCTACTGAATTAAACGAGGCCACATTCCCCTGAAGATCTATTCCAAAAGTGTTGAAATTTCGTAACGATATTGTTCCTAATACGCTCATATTCCTCACAAACCTAGGTAAAGCAAAGTTGTGCAGGGTGTTTTGCTATTTGTTTTTTTACACGCTTAACTAACATTTTTATTACTATCAATGGGCGCGTTTAATGGCTGCTTACGGAGTATCAGACTAATTGCCAAGCCTAAAACCAGGCAAATGATGAGCGACACTAAAAAATAATTTACCAAAAATGTTGCTGTGGTAAAAGCCTCTTTTATTTCACCCTCTTCAATCAATTGAGCTTCTATATCTATTTGAGCCGAACGGATAATTTTTAACTCATGATCCATTCTAATGGTTAAAAAATTAGGGTTAATGACCGAAATATAAAGCCACACAAAAAATATGTGGGTAATTAAGGTGGATGGAATAAATACCAAATTGGCTTTAATGCATTGCAGCAAGCTGATGCTCCCGTTTAAGACCTTGTCGCGCTTGCGGGAGAGTAAAAAGAAAATGCCTGCCATGGGCAATACAATGATGAGCCAGAAAATAAAAGAGCGAAAATCCAGGTTTTTATCATGCAGCCCCAGCGCCTTTTCCATCAGAAGCCAGAGAAAGCCACTAAATCCTACAGCAATGCCGATTTTGATTTCGGTGTTATACGTGTTCATCGATGGGCAATTTACAAATTTATCTATTTCTTGTTGTGGTTGGGGGCAATCTTCTAATTTAGCGGTGTGCGAGTAATACTTACGGTAAGTAATGATCTTTCGAGCGACCAGCGGGTGCGTAAAATGTGTCTTACCCTGGTGCAGAAAGGATATGATGTAGGAGTAATTGGTCGAAGGTTAGCCAACAGCGCCGATTATAATCCCGCCACATATGCGGCCCACAGAATGACCTTGATTTTTAACCGAGGGCCTTTATTTTATGCTGAGCTTAACGTACGTTTTTTTATTTACTTGCTTTTCAAAAAAGTAGATATTATTCATGCTAACGATTTAGATACCTTGCTGTCTGCATGGTTGGTATCAAAAATACGTAGTAAAAAGCTGGTTTACGATACCCATGAGTATTTTACAGGCGTTCCCGAACTGCAAAACAGGCCTTTCACACGTAAGGTTTGGAAAACGTTGGAGCGCTTCATTTTGCCTCGCTTAACGCATATTATAACGGTAAATGATTCTATTGCTAAACTATACGAAAACGAATACCGTTTGGCCCCAATTCGAGTGATTCGGAATATTCCTGAGGCTAACACCGAAATTATTCCTGCATCGACCACTTTATTGAGCCGTTTGCCCCAAAATAAGTTTAGATTAATTATTCAAGGTAATGGAATAAACATACATCGGGGGGCCGAAGAAGCGGTAGAAGCCATGCAATGGTTAAGCAACTGTTGTTTGATTATTGCCGGATCGGGCGATGTGTTGCCTCTCTTGCATCAAAAAGTGGAAGCGTTAAATTTACATGAACGGGTTATATTTTTTGATAAAATGCCCTATGCCGAGTTGATGGGGCTTACCTCAAGCTGCCACTTAGGGTTGAGTTTGGACAAAGACACCAACATAAATTACAGGTTTAGTTTGCCTAATAAAATATTTGATTATTTAAGAGCGGGTATTCCGGTGTTATCCAGCAATCTGCCTGAGCTGCGTAAAATTATCGAGCAGTATCAAGTAGGTTGGTTTTTAGAAGCGGTTGATAATAAATCGCTTGCCGAAAAAATAAACGCTATTGTTTCAGATCATTCTCACTATAATCTTGTTAAAGAAAAAATTCCTGTTGCCGCTAAACAGCTTTCCTGGGAGCATGAGATTAGTGCCCTGGAGCATATATACAGCGAAAAGTTTAATGCATAAGATTATTTCGGGAGCGGATTTGTTCACATGCATTTTGTGAAATAAAATTTGGAATTTCGTTTTTTTTTCTAATTTAGAACCACTGAAGTTTATGATTTAGTAGTTGAAAAATAAATTTTAGTAGATTCATCGGAGTTTTCGAGTAATTCTCTGCTCAGTATAAACGAAATTCTATTGTTATGGCAGTAAAACCAATCAACTTCATGCCAAAGCTTTTATTAAATCCGTTCATGGGTTTTTCATTGTCTCGTTTATTTTTTTCCGAAAATCGGAATGTTTCTGCTGAAAATAGAAAGCCAATAACCCAAAACAAAGGAGCGAACTCAACCGTAAATGACGCTCACGTATTTTGGTTTACTGACGACGATCCGTTAAACAATTACATCAATAGCCGTACGGTAAATTATCATTTCCCAAAAGTAAGCAGCCGTGTTTTTGAAAATGCCGGTTTGGCCATCGAAAAAATTATTAAGCCCGATGAACGCCTGCCTGCGGTTATATTTTTAGATATAAATATGCCTCAAGTTAACGGTTGGGAATTCTTAGATCAACTTAGCGAGATTTCTATTCCATCGCACGTTTACATTCTTTCATCCTCCATAGATCCATCCGATCATAAAAAAGCCATGTCGTACAAAATGGTGAAGGGTTTTTACTCAAAACCGCTCGAGAAGGAAATGATTGATGCTGTTTTATCGAGTTTGCTCGGACATTGATTGCGATTTTTTTTGCTTCGTGTAAATCCTATTTGTGAAGCGAAATATAAAATGTGCTGCCCAATGAGAGCGTGCTCTCTACCCAGATTTTTCCAGTGTGTTTATCGGTAATTTTTTTACATACTGCAAGACCAATGCCTGTACCCGAGTATTCGGTTTTGTTGTGCAATCGCTTAAACGGAAGGTAAATCAAGTCAAATGATTTAGGGTCGATTCCAATGCCATTGTCTTTCACCGAAAGAATGTGGTGCGTATCGGTTTCGGTGCAATCAAAATGAATGGTGGGGGTAGGTTTGTCGTTATATTTAAGTGCGTTCGATAATAAATTATCTAAAATTTGCTGAATGAGCGAACGAATGCCTTTTACCTCCGGCAGCTGTCCTACGCTAATTTGGGCATTGCGTTCACGTATCAATTGCTGGTACACCAACAATGTTTCACGAACCATTTCTTTGAGCGATAGGTTTGTGAAATCATCTTCATTAGTGCCTACCCGCGAATAGGTGAGGAGGTCCTGAATGAGCCGTTTCATACGTTCGGCGCCGTCTAAAGCGAAGTTTATGTATTGTTCAGAGCGTTCGTTTAAGGTAATTTCTTTGCTATTTAAGAGTAATTTCATAAAGGACGAAATCATCCTCAGCGGTTCTTGTAAATCATGCGAAACAATATAGGCAAACTGCTCGAGCTCCTTGTTAAAGCCCAGTAGTTGTTGTGCCCGATGTTGTAGTGCGTCGTTAAGTTGGATTAAGGTTTCCTCGCTTCGTTTCAGGGCCGTTATATCTTGCATGGTTCCAATAAGTCTTACGGCATTACCCAAATCGTTGTATAGCACGACACCCCGATCTAAAATATGCTTGTAGCTATTGTCGGCGCAGCGATACTGGTATTCTTCGTTCCAGATTTTTTCCTTCTTTAAGATTGCAGCATGGCGGTTATTTAAAATACGGTCGAGATCGCCAGGGTGCACAAAAGAGGCCCAATGTTCAGCATTGAGTTGCGTTTTATCAATGATATGGCCCGTTAGTTTTGTAAATGAATCGCCCCAGTCGTAGCTGTCGTTTGGAATATCATAGTCATAAATGGCTTCGTGCGTAGCTTCGCGTAAGAGTCGGAATCGCTCGTTTTGATTGCGCAATTCTTCGTCATACAAAATTCTTAGGGTGAGATCTTTTCCTGCGGCATAAATTAAACCTTCCTGCTGGTTTGCACAGAGGTTCCATTCCAGCCACATTCTTTTACCTTCGGCATTTTTGATGATATTTTCGGTGGTTACTTCATCTTCGTTTTGAAGCTTTTGGAAGGCAGAAAGGCTTGCTTCTACGTATTCATCGTCAATCCAGTTAAAGAACGAACTCCCAATAATTTCCGTATGAGATTTACCTAAAAGTTCGGCAAAACGGGTATTAAGTTTATAAATACGGCCGCTTTGATCGAGAATGCAGAGAAAATCCGGTACAAGCTCGAAAATCTTGTCGGCCTCATAGGCTATTCTGCGGCTTTCGATATGAACGCCCAATCGTTCGGCAAGCAATCGTATAAGTCGAACGGCCCTTAGTTCATCGTTAAAATGTTGAACGGCAAAAAATACCAGGGTGGCCACGTGATTATCGCCCGAATACACTGGAATTGCCAAACACGCATTGAGGCCACTTTCAACCGCAAGTTGACGCCGCGAAAAATTTTCTTCAATAAAGAGATTAATGATTTGTCCACGTGTTTTACCGGCTCGATGCGGCTCGGTAAATTCCAAAGGTATTTCAAGTGTGGTCGAAAAATCACAAAATCGTTGCAAGCTGTTGTATTCTGGAGCCGCAAGTGCGAATATTTTTTCGGTTTTTCGCAAGTAATCGTGCAGCCAGCATTCTCCAATATCAGCACCAATTTCAAGCCGCATCGCATCGAGCAATTGGTTTAAACTGGCTCTTAAATCCGTAGATTTAAGCATCGCGTCAAGCAAACGAATCACCGTATTGCTATCGGATTCTTCGCTACGTTCGAGCGTAATATCCTGCACAAAACAAATTACTGCTGTTTCGTTTGTGTCATTCTTACAGGGATAAGCCGTTATTGACCAATTTCGCTCGGTTCCGCTGCGCGGATTAATGCTTAGTTCGATGGAACGTGTGTAGCCTTGCAAACAATCCCGAAGGGTATCGGTTGCTGCATTTAGCGCTGCGTCTTTGAATAGGATATTTAAACCACGATAATATAATTCTTCGGCCGAGTATCCACTTAGCTGGCAGCATCGTTTGTTGGCGAAAAATAATTTTCCCAATCGGTCTATACCAAAAACAGGCTGCGGACTATCGTCGAGTTCAAACAGATAATTGCCTTGAAAAATCTTAAATTGTGGGTCTGAGTTAACTTTTTCATAGCCTGTTTCTTTGGTCCAAATAATTAGACTTTTTTCCAGGCGATCGATCCTGCTGAGCTGGAATTTTTGCCACTCTTTTTGAGGCGATGCTGTTTGTGAAAAAACATCCAGTATTAATACCTCAGGTTGGTTTAATTGTACCTCAATTTTATTGATTAAGGCTTCATTGCCCGTTAATCCAAGAAACTCTGAATAATGAATGCCTTTAACCTGCTGCTTTTCTTTGCCCATAACCATGCAACAAGCTCGGTTAATAAAGGCGATATTTCCGTTATGCTTTTCGGTAATAAACACCGGGGCCGGAAGTTGATCAAGAATATTTTCAAAGTCGGCCGACTGAAGCAAAATGTTGTGCATAAAAATTAATCCTCGTTTTCTTTTTTATTGTCACTCGTTCCCAGCATGGCATTTAAAATGGAGTTCGCGAAAGATACCACTAAACTAAAAAGCAAGGCCCACCAAAAGTTGTCTACGCTAAATGCAGCCAATAAGTTATCGGCAACCAATATAATTACGGCATTAATTACCAGCAGAAACAGACCAAATGTAAAGAGAGTAACCGGTATGGTTAAAATAAGCAGAATGGGCTTAAGAAAAGTGTTTAAAAAAGATAAAACAAGTGCTACAAGCAAGGCCGACAGCGTATTGCCCAAATGTACCCCCTCCAGTATTTCGGCAGCAATAAGCACCGAAAGGGCCGAAACCAATAATTGTAATGCCCATTTTTTCATAAATGAAAATAAATACCAAAATAGGCTTTTTCCTACATTTACAGCCTATGAAACTTTTGACCATTATTGGGGCGCGCCCGCAAATTATTAAAGCGGCTGCATTGAGCGGGGCGGTTCGGTCTTCGCAAAATCCGATTGCGGAGGTTTTAGTGCATACAGGTCAGCATTACGATGCTGCCATGTCGGATGTTTTTTTTAGTGAATTGGGTATTCCGCAACCTCACTATAATTTGGGTGTAGGTTCGGCAAGCCATGGCAAACAAACCGCTGCTATGATTAGCGGTATTGAAGATATATTGTTAAAAGAAAAGCCTGATTGGCTTGTGGTTTACGGCGATACCAATTCTACCCTTGCAGCAGCCATTGCTGCCTCAAAAATGCATGTGCCCATAGCGCACATTGAGGCGGGCCTGCGTTCCTTTAATAAGCAAATGCCCGAAGAAATAAACCGCATTCTTTGCGACCACGTATCTACATTGCTGTTTTCGCCTACACAAGCGGGCTATAATAATCTGTTAGCCGAGGGCTTCAAGTCTCAAGAGCCACCTTTTTCGGCCGATAGACCCGGGATTTTCCATTGTGGGGATCTTATGTATGACAATAGCTTGCACTTTGCTGCTCAAGCTTTGGAGCACACCAATATTGCTGCACGACTTCAGCTCGACACGCCTTTTGTATTGGCTACCATTCACCGCAATGCCAATACCGACAACCCTGCGCGCCTACGGAGCATTATAGAAACGTTAGGTAAACTGGCACAGCAACACAACCTGCGTATTATTTTGCCTGTGCACCCACGTACACGTAAAATGTTGGATGCTCTTGAAGGGTTTGATAGTGAAGCAATGCAACGTCAAGGCTTGGTAATAACAGAGCCTGCTTCTTTTTTGGAAATGATTGTATTGGAGCAAAAGTCAGAAATGGTAATTACCGACTCTGGCGGGGTGCAGAAAGAAGCTTATTTTTTCAAAAAACCTTGCATTATTTTGCGACCCGAAACCGAATGGGTGGAGCTTGTTGAAAATGGAGCAGCGCTTATCTGCGATGCCGATCCTAGTAGAATTGAACATGCATTTCAGCATTTTAAAACGGCGCAAATTTCTTTTCCGCCACTCTTTGGCGATGGTCATGCTGCCGAATTTATCCTAAATCAGCTGTGGCTGCATCGTAAAGTAGAATAATACCTCTAGATGAAGCAGCAGCCTGATGTAATATTGGTACATGTGCCGCGCTTAACGGCACGGTGTAAATACATTATGGGGCTATTGCTTCGCGATATTTTGGGACTCGATTTTACATTAACTGATAACGCAACAGAATGGCAGGCTTACGGCGGCTACAAGTTTAGTTACGGTAAAAGGCCCATTAGCGAGGCATTGCATTTTACTGACCAAGGTTTAGTGTTCGAATCGGGTATTAAGCTTTTTGAAATTTCAGAGACCGAATGGAAAGGACGAAAGGCCATTTTTTCGGTACGAGGCAATTCTGCATTGCCCTTTGATGTATTTGCGGCCAGTTTTTACATGGTGAGCCGTTACGAAGAATATATGCCGCACAAGCGCGATAAGCATGGTAGGTTTCTGGCCTCGCAAAGCATAGCATTTAAACTCGATTTACTCTCCGAACCCATTGTAAATTATTGGGCAAACGATCTTTTGCAGGTGTTAGAGTTACGTTGGGGAACCTTAAGACGTAATGGGCCCCAATTTAAGTTTGTGCCTACTGTCGATATTGATAATGCTTATGCCTACAAGCACAAAGGTTTTATACGAGCCATTGGAGGGTTAATGGCTGACCTTTCATCGGCCAACCTAAACCATGCGGCATTTCGGTTATCGGTTTTGTTTGGCATAAAACACGATCCTTACGATACCTACGATTATCAAATGAATTTGATTCGAAAGTATCCGCATGAGCCTATTTACTTTTTTCTTTTGGGCGATTTTGCACAGTACGACCGAAATGTTCCCCATCAAAACAGATTTTTGCAAACACTCGTCAAACAGCTCGATGACGTAGGTATCTGTGGTATTCATCCCTCATATCGATCTAACGAAAATCTGGGCCGTTTAAAAATGGAAGTAGCTCGTTTATCAGCTATTCTTCATAGAGAAATTACCCTAAGCAGACAGCATTTTCTTAAATTTCAACTGCCTGCGACCTATCAAAATTTGCTGGCCTGTGATATTACCGACGATTACTCCATGGGCTATGCTGAGATGCCCGGCTTTAGAGCCGGAATAGCATCTCCGTTTATGTTTTACGATCTTGATCTCGAAACAGAAACTCCCTTGAAAATTCATCCTGTGGGTATAATGGACGGTACGCTTAAGGATTATATGAATTTGGAACCTGATGAGGCAGAGAAAATTATTTACGAAACCATTCAAAAAGTGAAATCGGTTCAAGGGGAGTTTGTGTCTATTTGGCATAATGAATCTTTTGCCGAAAATCAACGTTGGAAGGGCTGGAGAAAGGTGTATGAAACGCTGCTTAAAACGGCATTGAATTCTTAAGTTGATGAAACTTACTTTTTTAAATTCAACGGAGATTAACCGCGATATTTGGGATCGGCATTTGCTGCAATGCCAAAACGGTTTGCCGTATGCCGCCACCTGGTACCTCGATGCCGTTTTTGGTGATACCTGGTCGGCACTTATTGTTGGGAATTATGAGTATTTAATTCCGCTTCCCATCAAGAAAAAGTGGGGAATATCCTATTTACCCACCCCACTGTTTGTTCAGCAGCTCGGTATTTTTGGTCCAGCGCCAGTATCAGATGCGCTTACACTGAATGTTATTCGGCAAATTGAAAATAATTTTAAATGGACCGATTTTAATTTTAATTATGGCAACCTGCCCGTTGAGGAGAAGGGAAAAAGTTGGAAACAGCGGTGTAATTTAATTTTACCCTTGCCTGCCGACCGATCCAAACTTGCAGAAGGCTATTCAGAAAATTTACGACGCAACATTCAAAAGGCAAGATCGGCAGGGTTATACTTTGGAACTGGTTCCATTCGAACCATTATTAATTTGTTCGTTTCGAATAAAGAAGTAGATATTGCCAATTGGAATCCAGATAACTATGTAGTGTTAGAGCGCCTTTACCATATGGCTAGTTTGCGTGGTTGCGCTAGGGCGTTTGGTATGTATTCCTCTGAGGGCAACATGTTGGCAGGTGCTGTGTTTATAGAGTGGAACGGAAGGAGTATTTTTTTATTCTCAGGCAATTCGGTGCAAGGAAAGCAAAACGGAGCTATGCCTGCCTTAATTCATACGTATTTGCAGGAATTGCCCGCATCGTTCACGGTTTTTGATTTTGAAGGCTCCGATAATCCGGGCTTGAAACGCTTTTATCAAAGCTTTGGTGCAATTGAATCGAACTACGTAAATTTGAAAATCAATCGGCTCCCATTTTACTTACGCTGGTTGAAATCCTGATATGATACATATACTGCATGATAATGTTTCTGTTGCCTCCGTTTTTCTCTCAGAATTGCGCGATGCTAACATTCAAAAAGACCCGCTGCGTTTTAGGAGAAATTTAGAGCGCTTAGGCGAAATAATGGCCTATGAATTAAGCAAAACCCTCAATTACAGTAATGCAGAGGTGGTTACTCCACTCGGTGTAGCAGAAACGCAGCTGCCTTCAGAACAACCGGTGGTGGCTACTATTTTAAGAGCCGGTTTGCCCGTACATCAAGGCGTGTTGAATTACTTCGATCGTGCCGATAATGCCTTTATATCGGCCTACCGAAAACATCATAAAGACGGAAGCTTCGAAATAAAGGTAGAATACCTAAGTGCCCCATCTATTGATGGTAGGGTGGTGATACTTTGCGATCCCATGTTGGCCACGGGACAGTCGATGTATTTGGCATATAAGGCCTTACTTTCTCATGGAAAACCTTCGCATATTCATATTGTAAGTGTTATTGGCTCTAAAGAAGGCGTGGAATTTACCCGAAGGCATTTTCCCGAAAATACGCATATCTGGATTGGTGCCGTTGATGACGAGCTCACTGCAAAATCATACATTGTACCCGGACTTGGTGATGCCGGCGATTTGGCATACGGGATAAAATTATAGGAGCGGTGTTTTTTAAAATTCTTCCCGCCCTTTTGCTGTGTACGGTAAAATTTATAGCTGGCGTGCCCACACTTTACCTGTTAACAAAATGGAGTTTTTTACCCTTGTTTTTGGTGTCGTGGCTGGCCGGAAGTACAGGTGTATTCGCTTTTTTGTTTCTTGAGGAGGGGCTCGTAAAAATGTGGTCGCATTTAAGAAAGGCGATCTTTCCCTCTCGCGAAAAACAAGCTAAGCCAAGAAAAAAAATATTTAGCCGTCGGTCACGCATCTTGGTAAAAATTATTCGCCGATATGGCTTAATCGGGATTGCCTTTATTACGCCTACCATCATCTCAATTCCGGTTGGAACGGTATTGGCGGGGCGCTTGTTTGAAAACAATAAAGTGGTTTTTCTCTATCTTTCGGGCTCGGTCATGCTTTGGTCGGCCTTATTATCAGCGCTTTTAACCTTGGGGTATTTATGAATCTTAAATCTAAAATCCGACATATTTTTTTCGACCTCGACCGCACCCTTTGGGATTATGACGCCAATTTGAAGGAATCGTTGGAGGAGTTGTATAACGAACACTTAAAACAAAAAGTGCAGGGAGATGCCGAAGTATTTCGTCGTATTTTTCATTTTGAAAATACACGTTTATGGTCTGATTTTACTGACAATAAAATTGATAAAACCTATCTGCGCGACAATCGCTTTTACTTTACACTGCATCGAATGGGCTTGGACGATCGCCTTTTGGCGCATCATCTCGAAGAAAATTACATCGCTCGAACACCTGCTAAAACAAAGCTCATTAAAGGTACCCACGAATGTTTAAGTCATCTAGCACAGAACTACACCCTGCATATCATTACAAATGGATTTGAGGATGCCCAGCAATTTAAACTCAGCAATTCAGGCATCAGGCATTATTTTAAGGAGGTAATCACCAGCGATACGGCCCAATCCACCAAACCCAATATTGATATTTTCAAACATTCCGAAATGCGTTCGGGGGCACATGCTTCTGAGTGTTTAATGATTGGCGACGATTGGCGTGTAGATGTGGAAGGGGCGCTTGCCGCTGGATGGGAGGCGCTTCATTTCAATCCGCAGGCTTTGGCCACCGAGCAAAGGAGCATTACCAGTTTGTCTGAATTACAGGATATGCTCTAGAAAAAACCTTTGCGCTTGATTTTGATTATGCGAAAATAAAAAAGCCCGCACATGTTAAAGTGCAGGCTTCATTAATACATTGTTTCGATTACTTTTTAGCGCCTTCGCTGCATCCTTTAGAAGCGGCACCTTTACTGCAGCATGATTTTGGAGCAGTTGAAGTGCCTTCGGTAGTTTTAGTTTCTTCAGCTGATTTTGCAGCTTCACCACTACATGATTTAGCCTCGGTGGAAGAGCAACATGACTTACCTTTAGATTTTTTCTTGTCTTTGTCTTTATCCTTGTCTTTATCTTTATCAACACTGATAGAATATTCCGACGGTAAAGCGCTTGCGGTAACACCAACAGCGGTAACAGCGAATGCTCCGAGAAGCATTAATGAAAATATCTTTTTCATGGGTTTATAGATTTTTTGTAAAGTTAAAAAAATATTTCAAAGTTCAGCAATGTGTGTTATCCCTCCTTTTACAATATCTCCAAGGCTTACTAATACCTTTGATTGAGTGGGTAAAATAATATCCACACGCGATCCAAATTTAATAAATCCAAACTCTCCTCCCTGTTGTGCCTGCATGCCTTGCTTGCAATATGTTCTAATTCGGCGGGCCACATAGCCGGCAATTTGACGAAGCATAACGCTGCCTTTGGTATTTTCAACAACCACCGTGCAGCGCTCGTTTTGTGTTGACGATTTGGGATGGCTGGCTACAAGATACAGTCCTTTATGGTATTTGACATATTTAACGGTACCTCCAATCGAAAAACGATTAACATGCACATTTAAAGGCGTCATAAAGACCGATACCAACAGGCGTCGATCTTTGTAATACTCATCTTCTTCGATTTCTTCGATGGCCACTATTTTTCCATCGGCCGGACACAGCACGTGAGCATCACTTAGATTCTGAATTCGTTGCGGATTCCTAAAAAACTGGAGTACAAATCCATACAGCGCTGCCGAAACCAAAATAACCACTCCCGAAAGGACGGTTTTATCGGGCAGAAAATAGATAATACCTATGTTGATGAGTGCAAATACAACCAATAAAACGGCCAGCATGCGATGGCCTTCGCGATGAATTTTCATTAGGGTGGTGGTTTAAGAAGTGCGAATCATCAAGGGCTATAAATGCATCAGCATTTTTTTAGCCATCAGCTCTTCTTTGGTCTCGCGAAAATCGGGATCGTCAACGCAGCAATCCACCGGGCAAACGGCAGCGCATTGAGGTTCGTCATGAAAACCAACACACTCCGTGCATTTATCGGTTACGATGTAATATACATCCATGGCCTTCGGGTTATTTGGCGAATCGGCCTGATACGTTCCGCTTTTGGCGTGAACATCGCCTTTGAGTGAAGTTCCGTCAGCAAAACGCCACTCTGTGCCGCCTTCATAAATTGCGTTGTTCGGACATTCGGGTTCGCATGCACCACAATTGATGCATTCGTCTGTAATCATTATAGCCATATCAGCTTCTTTAAATGTTAACTTTGCGCGGCAAAATTAATGCATATTTGCTCACGCAGATGAATGCCGAACAACGAATATCCGCTTTTGTTTCGCTTGGCGAGGAAATTAACGCAGTTCTAACGCAGAATTCAGCGGGTTTAAACATCCGTCAAATTCAACTGGGCGTGCTGGTTAAAGAACTTTACAGGTCAAATTCATGGTTTACCGAAAAAAATGTTCTGAAGGCCTTAAGCGGCATTGCCAACATGCTGCGTTACGAGAGTTTAAACGCATGGTTATCACATTACGAAATCAACGAAGATAAAGGCTTAACCATTGGTGTGGTGATGGCAGGAAATATTCCGGCGGTGGGCTTTCACGATTTTTTATGTGTGTTGGTCAGCGGTAACTCTATCACAGCCAAATTATCATCCGACGACCGCCTCCTTTTGCCCGCTCTAGCTGCGATGCTTACTGCTATTGAGCCTCAATTTGCCGACCGTATTCATTTTACTGAGGCCAAAATGCTTCCGTTTAATGCACTCATTGCAACGGGAAGCAATAACTCGGCCCGCTATTTTGAATATTATTTTTCGAAATACCCACGCCTCATTCGTAAAAACAGAACATCTGTGGCAGTTATTCACGGAACCGAAAGCGAGGAAGAGCTAAAAGCGTTGTTCAGCGATATTTTCTCCTATTTTGGAATGGGCTGTCGCAACGTAACGCATCTTTTTTTGCCTCATAATTATGATATACCAGCGCTTTGTGCGCTAAGCATTGACTGGACATCTATTAAAGATCACTCGCGTTATTTCAATAATTACGAATACCACAAGGCCGGATTTCTGATTAATAGTTTGCCGCATTACGACACCGGTTTTTTTCTGCTTCGTGAGGACCAATCCTTGTTTTCGCCTATTTCGGTGCTGCATTATTCCTTTTACGCAAATCTCGACGATGTAAAGCGTCTCATTACAGAGCATTCCGGTGACATACAATGTGTGGTTTCGGCAAATTCGTTTTTTGAGGCGACTGTGGAAATGGGGCAAACGCAGCATCCAGGTCCCGAAGTGTATGCTGATGGCGTGGATACTCTTAATTTTGTGCTCACTCTGGCTCCTTAAATGATGAAAGCCCTTGTTTTATTAATCTTTTTCACCTTAACGTTAAATTTACGAATGAATGCTCAAGCCGATAGCGTGCCCGTTGTAACGGGAAAATTCTCCTCCTTAATTACCGAAAGTCAGTGGTTTAAGGACTGGTTGTTGGCGCCTAATGCAGCCTATAAAACCGAGGTTTTGGAGCAAATTAAGCGTAAAAATCAAGGTGTTGAAGTACTTATTTATTTGGGGACCTGGTGCGATGATAGCCGCATACATGTGCCGCAAATGAACAATATTCTTAACGATTCAAAAATTCCATTTACCTTGATTGGCGTGAATAGAGAAAAAGAATGTCCGTTTGAGAAAAAAGAATGTAAAAACTGGGACATTTTATTCGTGCCCACTTTTGTGGTTTTGTTTGAAGGAAAAGAGATTGGACGCATCGTTGAAACGCCTACCTTGTCTTTGGAAGAAGATTTGGATGCTGTTTTGGAACGTGGCATGCCAATTAAATAAAGGGCAGAAAAAAAATAAATGTAATGCGTAAGGCTGCTATTCTAATTTCCTGGTTATTTCAACCGCTGCTGATGCCTTTGTATGGCGCGTTGCTTTTTATAACGATGCCCATTTATAGTTTCAGACTGATGTCGGCACCCTTAAAGGGCTATATTTTAGTGTGTAATGCGCTATTTACACTGGTATTGCCAGTTATTGGAATTTTTATCCTGTACAGGAACAATTTGATTGGAGATATCCGAATGGAAAAGCGGAGCGACCGTAATTTGCCCGTTTTATTTACCCTGTTAAGTTATGGAGCCAACTTTTATTTTTTAGGAAAGGTGCCGCTGCCCCACGTGTATTATCTATTTCTGGTGTCAGCTATGGTATCGCTTTTTACGGTGTGGGTTATTTCATTTTTTTGGAAAATATCAATGCACATGACCGGCATTGGGGGTTTGTGCGGTTCGGTGCTTCTTTTAAATGTATTGTTTGCGAGTAATTTGCATCTTTATCTGGCCTTGATGTTTTTTATAGCTGGATGTATTGGCAGTGCACGACTTATTTTGGACGCCCATTCGCCGCTGCAGCTTGCCTTGGGATTTACAGTGGGGTTCCTGCCTCAGTTGCTGGTTTTATTTGTTCTGTAATTTTTTAAACGGGCATTACGATATAATACGCTCAAATATGCATATCCATTTTACTATCTAGTACTATTTTATTTAGTTTGCCGTTTGATTTTAAATGAAATTTACCGTGTACTATAAATTGGTTTTATTATTCCTATTTTATTCTATTTTGGGTATGGCACAATATGAGCAACACCTCTTTATATCCGCCAAGGATACATTGCCGTATCGACTACTTAAACCAGAGGCCAAAATAGAAGGTCCTTTTCCGCTTGTGCTTTTTTTACACGGTGCCGGCGAACGTGGACGCGATAATGTTAAGCAT
>JBKCHQ010000198.1:0-4164 GCA_046302715.1 Bacteroidia bacterium | reverse complement strand
TCGGGTGGTGAAGCGCAACGCATTCGTTTAGCCACTCAAATAGGATCGAAATTGGTAGGCGTGCTTTACATACTCGACGAACCGAGTATTGGTTTGCATCAACGCGATAATGTAAAGTTAATTCAGGCGCTTAAAGATTTGCGTGATGCCGGAAACTCCGTAATTGTAGTTGAACATGATAAAGACATGATGCTTGCAGCAGATCACATCATTGACATTGGCCCGGGCGCGGGAGTTAATGGTGGGCGTATTATGGCCGAAGGCACACCGCAACAGCTGCTCGCATTACCAACTGGCACTGCCGAATATCTTTCAGGACATAAAAACATTCATATTCCAGATAAACGCAGATCCCTGGGAAAAAACAAATTGCAGTTAAAAGGAGCTAACGGCCATAACCTTAAAAACGTAAACCTCGACATTCCATTGGGCACATTAATTTGTGTAACAGGGGTTTCGGGTAGTGGTAAATCGTCGCTTATAAACGAAACCTTGTATCCTGCCTTGAGCAAATATTTTTACCAGTCGCATGCGGTTCCGCTTCCTTACAAAAGCATTGAAGGGCTTGAACTCATTGATAAGGTAATTGACATCGACCAAAGTCCGATTGGCCGCACACCTCGTTCTAATCCCGCCACCTATACTGGAATATTCTCCGATATACGTAGCTTATTTGCCTCCTTGCCCGAAGCTGCCATAAGAGGCTATAAACCCGGACGCTTTAGTTTTAATGTTAAAGGCGGACGCTGCGAAACCTGCTCGGGAGGAGGTATGCAAACCATTTAGATGAATTTTTTGCCTGATGTTTATGTGTTATGCCCAGCATGCCAAGGGAAGCGCTACAACCGCGAAACGTTAGAAGTACGGTTTAAAGGAAAATCTATTGCTGATGTGCTGAACCTTACCATCGAGCAGGCGCTAACATTTTTTGAAGGCATTCCATCGATTCGCAACAAAATACAAACGTTGAATGAGGTAGGATTAGGATATGTTTCTTTGGGACAATCATCTACAACACTTTCGGGTGGCGAAGCCCAACGTGTAAAACTAGCATCGGAGCTCAGTAGAAAAGACACCGGTAAAACGCTTTACATTCTTGATGAGCCCACCACCGGTTTACATTTCGATGATATTAGAATGCTTCTGGACGTATTACAAAAGCTGGTAGATAAAGGCAATACAGTACTCATTATTGAACATAACCTTGATATCATAAAAGTGGCCGATTATGTAATTGATATGGGCCCCGAAGGTGGTGAAGGAGGTGGTAAAATTATTGTAGAGGGCACACCCGAAGAAATTTGTTCGCAGCACATTGGATACACTGCAACATTCCTCAAAACCGAACTAGAAACTAAAATTAAAGCAAACGCATAAAGGTGTAACGTAAATTTATAATTTGCGTTGAACAAAATGTTTAATAAATCTACCCTGAATTATGGATTTACCGGAGAAACGTGGGCACGAGGATAAGATTATCGAGGCCTTTAAAGAGAAAGATGCCTTTGAAATAAAGACCACCAACTCGTGGCAAATATTTAAAATAATGGCCGAATTTGTTGAGGGCTTTGAAAAACTCGGAAAAATTGGGCCTTGTGTTTCCATTTTTGGATCGGCACGCAGTAAACCCGAAGATCCTTACTACATTTTGGCTGAAGATATTGCCTACCGCCTCACTCTTGAAGGATATGGTATAATAACGGGCGGAGGTCCGGGCATTATGGAAGCCGGTAATAAAGGCGCACATCGGGGTGGAGGCAAATCGGTTGGATTAAATATTGTGTTGCCCCACGAACAGGAGGGCAACAAATACATCGACCGCGACAAGATTATAAATTTCGACTACTTTTTCGTTCGGAAAGTTATGTTCATGAAATACGCTCAGGGCTTTGTTATCATGCCGGGAGGTTTTGGTACGCTCGATGAGTTTTTTGAAGCCATCACCTTAATACAAACTAATAAAATTGCCCGATTCCCCGTTGTATTGGTTGGTAAAACATATTGGGCAGGCTTGGTCGAATGGGTAAAGGAACAATTGCTACGTGAAAATCCGTTTATTAGTGAAGCGGATTTAAATCTCTTTAGCATTGTAGATACTGCAGAAGAATCAGTTAAAGTGATAAATGAGTTTTACAACAAATACATGTTTCGTCCTAATTTTTAGTCCATCCATAACCAACAACACACAAATCCATGAGTTATACTATTCCCGAAGGCAAATTATATGACCTAAGCATGATCCATGAAATTGCTCATGGCAATCAGGATTTTGTAAACAAAATGATGCAGCTCTTTATTGACACTATGCCGCCTGCATTATCTGAATTGAGGCAACATTATAACGATAAAAACTGGGCTTCGCTGGGTGCGGTGGCGCATAAAATAAAACCGTCTATCGATACCATGGGCATAGAGTTGCTCCGAGAGGATATACGGGCTTTAGAAAAGTACGGCAAAGAGGCCACTAACCTCGATTTGATACCCGAACTTTTAGAAAAGGTTGAAGCTGTGGTAAACAAAATAATTGAAGCGCTTAAAAGTACTCTTTAATATAAATTGCTGATTGCTTATTTAACGCTAATCAACTCCACATTAAAAATTAACCTTGATTTAGCGGGTATTTTTGGCGGCCGCCCGTTTTCGCCGTATGCCAATTGATACGGAATGGATAAAAGTGCCTTACCACCGGGTTTTAATAGACCAATACCTTCATCCCAACCAGGAATTACCATACCCACACCTAATCTAAAACTAATGGGTTGGCCTTTTAAAACGGAAGAGTCGAAAATATCACCGTTTTCGAGAAAGCCTGTATAATGCACCTCCACTGTTTTGCTACGAACTGGAGCATCGCCTATCCCTTCCTCAATAATATAATATTCGAGACCGCTGTTAGTGGTTCTCTTTTCCTTGCCTTTTAATGAAAATGGCTTGGGAGCAAAATCTGGAAACACCTCTAGAATTTCGATATCGAATACCAAATATGAACCTTCGGGAATTTTTGGCATGGGAGTATTTCCATAACCCAAATCGGGTGGAATGGTAAGTTTTACCTTGTCGCCCCCGTGTAAGTTTAAAAACGCCTTATCCCAACCGTCAATTACCTGCCCCATGCCTACTATAAACTCAAAAGGTTGCCCACGATCGTAAGAATTGTCGAAGGGGCGATCATCCACCAAGGTACCGCGATAATGCAATCGAATTTTGTCGCCTTTGTTAATGTACTTGCCTTTACCTGCTTTTTGAAGCAGATAGGTAATGCCGTATGCGTCTTTCTGCTCTTTATCTGTTTTTAACTTCAAAACTTGCCCGGATGATACATTAACCGAACAAATGATAATTAAAAATAAGAGATGCAGCGAACTCCGCATGGTGATTATTCGAAGGAGATAAGTTCCACGTCAAAAATCAAGGTGGAAAATGCGGGAATGGATCCCATACCTCTTCCGCCGTATCCAATGGATGATGGAATTATCAGTTTAGCTTTTGTGCCGGCACTAAGCATAGCGATGCCTTCGTCCCATCCCTTAATAACCTGACCTTTACCTAGCGTAAAAGAGAAAGGTTCTCCACGGTCAACGCTGGAATCGAATTTGGTACCATTGGTGAGGTAACCGGTGTAATGCACCGTTACTTTTTGGCCCGTCTGCGGCTTAGGCCCTATAGCCTCCTTTTCCACCAATACAATTAAACCTGATGCAGTAGGCTGTTGGAGAATTTTATTTTTCAGTAAATACTCCTCTCTGTTGGTCTTTTCGGCTGCACTTTTTGCACTCATTTCTTCCATTTGTTTTTGCTTTTCGATGCGTTGCATTTCTTCAAATTCGGCTTTAGGCATAAGATCCAACAAACGCACGCAGAATAAAATTTCGTCGCCCGTGCGAATAAAATCAGGCAGCATCTGGGCTCCGGCTGTTTTGTACATAAATGAATCGGCAGGTAAAACAAATTGAGCCGAGTCGCCTTCTGCAAGCATAGCCAGCCCTTCCATTAGATCGCCTTTGTATTTGGGTGTAGTTAATCCCACCGTTATCGATTTTTCCGGAGCTTTAACCGACGACATGATAAGCGAATCTTTAACACCGCGACGCCTATACCATTCGAAATACACCTTAAGCTGATCGCCCTCTGACGCTAAAACCCGATTAGCCGATTTTGCTTCCT
>JBKCHQ010000197.1:0-4648 GCA_046302715.1 Bacteroidia bacterium | reverse complement strand
CTGTATCTCTTCAAAAACGGGCGCCATCTTTTCTTGCAGGCCATGTGCATTTATGGTTCCACACAAGATATAAAGCATATCCCCCAACGCATCTGCAATTTCAACTATATCGCCGTTGCGAACGGCATCAAGATATTCTTCGTTTTCTTCTTTCATAAGATTATATCGCAGGGTAAATTCCTGCTCGGGTATATCGGCGTGTGGTACGTTGCGCACCGGCAATGCAAAGGCATTATGAAATTCCTGTACATGTAGTATGGCTTTTTCAAGGGTAAGTTTGGGTTCCATATCGTAAATCTGTTTAAAAGTTAAATGGCTAATTTCATCAATTTGGCACTATTTCGCCATCTGAGAGTTCGATAATGCGATCGCATGATCGAGCAAAATCCAAATCGTGTGTTACCGCAATAATGGTCTGATGGTACTGCTGGGCTAAGTCTTTTAATATCTCAAAAACAATTTCGGTATTTTTTGAATCGAGATTTCCGGTGGGTTCGTCGCCCATGATAATTAACGGATCATTAATTAAAGCACGTGCAATGGCAACACGTTGTTGCTGGCCTCCACTGAGTTTGGATGCTGGTTTTAACGCCTGGTCGCTAAGGCCCAGCATCTCTAGCTTCTGAATGGCCCTATGTTCAATTTCATCTTCTTTATACTTCCCCAATTTTAAGGCGGGCAGCATTACATTGCGCAAACACGAAAATTCACCCAGCAGATAATGGAATTGGAATATAAATCCGATTTTTTCATTTCTAAGCTTTGCCAATCGGTCAATTCCCAATCCACTCATCTCGGTACCATCGATAGCTAAACGCCCGGTAAAGTCGGTGTCCATGGTTGACAATACATAGAGCAAGGTGGATTTTCCGCTGCCTGATTTCCCCACCAAACTGAGAAATTCGCCTTTTTTTACATCGAAACTAATGCCTTTTAAAACCTCGAACTCAATAGGGTCATAAAATTTCTTTCGAATATTTTCTACTTCCAGTACCTTCATTTTTTTACTTTCTAAATATGGCTACTGGATCCACCTTTGCGGCTTTTCTTGCGGGAATAAACCCTGCAAGAAAGGTAATGCCCATACCAATTAACGTGCCGCGTAAAAACACCCAGGGCTCAAATCGAATGGGAAAGTATCCAATATCGCCTCCGATATACACTTTTTGGAGGAAGTGGATGAGGATGATGGCCACAATAATTCCCAGAATTACTCCAATAACACCAATAGTCAGTGCTTGATAAACAAAAATGCGTACCACATCTTTACCTTCGAAACCCATAGCCTTCATAATGGCGATGTCATTTATTTTTTGACTTACTGTCATGTTTAATATCGTATAAATACCAAAGCACGATACCACCAGCAAGGTGAGCGATACAAAGGTGATAACAATGGTCCGCATCTTCGACGCGGCAACAAATGTAGCATTAGCCGTTTGCCAATCTTCAGCTTTGTAACCGCTGAGTTCGCTAAAGAACTGAGCCCGATCCATGGCCATATTAAAATCAGTAAAATTTACGTTTATGTCTGTTACAAACGAGCCGCCTTCCTGCAGCAGTTGCTGTGCCGAATGCAGCGACATATAGCTTTTTGAGCGGTCTTCATAGCTATTGCTGGTTTTAAAAATACCCACAATGGTCATAAGGCGCTGAACACCCTTGGGCGAGGTAACACTCATTTTATCGCCCGTTTCAACACTCATTTTACTGGCAATTCCGGCTCCGATAATGACCGAATTGGGTACTCGTTCCAGATCGTCATAATTGCCCTGAACCATAAAGCCTTTGATGTTAAACAGTTTTTCGCCCTCTGAGGGTATAAATCCCACGGTGCGACCAGCCAATTGCGATTTTCCGTTATTGTAAAACACACTGGTGGTTACTTGTGGCACCACCACCGACACGTCGGCTTGTTTTTTAATGAGGGCAACAAGTTCCTGTGGGTTAACAATACGATTTGAAGATGGAGTTATTCCAGGGTTTATAATCAGGGCCTCCGAACTTGTATCTTTAGCGATTGGCTTGCTTAGCACATCGTCGCTGTAGATTCTAAGGTGCGCCGTCATTTTAAAAAAAGATTCGTTGGCTGCGCGGTTAAAACCTTTGTTCATAGAATTCATAAACATGTACACCGCCATGCCAAGCAAAACCCCCAATATGGCCACCAAGGTTTGTTTTCGACCCGATTTAAAATAGGTGGAAGCAATCTCGCGGTTTACCGGATGCTTTTTCATTTTAAGGCTTTAAGGGCAAGAGGATATCGTTTTCGGTAATGCCGCTGAGCACTTCGACCCACTCGGTGCTTTTAATTCCAACGTTTATTTTTCGGGGTTTTTCGTCGCCTTTTACGCGAACGGTATTATCATAACTCAATAAATTACGCGGTATAAGTAAAGCGTCTTTTTTCTGTGCGATAAAAATATTCCCTTCCAGTCGTGTACCCAATGCCTGAAGGCGTTTGGGGATATTTATACTCACATCCATAAGATACGATTGACTGGCTTCATCAAATTGCGGATAAATGGTTTCGAGTATCCCCGTAAATACTGAATCGGGAAGTGTATTCAATTTTATGTTCACGGTTTGACCGCACTTTATTTTGGCAAAACCACTTTCGTCAACGTTAAGCCTGGCCACCAAAGATTGAGGTTTGGCAATACTCGCCAAGGCCTCTCCCTTTCGAATAAAATCGCCTTTTTTCTTAAACAGTTTAAACACGGTGCCTTCAGACAAAACCTGGATGCGGCTGTATTGGTCGGCGGCTCCCAAAGCCATAGCTTGCGCATTTTGATTGATGTACCTTTCCCTATTTTGCTGCTTAATGAGCTTTATTTGTTGTTCAATGCCCTCTCGTGCAGCTGTGGCAGCAGTATAGCTTAATTGAGCGAGTTCCTTTTCGGTTTTCGACACACTTCCTTTTTCATATAAGGCACTGAAGCGTTCAAAATTGGTACGTTCGAATACTTCTTTTTCGCGGGCCAGTTTAAGCGCTTCTTGTTTTTCAACTATAGCGGGCGCGTTATCGCTTAAATTTGAGGCAGCAATGGCGCTTTGTTGGGCCGCTGCCGCTGCATTAACTGCATTTGAGGTATTCTCGATAATTGCTGCTATTAATCCGCCATTTACAGTATCATTTTCATGTATCATAAGTGCGGTAATATACCCCTCGCTTTGTGCGGTGAGCATGTATCGGTCGGCGGCATCGAGCGTACCTGCGGCAAATACCAGTTCGTCAATTGTTTTACGTATGGGGCGGGTTTCGTCGCTGCCCTTGCAAGAATACAGCAGAAGGAGGAATGCCGCGGCTATTATTACTCTCGTCATTTATTTAGCATTTTTAATGTATTCGCGCTGTAGCAATGCATTGGCCTCGGCTGCAACGGCGTTTAATTTTGCTTGTACCAATTTTCGATGTGCCTTTATCACATCTTCGGTATCGAGTAAACCTGCTTCGTATTTGTTGTTTATATGATAAAACGATTCGTGCTCGAGTTGGGCAATCGATCTTGTGGTGAGTACATTGTTTCGGGCAATTTGGTATTCGCCGCTTAATCTGATGGTTTTTGCCTGATCTTTCTCATGAGCCGATTCCTCCTGTATTTTAGCCTGAGTATAATTTATTCGGGCCACTTGAAGTGAGGTAATGCGGTTGGCATTTACAGGCAAATCCCAATTGAGTTTGAGTCCCACAAAACGTGATTGTATCCAGGGCTGTGATGCATCGAGCATGCGGTTGTTACTGTTGTTTTGCCAGGCCCAATTGCTCGTTATACTTAAGTTGGGCAGTTGTTCGAGTTTAACTTTAGTGTATGCCATTTGCGCATTGAGCGTATTTAAATGCGCAAGCCTTATGTTTAGGGTGGAATTGATTTTTCCTGCATCGGACAAAACGGTATCGGGATAGCTGTCCACATCTATTGGCACATCTCGGTCAAATAATGCGTTTAATGCACCACGATAGATGGATGTGGTCTGTTCTAAACGCAGCACTTCGTTGTGCTGCTGCAATGCATAAACCTTAGCATCATTAAGTTCTTGTATGGTGGCTAGTTCTTTATTCTTACGCTCGGTGATGCTTAAAACCAGATTATCGGCTTCTTGTGCGGTGTTTTTAAGAATTTTCTGCTGGTGTTGTATGCTCCAAATGGTGAAAAATAACTGAGCCAGTTCGTTATAAAGATTTTCTTGTACTTGTTGACTTTGAGCCGACACCAGTTCAACGTTGGTTTTGGCCATGTTTCGCTCGGTCCATCGAGCAGGCGTTATTATATCCAGCTGAGGCGAAACAGAAAAAGAGCTTATGTATTGCTGTCCAAATGTTACCTCCTTAAATGTGCCAGTCGGTCCGCCAAAAATTTCGGCTGGAATAAAATTTACCGGAAGCAAAGTATTGTTGATTACATTGCCGCTTATTGGGAGTTTAAGCGAAACTACATTGGCATTCGCGGCTTTTTCGGTCAACCGGGCCAGGTGTTCATCATTATTGCGCAGCAGCATGGCGTACGATTGCGTAGCGGCCAAGCGGTACAAATCGTTCGGATTGTTCAATTTGGGGGTGTCGTTCTGCGCAGCTACATCCTGCGCAAATGCAAGAATTGATAGTACACAAAAGAGGATTGACTTCACCTGAAGTGCATGTTGATTT
>JBKCHQ010000196.1:0-17855 GCA_046302715.1 Bacteroidia bacterium | reverse complement strand
ATTTTTGCCCTTGGTGGGGCAAGCTTTTATCGAAAGACGCTTCGGCGTACACCTACCTTTACGACTCTGTTGCAGCCTTTCCAGAAGGTGAAAATTTTACTAAAATTGCCTTACAAAGTGGTTTTTCAGGGATGAAAACGCAACGATTAACCTTTGGTATCGTAAGTTTGTACACCGGAACAAAACAATAAATGGGGGAATTTACGTTATCAACGTACCTAATGAGCAGTAGAATAACACGAAAAGCTAAACTTGCAGTATTCGCTTTTTGTTTTACGCTGGTTTTAATAACCGGGACACAGGCACAAAAAAAGCAAATACAGAATTTGCATAATTACGACATGCAATGGGTTCATTTTGGCTTCTTGCTGGGGGTGAATAGCTTCACCTTTATTCCAAAGCCCATTGATGATTTACGGAAAATAGACAGTTTGTATTCCATTGCTCCGCAGTCGGCATTGGGGTTTTCGCTGGGCATTGTGTCGAACCTCCATTTGGGCGACAATTTCGATTTTCGCTTCCTCCCTACCCTTTCATTTGGTGAGCGTTCGCTTGTTTATACCATCCGTTTCCCCTCTCAAGACACCACTCTTGAACGAAGCAAGCTGGTGGAATCAACCCTCATTGAATTTCCACTGATGATGAAGTTTAAGTCGGCACGGCATACCAATTTCAGAACCTACCTACTGGGTGGAGTTAAGCCTACGATTGACCTTGCCTCGCAAGATAAAGTGGACTCCAAAGGTGAAAAAATTCTAAAAATTAAGCGTAATGATGTGCATGCGGAAATAGGGGTGGGATTTGATTTTTATTCGCAATACTTCAAATTTTCGCCCGAACTCAAGTTAGCCTTTGGCCTTCGAAATTTGCTGGTTCAGGAAAACAATATTTACACGGTGGGGATGAACGCACTGCAATCGAGGGCCCTTTATATTTCATTTACCTTCGAATAAAATGTCTCGCACCATAGCGTTGAGGGTAGACCCTGATATAGGCTTTGATGCTGAAAACCTGCAGAATTACCTTATTAAAAACGGATATTTAGATGTGCAGCAAAAAAACGGCTGGCAATTGCTCAAGCGCAGTATTGATGCACGTGGAAGGCAAGTAAAAGTGCAATTGAATGTTGCACTGTACGATGCAGAAATGCCCACTGACAGATTAAATCAACCAACGTACCAGCAAGTTAAAAACCAGCCCGAAGTGCATATTATTGGTGCGGGACCAGCAGGAATGTTTGCCGCATTAAAACTCATTGAACTGGGAATTAAACCCGTTTTACTGGAACGTGGCAAAGATGTACGTACACGCAGACGAGATTTAGCCGCCATTAATAAGGAACACAACGTTAATAGCGAAAGTAATTATTGCTTTGGTGAAGGGGGCGCAGGAACGTATTCTGACGGGAAATTATACACCCGTTCCAACAAACGGGGCGATATAAACGGGGTGCTCGAAACATTTTTCGCACATGGAGCGGCACCCGAAATTTTGATAGACACCCATCCGCATATCGGAACCAATAAGTTGCCCGGAATAATAGCGGCCATGCGTCAAACAATTTTGGATTCAGGGGGTGAAGTTCATTTTGAAACACGCATTGACGATATTGAATTTAAAGATGGAGCATTAAACCGTTTAATCACGGCAAAGGGAGTGCAAATACCTTGTAAAGCATTGATATTGGCCAGCGGTCACTCGGCACGCGACATTTACGAATTGCTGCATAGAAAATCTGTGCATCTCGAATTTAAACCCTTTGCCATGGGAGTTCGGGCCGAGCATCCCCAAACCTTAATTGATTCCATTCAATACCATTGCGACACCCGTGGCGCTTATTTGCCGGCGGCATCCTATGCATTGGTAGAACAGGTGCAAGGCCGCGGAGTATATTCATTTTGTATGTGTCCGGGTGGCATTATTGCCCCCTGCGCCACCGAAAGCAATCAGGTAGTTACTAACGGCTGGTCGCCATCGAAACGAAACAACCCTTTTGCGAATTCGGGTATTGTGGTAGAAGTAAAATCGGAAGATTTAAAGGCTTTTGCAAAGCACGGCCCTCTCGCGGGCATGTACTACCAAAAGGCCGTAGAAGAGAGTGCGTGGATGCATGGAGGGAAGACGCAAGTGGCTCCTGCACAACGCATGGTTGACTTTGTAAACCAATCCATTTCGCATGATTTACCCGCATCATCATATATGCCGGGCATAGTTTCGGCCAATTTGCAGGATGTTTTGCCTCAGGAGTTGGGTAAGCGACTGGCACTTGCATTTCCATTATTTGGAAAAAAAATGCGGGGATATTTTACCAACGAAGCAGTTTTACATGCCGTTGAATCGCGCACATCAACACCGGTGCGTATTCCAAGAGATAGTGAGCGTCTCATGCATCCGCAGATTAGTGGATTATTTCCCTGCGGCGAAGGAGCAGGATATGCTGGTGGTATTGTATCGGCTGCCATGGACGGACAACGCTGCGCCGAAAAGGCAGCTTTATTTGTAGCGCATAAATTATGAAGCTTACAGAGAATGATATTTTTATAAAACAAAAAGACTTGCGTCAATCGGGCAAGCTTAACGATATCAGCTATCGGAAAAGGTTACTGAAAAATCTGTTCCTCCTTATAAAAGAAACAGAACCTGAATTTCTGGAAGCCTTGAAAGCAGATTTAGGCAAGCCCGAATTTGAAGCTTATGGTAGCGAAGTGGGCGTATTGCTCGAAGAAATAAAGCATGCTATTAAAAACATCCGTCACTGGACCCAAGCAGAACGAGTTCCCACCCCGCTCGTACATTGGCCGGCCAAAAGCTTCATTTTTAAAGAGCCGTTGGGAAATATTTTGATTATTAGTCCGTGGAACTATCCGGTGATGCTGGCCCTGGTTCCGGCAGTAAGCGCAATTGCTGCCGGCAACACGGTATGCATCAAACCATCTGAGTTTAGTCCAAAAGCAGCGGCATATCTGAATAAAATTTGCAGCCATCGTTCTCTTGAGGGTGTATTTTTATGCGTTGAAGGCGAAGGCGCAAAAGTAGTTCCCGAGCTCATCGCGTCAGGAGACTTTAATCATGTTTTCTTCACCGGATCTGAAAAAACCGGAAGCTTAGTTTATCGCGCTGCCGCAGAGCATATGATACCGGTTACGCTCGAGCTCGGAGGTAAAAGCCCTTGTATTGTAGACCAAAACATCCCATTAAAAACTACTGCACGACGTATTGTTTGGTCAAAATTTTACAATTCAGGTCAAACCTGTGTGGCCCCCGATTACCTCTTGGTGCATGCAGCAGTTGAAGAGGCTTTGGTAAAGGAATTAAAGGTTGCCATTTACGATTTTTTTGGCAGCGACCCCAAGCAAAGCAACTCGTACGCACGCATTCATAAAAGCGGACATTTGGATCGGCTAGGCTCCATGCTTGAAGGTGAGCAGATTATAGCAGGAGGTGAAATTGATTCTACTATAGGATACATGCAACCCACCTTGGTTAAAATCCATCAAACAACTGGCAAATTGATGAAGGAGGAAATATTCGGCCCCATCTTACCGATCATGACCTATAAGAGCGAAGAAGAAATATATACCATTATTGCCAGTATGCGTGAGCCCCTTGCTTTGTATGTTTATAGCAAGGACAGCTCCTTTATCAAGCGTTGTATAAAAAACATTCCTTTTGGGGGTGGGATGTCGAATGGCGGACTTGTTCATCTAGCCAACATGTATCTGCCCTTTGGCGGCATTGGAAAAAGTGGCTTTGGCTGCGGACACGGTAAATTCGGATTTGATCAATTTAGCCATAAAAAAGCATGGATGCATCAAGCATTTTCTCCGGATATTCCTTTACGCTATCCGCCCTACGGTAAATGGATTGGTATTCTGCGGCGACTTATGGGTTAAGCGATACTTTAAGCTGCATAATATGGCTATCGATACTATCCTGCCCATACGTTGGGATGGATGCACTTTCTGGCGGAGCGCCACAAATCTGAACCTCGACAACTAAACCATGTTCGTAAAGTGCATCAAGCAAACCATGAACGAAAGGCCGATTCCAGTTAATGTTATAATTTTCCTTTATAAAATCATTTATAGGCGACAAACAAGAAGATCCAATACTTAAAGGCCCATATGCTTGGAAAATACTATCAGGCGTATTTTGCGATTTAAGCGATTTAAGCTCAATTAGTGCAAGCGCTCTCTTTTTAGAAAGACGCAACAAAAAATCCTTCCCTATTTTTTTTCGTTCAAAACCAGTAACCGTTGCGGAATAATAGGTATCGTTAAAAATTAATGCAATATGCGGTGGGGCGGCGTTTAAGCCTATAATTAGCAGGTAAACACGTTCGGAGTGAAACGTTTTAAAGCTTACAGCATCTGTAAAAACAAAAGCAGCGTCCAAACTCAAACCTCCATCGAACCCGAAAAAACCTTGTCGGCAGGACCGGTTAAAAAAACATTTTCGAAAAGCGCATCATTGGAATTAAAATCAACTGAGAGTTCGCCCCCACGGGTAAACACTTTGACCGGAGCAGTAGCCAATTTCCCAGAAAAAACAGCAACAATGGCAGATGCAGTAACGCCTGTGCCACAAGAGAGGGTCTCCTCCTCTACTCCCCGTTCAAATGTGCGAACGGTAATGGCATCTGGATGTACCTCAACAAAATTAACATTGATACCATCGCGTAAATACGGCGCTGAATTGCGAATTTTTCTCCCCTCTGCATTTACATCCACAGATGCGGCATCATCCACAAAGCTAACATAATGGGGCGACCCGGTGTTTAGCGTGAATGCGTGGTCAGAAACTGCAGGCAGGGCAACATTCCTCATAGAAAGATTGACCAATAAACCCGAATCGGTGGCCTGTTTGATAGAGGCCAAATGCTCGCCGTCGAAGGCCATAAAGCGATAATTGAACGTTTGAGGAAACAATTCGTGCGCAAAGGCTGCTGCACATCGTCCTCCATTACCGCACATTGAACCTTCATATCCATCGGCATTAAAATAAATCATGCTGAAATCGTAGCCGGGCTCGTTACGCAACAGAATTAATCCATCGGCACCAATCCCAAATCTACGGTTGCACATGCGGTGAATAAGACTATTATTCTGAAGATCGAACTGCTTGTTACGGTCGTCAATAATAATAAAATCGTTTCCGGTAGCCTGATATTTGTGAAAATGAACCTTCATAATTTTAAGGATTTCAATAGGGCGCCATCGGTAATTTGCTGTAAAGGTTTGAAACGTGCAGTGGGGTACATCCTATAAACATTAGCCCCGTTTTTAATATAAAGCTCGCCATTGTAGAGCGCTGCTGTGGCGGGCTCTTCAGCATCGAGTCCAAAGGCTACCACGGTATTTCGTATAAATTTAAACCCTCTAAAATTTACCGGCGAGCGCCAAAACTCAACATTAACCTCGGCTCTTCCAGAAGCAGACTCCTCCAAAAAAATGGCAATAAGAGAATCAGAATTGCTTGGTTTTGCGGCTAATTCAATTGAAACAGACTTCATCATCTCATCCCTTCGAACAATAACCTCGTCGGTAATCATGGCTGACGTATCAACAATGCTGCTATCGGCGGAAATGGATTCTTCGGCAGCAAATTCAGCAGCATTGAAATTGGAATTATTGCGTACTGTGGTGCGTTTTGTACTGGCACTTTTTACTGGAATTCGCTTATCAATAAGCGTATCGGCCGAAGGTTGAAGATCATCGCTGGCTGAACTTTCATTACCGCCAGACATTTTGAATACAAAAAACAATGCAGCAGATGCGGCCAAACCTATAACAATACCAGTAATAAAGGAAGCCGGGCCGCGCATAAAAACCTAAAAAATGTTAACGACGCAATACATTTGCTTCTATTCCGTTTGGAGCTGCAAACGTACATTTTTTTTAGCTTTATAAATAAATTTGTTATCCACTACAAACCAACAAACAGCCCCCTGAACTGAAAAAATGGCAAGGCATTATTTTTGCTAAGCAAAAAACCGAAAATAACAGGAACAGATTATGAAAAAAGTGCTTTCAACATTACTTATTGCCGTAGTAGGCGGCATTGGTGCTCTTTCACTTAACTATCTAATAATTCAGCCGGCAACATCTGGCAAACAGGCGTTGATTAACGAACGAATTCCTGCAAAATTTACAGGAAATACGACATCCTTAACCACCGCACCCGATTTTATACAAGCGGCCGATATGTCGGTGCACGGCGTTGTGCACGTAAAAACCTTGGTAAGTGGCAACCGTAATTATGATCCATTTTTCGATTATTTTTTTGGCAACCCATACCGAAATGCTCCCAACCAGCCCACAGCATCGGGCTCTGGGGTAATAATTTCAGAAGACGGATATATAGTTACCAACAATCACGTAATTGCCAATGCCGAAAAGGTGGAAGTAGTTTTGAACGATAAACGGGAATACGACGCTACCGTTATAGGCCGTGACCCAAATACCGACCTTGCGCTTTTAAAGATTGAAGCCAAAGGTTTACCTTTTATTTATTATGGCAACTCTGACAATGTAAAAGTAGGCGAATGGGCGCTGGCAGTGGGAAATCCATTCAGCCTGACATCGACGGTTACAGCGGGTATTATTAGTGCAAAAGGAAGAAACATCAATATTCTAAATGAAAAATTTGCCATCGAATCGTTTATTCAAACCGATGCAGCCGTAAATCCGGGTAACAGCGGGGGTGCCCTCGTAAATTCAAAAGGTGAGCTTATCGGGATTAATGCGGCCATTGCGTCAAATACGGGCTCCTATTCGGGATACTCCTTTGCCATACCAGTGAATATTGTGCGTAAAGTAGTGGCCGACTTACTTGAGTTTGGCGAAGTGCAGCGTGCTTTTATAGGCGTGGTACTCGAAGATTTGGATGCCAAGCTGGCTTCTAAAAAAGGTATTTCGAATATTAAGGGAGTTTATGTGGCCGGCTTGAATGCAGGTGGTGCCGCCGAAGAATCAGGAATTAAAGAAGGTGACGTTATCTTAAAGATCCAGGATGTACAGGTAAACAATCTGCCTGAGTTACAAGAGCAAGTGGGTCGGTTTAGACCAGGCGATAAGGTAGATATTACCATTAACCGTAACGGCGATACCAAAGTGATAGCCGTAACCCTTAAAAATAAAAATGGAGATACCCGCCTTATCCGCTACACCGAGTCGGTATCTAATGAACTTGGCGCAGAATTTACCGAAGTGAATTCGAAGGAAAAAAATGCCCTAGGAATACAAAACGGGGTAAAAATTGCCAAAATAAAAGAAGGGAAACTGCAACGCATAGGAATTCGTGAGGGCTTTATAATCACCCACATTGGCGATAAACCCGTATCAAGCATTGAGGATATTACCAACGCATTGAAATCAGAACGCCGAGGCATGCTCATTGAAGGCGTTTACCCCAACGGCACACGTGCCTATTACGGATTGGGCATTTAAAGCATTCCGAACAATTTAAAAGGGGCCGACAGAAATGTTCGGCCTTTTTTATTTGAATTAATTTATCATCAAACCAAGCATTTAAATTGGTAATTTCGCTCCCCGAAAAAGCACCTAAAAATTTTAAACAATCTTATGACAAGCCCATCAACCAATTCGTACGAAAATGAACTCCAGCAATGGATACAAGACGAAAAATCAGCCATTGAATTAATTCATGTTGTAGGTCAACTTTGGTTTGAAAAAAGCATCGAACTGGTAATTTTCAGAAATCAACTGGTGGACAGAAGTGCGAGTGAAATTCTAAATCTGCACAATTACGCCCGCACCATAGTGGGAAAAACCATAATAATTCAGGATACGCTTGCGCTGGCTAAAGAAATTTTCGAAAAGGAAGTGGCTCCCTCGCGCATTGATATTGGTCGTTTGGCCACAGAATGGCTCAACGAAAAAGCGGTGTATGCCTCAGTGAGTGAGTTTATTCAAGATAAGTTGAGCGGATTTATCGGAAAAGACAAACTGGTACTACATCCAAAAGACGTGGTTTTGTATGGGTTTGGGCGCATCGGACGCATTGCAGCACGCGAGATTATTGCTCAGGCCGGTAAAGGCGAACAGCTTCGTTTGCGTGCCATTGTTACACGCAGCAATTCTGATGACGACATTACAAAACGTGCTGCATTGCTAAGAACCGATTCGGTACACGGACCATTTCCCGGAACCATTATTGAAGATCTCGCCAATAAAGCCTTAATTATAAATGGACATACCGTTAAAATGATTGCGGCCTCTGATCCAGCAGCAATTGATTACACCGCATATGGAATAGAAAATGCCCTTTTGATTGACAATACCGGTGTTACCCGCGATCGCAAGGGACTTTCGGAACATTTAAAGTCAAAAGGAATCGCAAAAGTATTGCTCACTGCTCCAGGCAAAGGCGATATTCCTAACGTGGTTTATGGTGTAAATCAAAACGCAAGCGATAAAACGAATGAACATATTTTTTCAGCGGCATCCTGTACCACAAACGCGATAGTTCCGGTTTTAAAGGTTATTCAGAAAAATTTAGGCATATCGGGAGGGCATATCGAAACCATTCATGCCTATACCAACGACCAGAATTTATTGGACAATTACCATAAGAAATACCGTCGTGGGCGTTCGGCAGCACTTAATATGGTGATTACCGAAACCGGTGCAGGCAGCGCCGTGGCGAAAGTAATACCTGAGCTCGCCGGGAAATTAACTTCGAATGCCGTGCGTGTGCCGGTTCCGAATGTTTCATTAGCCATTTTAAACTTAAAGCTTGAAACTGCCACATCTAAAGACGAATTAAACAGCTTGCTTCGCAACGCAGCACTGCATGGTGAATTGGTTGAGCAAATTCAATATTCACTCTCGCAAGAATTAGTATCGTCGGATCTCGTAGGTAACCCATGCGCATCTATTGTTGACAGTCCGGCAACAATAGTATCTGACGATCATAAATCGGTAGTGGTATATGTTTGGTACGATAATGAATACGGCTACACGCGTCAGGTGGTTCGTTATGCTAAATACCTTGCCGACGTAATTCGCCTTACGTACTATTAATTTTTCATACGCTGGGCGAGGATATATTGATACTTGTTTTTGAGTGTTATGAAAATTTTATAGAAGTTTTCGTGAAATCAAACAATCTTTAGGCGTTAAATAATAACTGTAAATAAAAAAGGGTTTTCTCGCAGGAGAAAACCCTTTTTTAGTACCCGGGACGGGAATCGAACCCGTACAGCCGCAATGGCCACAGGATTTTAAGTCCTGCGTGTCTACCAGTTCCACCACCCGGGCGGCCGCTGCAAAAGTAAAAAAACAATTGTTTATTTGGCGTTATGAGTAAATTATTTGCAGCATGCAGTATTTACACTTTAGTGAAATACTACTGATAAATTTGTTTATGAACTACTTACCTTTTTTCTCTGAAGGTAATTTTGCTTTTTTGCGCTCCGGAGATTCGTGAAAATAGTACCTCAAATCGGCGGTGAGATAAGTGCCACGCATTGGCGCCACGATACTTGAAATTACCGTTTGATTTTGTGTGTAATCAACGGCGAGTTCATAAATCGGGAAGAACGGGCGATTGAACGAAGCGCCCAAATAAAAATAGCCGCTTCGCACACTTCGATATTCGATGCCGGTTTGGGCTAATAGTCCGGGATTAAAGCTTATTCTGCGGCCAGCATAAACGTAAAGCGGTTCACCGGGATTAATTACATCGGAAGGAAAAATGTTCATACAAAAGCCCGTACCCACATTCATATACACGCGTTCTGAAAGGCGCACAAAAAACAATCCCGCCAGGGGCAATTCATAGCCGATAATGCGCAAACGGTTGTTGGAGGGGGAATTCTGAAAATCGGTAGAAATATTTAGATTGCGGCGGCAAAAATTAATGCCGAATTCGAGCGAAAAGTTTTTTTCGAATCCTTTTCTAATGCTCATGCCTGCAGTGTATCCGGTGTTTTGAACCACATTTACCACCATGCCCGAATTTAGGTTGCTTATCTCCTGAGGACCTGTCCCAAAAAGAGGCGCAGTAATTATGGGTTTAATTTGAAATCCTACTGTTGTAACTTTATTCTGAGCTCCCAGTATTGTTGCCCAAAGCCATGCGGCAGTCAAAAATATTTGGCGGCGGTTCATAGCTTTAGCGTTTCAATAATCTTTCGGGTAGCACCTGTATTATTTAAAACAAATTTACGTGCATTTTCGCCCATTGTGCATGCTGATTCTGAATTAAAGAAATCGAGATTTACATTGAATTCTATTTTATTGCGCACTTCCAATGCCCCTCCCGCCTCAATGAGCAACTGGGCCTCCGGAAATTTATCGTGTCGGGGGCCAAAAATAACGGGGATGCCAAATGCTGCCGGTTCGAGGATGTTATGCAGGCCGCTTCTGAATCCCCCACCTACATATGCAATGTGTGCATATTTATAAATATGCATGAGCATGCCAATATTGTCGATAATGAGAATATCTCCCACCACAAGAGGATTCTTTATCCACGAAGAATATCGTATTGATTGCCCCTCACATCGTTTCTCTATTTCCAGCAAGCGCTTTTCACCTATTTCGTGGGGTGCAATAATGAGCGCTAAGTCGGGTTGCTTCCAGGGTAATATTACTGCTTCGTCTTCGGGCCAAGTGCTACCTGCAACAAGCGTTTTACGACCATCAATCCACTTGTTTATTAACTCCATCTCTTGCGTTTGAGCTGCATTTTGAAATACCCTGTCGTATCGCGGATCGCCACTCACTAAAACTCTGATTACACCTAATTCTCTTAGCAAATGCTTCGACGTATCATCCTGTACGTGCAGTACCTCAAATAATTGAAGGTGATTTTTGAACCATTGCATACCATGCCTGAAAAAGAGCTGTTGTTTTCGAAAGCGGCCTGCAATTAAATATAATTTGCATCCTTGTTTTTGTGCCTCGTATAGGTGATGAAACCAAAACTCATATTTTACCAGAATTAGCAATCGAGGATTTACAATTGAAATAAACCTTTGGGCATTTGAGGGTGTATCAGCTGGCAGATAGGTTACAATATCTGCAAAAGCGTAGTTCTTGCGAATTTCATACCCCGATGGGGAGAAAAAACTTAGCACCACAAAAACATCGGTGCGTTCATTTTTTATTTTCTCGATGATTGGGCGTGCCTGCTCAAATTCGCCAAGCGAGGCGCAATGTACCCAAACGATTTTCGCATTACGGGGTATTGTTTTTACTTTCTTTTCGAGTTCATCAAAAAGATTTTTTCGCCCATCCACCCACAATTTTGCTTTTGCATTAAACGCCGAAAAAATTTTTATGGCGATGACATATAGCCTAATTCCTATCGTGTAAATACTACGCACCTAGTAAAAATAATATTCGTCGGGTTTGCGCTCGTAAAGCGGAATAATCCAACCTACTTTCAAAGCAAAAATACCATCGGTACGCGTTGATGAATCGCTTGCATTCTGATCGTAATTATACGACCTGCGGTTTTGCGTTTGTCCCAATATAAATTCGGCCTGTGCAAAGAAGTTAATCCTTCTGTTATTCGAAAGATAAAAATAACCGAGCGCCGGTACTACATACGCTCCATTGCTGAGCCGGTCGTAGCCTTTAATATAATCTTTGCTGAGTTGCGGAATGTTGGCATTGCGCTGATATTCGAGGCGTATTTTATGCTGAATAAAACCCAATCCTAGGCTAAAAAACGGACCCGAATTTTTGTTAGGGCCCCAAATCGGCAACAATTTACCGAATCTCAAATCGCCATTAAAACCTCGCAATTGATAACGCACATCGTAGAGTGTGCCATCGGCCCCGATAAGAAAATCGCCAGAGGTTAAAATACCCTCGAGCATATTTGTTTCCTTAACATTTGAGCCAAACAAAAAATGCGCATTGGCGCCAAAGAGCCAACCCTTGGGATTTTTGTATAAAAAATCAAAACCAACAGTGGTAAATTGTCCAAAACGCTTTGCCATATCGGCAGAAGGAATGCACCATCCCACATTGGGAATTATCATGGGCGCTTTAATCAAGGAATCGCGCACATTAACCTGAGCAAAACTGCTGCTTAACAGAATGATGCCGAAATAAAAAGTCAAAAAAAATCTTTTCCCCATTCCGTACAAATATATAGATGTTTTGTTGTTCGGGCTGCGATTAGAGCTTTTGTAAATCTGTGTATATTCGCAGCAAATATATTGCGATGAATCCGATACAGATGGTCGATCTTAAAGCTCAGTATCTGAGAATGAAAGATGATGTGGATGCCGCCATCCACGAGGTTATTGATGCTACTGCGTTCATAAATGGTCCAGCAGTACAGTTCTTTCAAAAGGAACTCGAAACCTATCTCGATTGCCGCAATGTTATTCCCTGTGCCAACGGAACTGATGCGCTTCAAATTGCCATGATGGCCTTGGGCTTCAAGCCTGGCGATGAAGTAATAACCGCCAGCTTTACCTATGTGGCAACAGCCGAAGTTATAGCGCTACTTGGATTAACTCCAGTGTTGGTGGATGTGCATCCTGAAACCTTTAACATCGATCCCGAGGCCGTTGAACGCGCAATTACATCACGCACTGTAGCTATTGTACCGGTGCATCTTTTTGGGCAGTGCGCCCCGATGGAGCAGCTACTTGAAATTGCCCGAAAGCATAATATTCATATTATTGAAGATACCGCTCAGGCTATTGGTGCCGAGTATCGCTTTAGTGATGGAAAAGCGCGTAAAGCGGGAACGATGGGTACCATTGGAGCCACCTCTTTCTTCCCCTCCAAAAATTTAGGGTGCTACGGCGATGGCGGGGCCATTTTTACTCAGGACGATGCATTGGCAGCTAAAATCAGAATGATTGCCAACCATGGACAAAGAGTGCGCTACTATCATGATGAAATAGGCGTTAATTCACGTCTGGACACCATACAAGCGGCCATTTTACGTGTAAAGCTTAAGCAATTAGATGATTATGCATCACGCCGTAATGCCTTAGCCAAACGCTATGATGAGGCCTTTTCAGCCCTGCCGTTTTTGAAAATCCCGAAACGCAGTGATTTTTCTACCCACGTGTTCCATCAGTACACGCTAATAACAGAAGGTATTGATCGGGAAGCTTTAAAGAAACATCTCGAGGAGGCACATGTACCGGCTATGATTTACTATCCTGTTCCCTTACACATGCAAAAGGCTTATACCAGCGAGCGCTACACAGAGGGGGCATTTCCTGTGACCGAAGATCTTTGCGCGCGCGTTATTTCATTGCCTATGCATACCGAAATGCAGGAAGATCAACTGCTACATATCATCGACACCATACGAAGCTTTAAATATTAGAAATTGTGAAAAGAATTGCAGTTATTGGAACAGGGTATGTTGGCCTGGTAACCGGAACCTGTCTGGCCGAAACAGGCAATAATGTTCTGTGCGTTGATATTGATAAAAACAAAGTAAAAAAACTCCAATCGGGCAGCATAACCATTTATGAACCCCAGTTGGATGTTTATTTTGAACGCAATCTTAAACAAGGCAGATTAACATTTTCTACACAGTTGGCAGATGCGGTAAATCATGCCGAAATTATTTTTCTAGCCTTACCTACCCCGCCAGGCGAGGACGGTTCGGCTGATTTATCCTATATACTTGGCGTGGCCAAAGAGTTAGGGCATCTTTTACAAAACGATTACAAGATAATTGTAGATAAAAGTACTGTGCCGGTTGGAACCGCCGAAAAGGTGCATCAGGCCATTGCCGCACATGCAAAAGCCGATTTTGACGTGGTTTCGAATCCCGAATTCTTAAGGGAAGGTTTTGCTGTGGAGGATTTTATGAAGCCCGACCGTGTGGTTATTGGCACCAGTTCGGCACGTGCCCGTAAAATAATGGAGGAGCTTTATCTGCCTTTTGTGCGTCAAGGCAATCCCATTTTATTTATGGATGAGCGTTCGGCCGAGCTTACCAAGTATGCGGCAAACAGCTTTTTAGCCATGAAAATTTCGTTTATGAACGAAATGGCCAATCTCTGCGAATTGCTGGGTGCCGACGTAGATCAGGTGCGCATCGGTATCGGATCTGATCAGCGCATCGGTAAACGCTTCCTGTTTCCAGGTATTGGTTACGGAGGCAGTTGTTTCCCAAAGGATGTTACCGCATTAGTAAAATCTGCCGACGAGGTAAACTTTGATTTTAGGATTTTAAAATCGGTAATGCAGGTCAATCATGAGCAAAAAAGCATTTTACTGCCTCGCATTAAAAAGTTTTTTAACGGCGAATTGAAAGGAAAATGTATAGCTATTTGGGGCCTGGCATTTAAGCCCGACACCGACGATATACGCGAAGCACCGGCGCTTCACATCATTGATGCCTTAATTGAGGAAAATGTTCAGGTTCGTGCTTTTGACCCCGAAGCCATGGATAATGTACGTAAACTGTATGGCGAGCGAATTGATTTTTCTGACGATCAATATGCTGCGCTCGAAAATTCAGATGCATTGGTAATTTGTACCGAATGGGCCGCATTTAGAAATCCGGATTTCGAAAAAATGCATGCAGCAATCGGCCATAAAGTTATTTTTGACGGCCGAAATCTTTACACGTCTGATCAGATGAAAAAGGCTGGATTGGCATATTACAGCATTGGTCGTAAACCGGTTAAAAAGTCGAAATAATGGCAGACATTCAAGGTAAAAGAGTACTCATAACGGGCGCCGCAGGTTTCTTAGGTTCGCATCTTTGCGACCGATTTATTGCCGAAGGATGCAAAGTAGTGGGAATGGACAATCTCATTACAGGCTCATTAAGCAATATCGAACATTTGTTTGGCAACGAATATTTCGAGTTTTACCATCACGACGTTTCAAAATTTGTATTTGTTCCCGGTGAACTGGATTATATCTTACACTTCGCCTCTCCGGCAAGCCCCATCGACTATTTAAAAATTCCCATCCAAACCCTTAAAGTTGGTTCGCTGGGCACGCATAATTTGTTGGGATTGGCCCGTGTTAAAAAAGCCCGTATGCTTATAGCCTCAACCTCTGAAGTTTATGGCGATCCCACGGTTCACCCTCAGAATGAAGATTATTGGGGAAATGTTAATCCTATTGGGCCACGTGGTGTGTATGACGAAGCCAAACGCTTTCAGGAAGCTATCACTATGGCCTATCACACCTTTCATGGTTTAGAAACGCGCATCGTGAGAATATTTAATACCTACGGTCCGCGCATGCGCTTAAACGACGGCAGAGCTTTGCCTGCATTTATGGGACAAGCGCTAAGGGGTGAGGATATCACGGTATTCGGAGATGGCTCACAAACCCGCTCGTTTTGCTTTGTGGACGATTTAATTGACGGAATTTACCGTTTGTTATTAAGCGATTACCCCTATCCGGTAAACATCGGAAACCCTGACGAAATTTCGATCCGCGACTTTGCCGAAGAAATTATTCGACTTACCGGCACAGAACAAAAAATAATCTACAAACCGCTTCCTACCGATGACCCTAAACAGCGTCAGCCTGATATTTCGAGGGCTAAGGAGCTGCTACAATGGGAGCCCAAAGTAAGTCGCTCCGAAGGCATGAAAAAAACCTGGGAGTATTTTAAAACCTTGCCCGAGTGGGTCATTACCCCTCGCGAATTTCAATCTACCTAAATGACAGACCTATTATACAAAGCACATCCATCAGCGGTTATTGACGAAGGTTGCTCCATCGGCGAAGGCACCCGAATATGGCATTTTTCGCATATCATGCCGGGTTGTACCATTGGTCAAAACTGTAATATTGGTCAAAATGTGGTAATATCGCCCGAAGTTGTTTTGGGTAACAATGTTAAGATTCAGAACAATGTTTCTATTTACACAGGGGTTACCTGCGACGATGATGTTTTTCTTGGACCTTCGATGGTATTTACCAATGTTATAAATCCACGTAGTGCAGTAAACCGCAGAGATGCCTACCTTAAAACGCATGTAGGCAAAGGCGCGTCGATTGGGGCCAATGCAACAATTGTCTGTGGCCACGATATTGGTGCATATGCCTTCATCGGAGCAGGTGCTGTAGTAACCAAAAATGTTCCTGATTATGCCTTAGTAATCGGTAATCCAGCCCGACAAACCGGTTGGATGAGTGAATACGGGCACAAGCTAAAATTTGATGCAGAGGGTATGGCTACATGCCCAGAAAGTAAGGAGCGTTACAAGCTCGAGAATAATAAAGTGAGTAAAGTACATTCCCTATAAATAATGATGCATTCAGATAAAGTACGTTTTGCTGTTTTGGGAGCCGGTCATATTGGTAAACGCCATGCCGAGATGATTCGACGCAACCCAGATGCTGAACTTGTAGCCATAGCCGATGTGCTGCCTGCCGAAGATTTGGGCATTAAGGATTTTGATGTGCCCTATTTTAATTCGGCCGAAGCCTTATTTGCATCGGGATTGGAATTTGACGTCGCCAACATTTGCTCGCCCAACGGTGTGCATGCCGAACATTCGCTACTTGCCCTCGAACACCGTAAGCATATTGTGTGCGAAAAGCCCATGGGCCTCTCAAAAGCCGAATGTGAGCAGGTTATTTTTAAAGCGCTTCAGGTTTCTCGTCAGGTGTTTTGTGTAATGCAAAATCGCTATTCACCACCATCACAGTGGATTAAGGATGTTATTGACCGCCGTCTTTTGGGCGAGATTTTTATGGTTCAGGTAAATTGCTACTGGAATCGCGACGAGCGTTACTATAAAAAAGGTACCTGGAAAGGCATACAGCGTATGGACGGAGGCACATTATTTACTCAGTTTTCGCATTTCATTGATATTATGTACTGGCTTTTTGGGGATATTGACGAGATACAGGCCAAATTTGCCGATTTTAATCATAAAGACCTTACCGATTTCGAAGATTCGGGCTTGGTGAATTTCCGTTTTGTGAATGGAGGCATGGGGTGTATTAATTATTCTACATCGGTATGGAACCAAAATCTCGAAAGTTCGCTTACGGTAATAGGCGAAAAGGGCAGTATTAAGATTGGCGGTCAGTATATGAACGAGGTGGAATATTGCCACATTAAAGATTATACCATGCCCGAACTGCCACCCTCTAGTCCGGCGAACGATTATGGTGCCTACAAAGGATCGGCCGCCAACCATCATTTTATCATTCAAAACGTAATTGAAACGCTGCAAGGCAAATCCAGCGCAACCACCAATGCATTGGAAGGCCTTAAAGTGGTTGAAATAATTGAACGCATTTATGCACTTCGCGATAAAAACCTCCTGACATGAATTTGTATAACGACTTAATCAACAAAAAGGAAAAATTGGCTGTGGTAGGCCTTGGGTACGTTGGATTACCCATTGCCCTTGAATTTGCTCGAAAAATTGACGTTATCGGGTTCGATATCAACGAGCGTCGTGTAGATATGATGCGGCAACGCATTGACCCCAGCGAGGAGCTTGCACCGGAAGAATTCGATGGCTGCTCCATACATTTTACCGCTCAACCCAATGAACTGGCTCAGGCCCGCTTTTTTATTGTTGCAGTGCCCACGCCTATTGACGAACATAATCAACCCGATTTAAAACCGCTTTTATCTGCAAGTCGCAGTGTAGGTTCTGTCTTGAAAAAGGGCGATTATGTGGTGTTTGAATCTACGGTTTACCCCGGCTGTACGGAGGAAGATTGCATTCCCATCCTCGAAGAAATGTCAGGTCTTAAATTTGGTACCGATTTTAAGGTTGGGTACTCGCCCGAACGCATCAACCCGGGCGATAAGGAACATACCCTTTCGCGCATAGTAAAAGTGGTGAGCGGTTGCGATGCCGAGTCGCTCGAAATCATTGCCGATACGTATAAAATTGTGGTAGCTGC